>DASTGG010000236.1:0-16956 GCA_035719385.1 Usitatibacter sp.
GACGAACGCGCCCACCTCGTCGGGCGTGAGGAACTCGAGCTTGGTCACGCCGATGCCGTGCTCGCCCGAGATCACGCCGCCCAGCGAGCGCGCGAAGGCCATGATGCGCGCCACCGCCTCGTTCGCCTCGCGCAGCATCTCGTAGTTGTCCGAGTTCACCGGGATGTTCGTGTGCACGTTGCCGTCGCCCGCGTGCATGTGCAGGGCCACGAACACGCGGCCCGAGAGCACCTGCGCATGGATCCTGTCGATGGCGGCGAGCACGGGCTCGAAATCGCGGCCGCCGAAGATCTCCCGCAGCGGGTCGCGCAGCTCGCGCTTCCACGAGATGCGCATGTGATGGAGCTGCACGCGCGAGAACACCGTCTGCCCGGGGTCCTGGCCCACCTTGCCCGAATCCATGCCCAGGCCCTCGAGGTCGCTGCGCACGTCGAGCGCGAGCCGGTCGAAGTTGGCCACGATGTACTTCCAGCGCTCCGCCGTCTTCCTCAGCAGCTCGAGCGCGCGCTCGGGCCGGTCGCCGAAGAGGTCGCGCCCCTCGACCTTGGCCTCGGCATGCGCGGGCAGCTCGCCCGCGAGGAACTCCGCCAGCGCCGCGACGAGCTTCAGCTTGTTGGCGATCGAGAACTCGATGTTGATGCGCTCGATGAAGTCGGTGTACTCGCCCAGGCGCTCGAGCGGGATGACGACGTCCTCGTTGATCTTGAAGGCGTTGGTGTGCTTCGAGATCGCCGCCGTGCGGGCGCGGTCCAGCCAGAAGCGCTTGCGCTGCTCGGCGGAGACGGCGACGAAGCCCTCGCCGTCGCGCGCGTTGGCGAGCCGCACGACGTGCGAGGCCGCCTCGGCCGCCGCGTTCTCGTCGTCGCTCACGATGTCGGCGAGCAGCACCATGCGGGGGCGGCCGCGGCCCCTCGCCTTGGTCGCGTAGCCCACCGCCTTCACGTAGCGCTCGTCGAGGTGCTCGAGGCCGGCGAGGATCGCGCTGGGGTGCTTCTCGAGGTAGCCCTTGATCTCGACGATCGAAGGCACGGCCTTCTTGATGTCGCCGAAGAACTCCATGCACACCGTGCGCGTGTGCTTCGGCATGCGGTGCAGGATGAACGTGGCCGACGTGATGAGCCCGTCGCACCCCTCCTTCTGCACGCCCGGAAGCCCGCCGAGGAACTTGTCGGTGACGTCCTTGCCGAGCCCCTCCTTGCGCAGCCGGCGGCCCTCGATCGCGAGCGTTTCCTCGCCCTTCGGCGTGCGCCCGTCGGCCTCGAAGCGGCGGATGCGGAACTTCGCGACGGGGACGTCGTGGATGCGCCCGCGATTGTGCTCGAGGCGCTCGACCTCGATCCATTCCGCGTCGGGCGTGACCATGCGCCACGAGGCGAGGTTGTCGAGCGCGGTGCCCCAGAGCACGGCCTTCTTGCCGCCGGCATTCATGGCGACGTTGCCGCCGATGCACGAGGCATCGGCGGAGGTGGGGTCGACCGCGAAGACGAGGCCTTCGGCCTCCGCCGCCTCCATCACGCGCTTGGTCACCACGCCCGCGCCGCAGCGGATCACCGGGCAGGGCTCGGCGAGGCCTGGCAGCACGCGGCGCTCGATGGGCGCGTGCCGGTCGAGCTTCTCGGTGTTCACCACGGCGGACAGGCGGTGCAGCGGGATGGCGCCGCCGGTGTAGCCCGTGCCGCCGCCGCGCGGAATGATCGTGAGCCCGAGCTCGACGAGCGCCTTCACGAGCGGCGCGCATTCTTCCTCGGTGTCGGGGTTCACGACCACGAAGGGGTATTCGACGCGCCAGTCCGTGGCGTCGGTCACGTGCGACACGCGCGCCATGCCGTCGAACAGGATGTTGTCCTTGCGCGTGATGCCCGCGAGCCGCCGCACGATGCGCCGGCGCAGCGTGCGCATCTGCGCGAAGGCCGACTCGAAGTCGTCCACCGCGGCGCGCGCGGCCGCCAGCAGCCCGCCCACGCGGTCGTCGTTCGCCTTGTCGCCGCGGCGCTTCTCGATCTCGTTCAGCCGGTGGTGCATGGCCTCCACGAGCAGGCGCAGGCGCCGCGGGCTGTCCAGCAGGTCGTCCTGGAGGTAGGGATTGCGCTGGACGACCCAGATGTCTCCCAGCACCTCGTAGAGCATGCGCGCCGAGCGGCCCGTCACGCGCTGCGAGCGCAATTCCTCCAGCGCGTGCCACGCGTCCTCTCCCAGGAGCCGGATGACGATCTCCCGGTCGGAAAACGACGTGTAGTTGTAGGGAATCTCCCGCAGGCGCGCGGTCATGGGCAGCTCGAAGGGGGAATCGATGATTTTATCAATGGGAACAAGGTCCGACGACTGGTGTACGCTTTCAGTTCCATGACGCAAATCCCCGCGAAAGTCCGTATCGCCACGCGCGAGAGCCGCCTGGCCATGACCCAGACCGAGATGGTGCGCGACGCCCTGCGCGCCCGCCACCCGGGCCTGGAGGTCGAGATCGTCGGCATGACCACCAAGGGCGACCGGGTGCTCGACCGCCCGCTCGCGCAGGTTGGCGGCAAGGGGCTCTTCGTGAAGGAGCTCGAGGTCGCGATGGAAGACGGCCGCGCGGACATCGCCGTGCATTCGCTCAAGGACGTGCCGATGGAGCTGCCGCCGCAGTTCGCGCTGGTCACGTTCGGCGAGCGCGAGCTGCCGCTCGACGCCTTCGTCTCCAACCGGCACGCCTCGCTGGAATCCATTCCGGCGGGCGGGCTCGTCGGCACCTCCAGCCTGCGGCGCGAATGCCAGCTGCGCCGCGCCTATCCCGCGCTGCAGTTCCGCGCGCTGCGCGGCAACGTGAACACGCGGCTCGCCAAGCTGGACGCGGGCGACTACGACGCGATCATCCTCGCCTCGGCGGGACTGCGGCGCCTCGGCTTCGAGGGCCGCATCCGCGCCACGCTGCCCGAGAAGCTGTCGCTGCCCGCCATCGGCCAGGGCATCCTCGGCATCGAATACAAGCGCGACCGCAGCGACCTCGCCGCGCTCTTCGCCCCCTTCGAGCATGCCGCCACGGCGGGGGCGGCGCGCGCCGAGCGCTCGTTCGGCCGCGTGGTGCAGGGCAGCTGCGACGTGCCCGTGGGCGCGTTCGCGCGCGTGCGCGACGGCGGCATCGACGTCGACGGGTTCGTGGGCCTGCCGGACGGCTCGCGGCTCGTGAGGCTGCAGGCGCAAGGCGACGTGGAGGATGCCGAGAACGTGGGGATCCGGCTCGCCGAGCGTGTCCTCGCCGCGGGCGGGCGCGAGATCCTGAAGACGCTGCTCGCGAAGAGCGCCTGAAGCCATGCGGCACCTCGACGGCACCGGCATCGTCATCACCCGGCCGCGCAGCGCCGCGGAAGCGCTCGCCGCCGAGCTCGCGCATGCGGGCGCGCGGCCTTTCGTCTTCCCGGCGCTCGCGATCGAGGAGCTGCCGTGGTCGCCCGAGCTCGACGCGGCGCTCGCCCGCCTGCAGCGCGCTTCCTGGGCCATCTTCGTGAGCGCGAACGCCGCCGAGAAAGGCCTGTCGGCCGCGCAACGCTACGGCCAGTGGCCGGCGAACGTGCGCGTGGCCGCGGTCGGCGAAGCCACCGCGCAGGCGCTGCGCGAGGCGGGGTTCGGGGAGGTGCTCGCGCCCACCGATCGCCACGACAGCGACGCGCTCCTCGCGCTCGGGGCGCTGGCGAACGTGTCCGGCCAGCACATCGTGATCTTCCGCGGCGAGGGCGGCCGCGAGCGGCTGAAGGAAGGGCTCGAGGCCCGCGGCGCGAAGGTGGAGTACGTGGAGTGCTACCGCCGCGTGCGCCCGTCGAGCGACCCCGCGCCGCTGCTCGCCGCCTGGTCGCGCGGCGAAGTGCACGCCGTGAGCGCGCTCTCCGGCGAGACGCTCGACAACTTCCTCGCGATGATCGGCCCGCAGGGCCAGCGCCATGCCGCGAACACGCCGCTGCTGGTGCCGCACGAGGCGATCGCGAGGCACCCCGCGGCGCGCCGGTTCGCCCGCGCCATCGTCACGGGCCACGGGACGCCCGCCCTCGTCGAAGCCCTCGCGAGCCTGAAAGCCGCTGCATGACCGATCCGATGCCGCCTTCCCTTCCCGCCCCGCCGGCACGGGGACTGCCGCGCCGCGGCGACCGCAACGCGCGCCTCGTCGCCACCATCGCCATCGTCGTCGCCATCGTCGCCGGGGCGATCGCGCTCGAGGCACGCTTCGGCGCGCACTCGTTCGAGACGAGCGCCGGCGGCCGGCTCGCCGAGCTGGGCGCCGAGCTGCAGCAGTCGAAGGCCAACCTCGCCCAGGCGCAGGCCGCGCTCAAGGAAGCGCAGGGCCGCATCCAGGACCTCGAGGGCCGCGTCGCCGACACGCAGGAGCAGCGCGCGGCCATCGAGGAGATGTACCGCGAGCTGTCGCGCAGCGCCGACGACCGACTGCTATCCGAGGTGGAGCAGCTCCTCGTGCTCGCGAGCCAGCAGCTGCAGCTCGCGGGCAACGTGCGCGCGGCGCTGGTCGCATTGCAGGCGGCCGACCAGCGGCTCGCACGCGCCGAGAAGCTCGCCGCCACGCCGCTGCGCCGCGCGATCACGCAGGACATGGAGCGCCTGAAGGCCGTGCCGCAGGTGGACACGGTGGGCCTCGCCGTGAAGCTCGACGGCCTCATCGCGCAGACGGACGCGCTGCCCCTCATCATCTCGGAGACGATTCCCGTGGCGCGCGTGAGCCGCGTGCGCGCCGACGAGGGGCCCATGGGCCGCGCGGCGCGCGACTTCTGGGAAGAGATGAAGGGGCTGGTGCGCATCCGCGAGCTGGACACGCCGGACGTGGCGCTGCTCGCGCCGCAGCAGGCGTATTTCCTGCGCGAGAACCTCAAGCTGCGCCTGCTCTCGGCGCGCGTGGCGCTGCTCGCGCGCGACGAAGCGTCGTTCCGCGAGGACGTGCGCCTGTCGCAAGCCTGGATCGCGAAGTATTTCGACACGAAGGCGCGCGGCACCGCCACCGCGCTCGGGACCCTGAAGCAGGTGGCCGAAAGCCCCGTGGCCATCGCCGTGCCCGGCATCAACGCGAGCCTGGCGGCGGTGCGCACCGCGCGCGCGGCGCGGGAGAAACGCTAGCCCATGCGCTTCGCCATCTGGTCGATCGTCCTCGCCGCCGTCGCCGTCGGCGTGGCGTTGTTCGCGCGCAACTCCACCGGCTTCGTGGTCATCGTCGCCGCGCCCTACCGCATCGAGCTGTCGCTCAACCTGCTCGTGTTCCTGGTCGTCGCGGGCTACTTCGCCTTCTACATGCTGGCGCGGCTGGTGACCACGCTGGTGGCGATTCCCGCGCGCGTGCGCGCCTATCGCGAGGAGCGCGTGCGCCTGCGCATGCGCCAGTCGCTCAACGACGCGCTGCTCGCCTTCTTCCAGGGCCGCTACGCGTCGGCCGAGAAGAGCGCGGCCGCCGCGCTCGTGGACGACGAGACGAAGGGCGTGGCCGCGATCATCGCCGCGCGCAGCGCGCACGAGCTCGGCCGCTTCAACGAGCGCGAGCAGTTCCTCGACCAGGCGAAGGGCTCGACGCCGGAGCTGGACCAGGCGCGCCTCACCACGCTCGCCGACCTCCTGGTTTCGCAGGGCCGCCACGAGGAAGCGCTCGCGGTGCTGAAGGACCTCTCCGCCCGCGATTCGCGCAACCTGCGGCTGCTGCGCCTGCGCCTGCAGGCCGAGCAGGCGCTGCGGCAGTGGGACGAGATGCTGGCGACCCTCTCTTCGCTCGTGAAGCTGGGCGGCATCGGCCCGGCGGAAGCGTCGGCCGCGCGGCGCGCCGCCCACCTCGGCAACCTCAACCGCAAGGCCCAGGATGCCGCGGCGCTGGCGGCGTACTGGAAGCAATTGCCCGCGGAAATGCGCCTCGATCCCGCGGTCGCCGCGACGGCGGCGCGCTACCACCTGGCCCTCGGCGGGAACACGGAGGCCCAAACCATCATCGAACAGGCACTCGAGCGTGAATGGAACTCGAGCCTGGTGGCGCTCTACGGCGAGGCGGCGGGCGCCGATGCCCTGCCGCAGATCGAGCGCGCGGAGAAGTGGCTGCGCGCCCACGCGCGCGATCCCGCGCTGCTGCTCGCGCTCGGCAAGCTCTGCATGAAGCAGGGCCTGTGGGGCAAGGCGCAGAGCTACATCGAGGCGAGCCTCGCCCTCGAGCCCACGCACGACGGGCACATGACGCTCGCCGCGTTGATGGAGCAGATCGGCAAGCCGCAGGAAGCCGTGCAGCATTTCCGGCGCAGCGCGGAGCTGGCCGGGTAGAAAGGAGGTTCGCATGATGCGTGAATACGCAGCCCTGAGCCTCGCGCCGCTCGCGTCCGGCGTGCGCGTCGCCCAGCCGCCCTTTCCCCACGTGACCCTCGACGATCCGGCGATGCTCGTGATGACCGACTTCACGCTCACGCCGGCCGCCACCACGTTCCCCGACGAACCCGCGCACCGCGCGCACGCGCTGATGCTCGAACGCGGCGTGCGGCTGCTCTTCGCGCTCGACCGCAGCGGCGCGGTCGCCGGCGTCGTCACCGCCACCGACATCCTCGGCGAAAAGCGCATGCGGGTGATGCAGACGCGCGGCATGCCGCACAGCGAGCTGCGCGTGGCCGACCTCATGACCGACGTGGTCGGGCTGGAGGCCATCCCGTATTCGGACGTGAAGCAGATGCGCGTGGGGCACGTCGTCACGACGCTGCGCCACGTGCGCCGCCAGCACGTCCTCGTTTCGGAGCAGGAAGGACGGCTGGTGCGCGGCATCATCTCCGCCTCGCGCGTGGCGCGGCAGCTCGGGCTCAACCTCGACACCGTCGAGATCGCGCGCACCTTCGCGGACGTCGAGGCGGCGCTGGTGCGCTAGTGTCCCGAGTCACTGGCGCTTGACGACCGACCGCTACCGCGAGGCCTACGAGTCCTTTCGCTGGAAGGTCCCGCCCGATTTCAACATCGCGCGCGCGTGCTGCGGGCGCTGGGCGCCGGAGCGCGAGCGTCTCGCGCTCTACTGGGAGGACGAGTCGGGAGAGGCGCGCGCCTACGCCTACTGGGACCTGCAGCAGGCGGCGAACCGGCTGTCCAACGCGCTGCGCGCGCTCGGCATCGAGCCGGGCGACCGCGTGGCCCTGGTGCTGCCGCAGCGCCCGGAAACCATCATCGTGTACCTCGCGTGCTGGCAGATGGGCGCGATCGCCGTGCCGCTCTCGTTCCTCTTCGGGCCCGACGCGCTCGAGTACCGGCTGGCCAACAGCGGCACGAAAGCGGTCGTGGCCGATGCGCAGACGCTTCCGCGCGTGCTGGCGATCCGCGACCGCCTGCCGGAGCTGCGCCACGTCATCGGCGCGGCCGGCGCGCGCGAGGCGGACGTGCTCGACTTCGATGCGCTCCTGGCGAAGGCCTCGCCGCGGTTCGCGCCCGTGCCGTCGACCGCGGACGCGCCCTCGACCATCATCTATACCAGCGGCACCACGGGGCCGCCCAAGGGCGCGCTGCTGCCGCAGTGCGTGCTCATCGGCAACCTGCCGGGATTCGAGCATTCCCACGACGCCTTCCCGCAGGCGGGCGACATCTTCTGGTCGCCGGCCGACTGGGCATGGACCGGCGGGCTGTGGGACGCGCTGATGCCCACGCTCTTCCACGGCAAGGCGATCCTGGGCTACCGCGGCCGCTTCGATCCCGAGCGCGCGTTCCACCTGCTCGAGAAATACGCGGTGAGGAACGCATTCCTCTTCCCGACCGCCCTCAAGATGATGATGAAGGCGTGCCCGAAGCCCCGCGAGCGGTACACGCTCGACATGCGCTCGATGATGAGCGGCGGCGAGCCGGTCGGGCCCGCGGTCTTCCACTGGGCCGAGGAAGAGCTCGGCGTCACGATCAACGAGATCTTCGGCCAGACCGAGATGAATTACATCGTGGGCAACTCGCACACGGTGTGGCCGGTGAAGCCCGGCTCGATGGGGCGCGCGTATCCCGGTCATCGCATCGCGGTGATCGACGAGTCCGGCACCGAGGTGCCGCGCGGCACCGTCGGCGAAGTCGCCGTCCGCCGCACCTGGCTCGACGGCACGCCCGACCCGGTGTTCTTCCTCGGCTACTGGAAGAACGACGAGGCGACGCGGCGCAAGTACACCGGGCAATGGTGCCGCACCGGCGACGAAGCCTCCATGGACGAGCAGGGGTACCTCTGGTACCAGGGCCGCTCCGACGACATGTTCAAGAGCGCCGGCTACCGCATCGGCCCGGCCGAGATCGAGAACTGCCTCGTGAAGCACCCCGCGGTCACGAACGCCGCGATCATCCCCGTCCCCGACGAGACGCGCGGCGCGGTCATCAAGGCCTTCGTGCTGCTCGCCCCCGGCCATGCCGGCTCCGACGCGCTGAAGGAGTCCATCCGCGAGCATGTGAAGCGCCACCTCGCGCCGTACCAGCAGCCGCGCGAGATCGAGTTCGTGGCCGAGTTGCCGATGACCACCACCGGCAAGGTGCAGCGCCGCGTGCTGCGCGAGCAGGAAGCGCGCCGGAGAGCGCTCGCGTAGCGCGTCGCGCGGGGATGCTGCGGTGTGTTGCCGCGGCAGCGCCTCCTCGCATGATCCTTGTCATATTCTGGCGGGTTGCCCCCGCGTGGCAAGTTGTCGCAGCGGCTCTTCCCCGGGAGCGCGCGGCATTAGCGTGAGGTCACGGCGCACGCACGCCCTTCGCAAGCGTGCCCGCGCCGTCACTTCGACCAACAACGGGGGACCTGCAATGAAACCCTGCTTCGCGCGCATGCTGATTGCCGCATCCATCTCGCTCGCCCTTGCTGCTCCCGCCCACGCGGCCCTCGAGCGCATGGGTCCCATCAACTACGGCTCCACGGTGGGCGGATTCCCGTCGTGGTTCCAGGACAAGACCGGCATCGCGCTGGAGTTCTGCGACCTGCAGTCGCAAGCCGAGCTCGACGGCGGCTGGTGCACGCTCCTCGCGCCCGGCCCCGTTTATCCGGAATCGTTCCCGAACAACTTCTTCATCGAGCACTTCTACTCGGATGCGGTCTCGGTGGTGAAGGACGCCGTCACGGGATCGCGCGGACGGCTGGTGGTCGCGGTCGAGGCTTCCTTCGCCAACGGCACGCAGGTCGTGCCCGGCCAACAGATGACCTTCGGGCGCATCCGCGTGTTCCTCACCAACGTCCCGTTCAGCGGCACGTACACGGTGTACCACCCGTACGGCACGTGGATCTTCCCGGGCGTGGTCGCGGGCGATCGCATCTTCTTCACGGAAGACATCGGCAACGCCTGCGTGAACACGTTCGCCTGCACGCTCGGCACCAGCATCGGCCCGTTCCTGCTGCCCTCGCCCACGCCGGGTGGCGCGGAAGTGCCGCCGATCCCCGACCTCGTCTTCGGCCAGGACCCGTACTACGACCTCCTCGTGAACGCGGGCACGACCAAGCCCTATCCCGCCACGGGCAAGAAGTACATCGCCGACCCGGGCCGCCTCGGCCCCGTGACCGGCTCGCCGCTGCCGCCCTTCGTCGGCAACGACGGCGTCACGTACAACCACAACATCTTCCGCGTGGAAGGCCCGAACGGCTGGGTGATGATGAGCACCGCCTTCTCGACCAACGGGCGCCTGCTGACCGGCCAGATGCCGGGCCAGGTGACGCCGGACCGCGCGAGCTACGCGCAGACGGTCGCCAGCGCCACGGGCAAGAAGCTGGACATGTTCGCCACGGGCCTGCCCACCGCGACGGCGCGCCTGCCGGGGAGTGTCGCGCCTCCCGGCATCACGCCGATCCTGAGCTTCTTCGATGCGCCGTGCGCCGGGACGGTCGACCCGGTCACTGGCGCGATCCTGCCGCCGTACAGCGTCCCGGTCGGCGCGAACGAGATCCAGATGGTGAACGCCGACACGAAGTACTGGGGACAAGCGCATCCGACCGCCGTCCCGACGGCGGTGTGCCTCGAGGACTCCACGACGCGCAATGCGGCAGGACAGGTCGTGCCGACGTTCTACATGGTGCCCGTCACGGACGAGGTCACGCAGCCCGGCGGCTCCACGGCGAAGTACGACTCCGCCGCTGGCGGCACGCTCACCGTGACCGCCGCCTCGAGCGACACGCTCGTCCCGCCGGTGCTGACCGCGGCGGGCTTCGGCACCCTCGTCGCGGGCTCGCTCACGGTGACGCCGCTCGCCGCGCCGCCCTCGAAGGTGACCGTGCTGTCGTCGGAAGGCGGCAGCACCGACCTGCTCGTCCAGACCGCGGTCGGAACCGCCGGCGGCGGCCCGCTGCCGCTCGCCGTGAACGACGACCTCGCCATGTTCGAAGATTGCAGCGCGACGCCGGCCACGACCTGCGCCACGCCGTTCGTCTTCAACCCGCTGGCAAACGATACGTTCAACGGCGGCCCGATTCCCGCGGGCTCGCTCGTGACCATCACCGGCGCGCCACGGCTCGGCACCGTCGTCGTGAATGCGGACGGCACGATGACGTACACGCCGAACCCGAACGCCAACGGCACCGAAGGCATCGGCTACACGGTCACGGTGAACGGCGCGGTATCCAACACCGCGTACATCACCATCGCCATCGCTCCGGTGAACGACATCCCGGCGGCGGTGAACGACGCCGCGGGCGCCGTCGTCGGCAGGCTCAACACCATCAACGTGATCGCGAACGACACCGACCCGGACGGCGCCGCGGACCTCGCGAACGCGCAGATCGTCACGTGGCCCGCGCAGCTCGGCGCGCAGCCCGTGCCGGTGGCGGGCGTGGTGAGCTACACGCCGACCTCGACGGGGACGTTCTCGTTCACGTACAAGGCGGTCGACAAGGCGGGCGCGCTGTCGCCCACGGCGGCGACGGCGACGATCACGGTCGCGGGCTCCGAGGCCATCAGCATCGCGAAGTCGATCTACAAGGTCGGCAACCAGGGCGGCGGGATCTCGTCGCGCTGGACGGTGTCCGGGACCGACAGCGTGAAGCAGGGCCAGACGCTCACGATCGCGTACACCAACGGCACCTTCAACGCGGCCAACGGCGGCGGCAGCTGCAACGGCACGGCGGCGAATACCAAGTGCGTCGTGGGCGCCGCGGTCGTCGATTCGCTCGGCAACTTCCTCTACGACCAGGTGTTGAGCCCGGGCGGCCCGTCGGACCCGACCGATACCACGGTCTGGACGAGCAAGCCGACCTCGGTGACGGTCTTCTCGAGCTCGCCGGTGCTCGGGGGATCGAAGTCGAACGCGATCACGCTCAAGTAACCGTCGCGCAAGGCGGTGCGGCCCGGATCGAAACGATCCGGGCCCTTTTTTTCCCGGATATCGCGAAAGGGAAATTCCTCCCAAAATCTGCGGTCGATTGTCGCACTGGCGGCAAGTAGTTGATTCGCGGCATGTGAACCGGTGCGTTGCGCCCGTGGCATGTTGTCGCATCGAACTTATTCCGGCGGCTCCTCACGTTAGGGTTGCTCCCAACGCGCGCCGGTGCGCCCCCGAATTGGCGCGCGCCCTCTTCCAACACAAAGGGAGCACAACAATGCAAAGCCTTGCGCGCACGTTACTCGCGGCTTCCGTGTCGCTCGCGCTCGCCGCGCCGGCCCACGCGGCCCTCGAGCGGATGGGTCCCATCAACTACTCTTCCACGGTGGGCGGCTTCCCGTCGTGGTTCCAGGACAAGACCGGGGTCGCGCTCGAGTTCTGCGATCCCATCAACCAGGCCGAGCTCAACGGCGGCTGGTGCACGATCCTGCCGCCGAACCCGGCCACGGCGCCCGAATCCTTCCCGAACAACTTCTTCATCGAGCACTTCTACAGCGACGCCGTCTCGACGATCAAGGATGCGAACGCCGGCGTGCGCGCGAAGCTCGTCGTCGCGGTCGAGGCCTCGTTCGCCAACGGCACGCAGGTCGTGCCCGGGCAGCAGATGACCTTCGGGCGCATCCGCGTCTTCATCACCAACGTGCCCTTCAGCGGGACGTACACCGTGTACCACCCGTACGGCAAATGGATCTTCCCGAACGTCGCGGCGGGCGACCGCATCTTCTTCACGGAAGATATCGGCCTTGCGTGCGTGAACACGTTCGAGTGCACGCTGGGCACGAATATCGGCCCGTTCCTGCTGCCCTCGGCCGCCCCGGGCGGCGCTGAAGTGCCGCCGATTCCGGACATCGTGCCGGGCCAGGACCCGTATTACGACATCCTCGTGAACACGGGCGCGGCCAAGGCCTATCCGGGCACGGGCAAGAAGTACATCGCCGACCCGGGCCGCATCGGTCCGGTCACGGGCAGCCCGCTGCCACCCTTCGTCGGCAACGACGGCGCGACGTACAACCACAACGTCTTCCGACTCGAGGGACCGAACGGCTACACGCTGAGCAGCACCGACTTCTCGACCAACGGGCGCGTGATGACCGGCCAGATGACCGGACAGGTCGCGGTGGATCGCGCGAGCTACGCGCAGACCGTCGCGAGCACCACCGGCAAGAAGCTCGACGTGTTCGCGACCGGCACGTCGACCTCAGCCGGCCGCGTGCCCGCGCAACCGGCGCCGGCCGCCGTGACGCCGGTGCTCTCGTTCTTCGACGCGCCGTGCGCCGGGACGATCGACCCGAACACCGGCGCTACGCTCCCGCCGTACTCGGCACCCCTCAACGCGACCGAGACGACCATGGTCGCCGCGGACACGAAGTACTGGGGCCAGTCGCACCCCTCCGTGGTGCCGGCCGCCGTGTGCGTAAAGGATGCGTCCACGCGTGACGCCGCGGGCAACCTCGTGCCCACCTTCTACATGGCGAGCGTGACCGACGAGACGACGCAGCCCGGCGGCTCCACCGCGTTCTACGACTCCGCCAACGGCGGCTCGCTCACGGTGAAGGCGCAATCGAGCGACAACCTCACGCCGCCGATCCTCACGCTGGCCGGCTACGGCGCGACGCTCAGCGGCACGCCGCCCACTGCCACGGTGACGCCGCTCGCGGCGCCTCCGTCGAAGGTGACGATCCTCTCGTCGGAGGGCTCCAGCAGCGACATGCTGGTGCAGACCGCGGTCGGCGCCGCCGGCGGCGGTCCGGTGCCCCTCGCCAACAACGACGCGTACACGATGTACGAGGACTGCAGCGCGACGCCGGCCACGAGCTGCGCCACCCCGCTCGTGTTCAACCCGCTCGCCAACGACACGGTGAACGGCGCGCCGGTGCCCGCGGGATCGACCGTGACGATCACCTCGCAGCCGCGGATCGGTGCCGTGGTCCTGAACGCGGACGGCTCCATGACGTACACGCCGAACGCGAACGCGAACGGGCTGGACGGCATCTCCTACACCGTGACGGTCAATGGCGCGGTTTCGAACGCGGCGAACATCGCGATCAACATAACGCCGGTGAACGACATCCCGACCGCGGTCAACGACGTGACGGATTCCGTGGTGGCGAGGGTGAACAGGGTCAACGTGCTCGCCAACGACACGGACCCGGACGGCGCGGCGGATCTGGCCAGCGCGCAGATCCTCACGTGGCCCGTGCAGCTCGGCGCGCAGCCCGTGCCGAACGGCGGCGTGATCAGCTTCACGCCGACGAGCACCGGTACCTTCTCGTTCACGTACAACGCGCTCGACAAGGCGGGCGCCGTCTCGCCGACGCCGGCCACGGTCACGGTGAACGTCCTGGGCTCCGAAGCGATCACGATCGCGAAGGCGATCTACAAGGTCGGCAACCAGGGTGGCGCCGCTTCGGCTCGCTGGACCGTGTCCGGGACCGACAGCGTGCGCGAAGGCCAGACGATGACGATCGTGTACAACAACGGCACTCTCAATGCGGCCAACGGCGGCGGGAGCTGCAACGGCACGGCATCGAATCCGAAGTGCGTGATCGGCACGGCGGTGGTCGACGGGGTCGGCAACTTCCTGTACGACCAGGTGCTGAACCCGGGCGGCCCGTCGGACCCGACGGACACGACCACGTGGTCGGTGAAGCCGAACTCGATCAACGTCTTCTCCAGCTCGCCCGTGCTCGGCGGCTCGAGGACCAGCAGCATCGCGCTGAAGTAAAGCAGCGAGGGGATGGCCCGGACCGCGAGGTCCGGGCCTTTTTTATCCACGGACATGGACGACCTGGACAAGCCGCACTTCCGCGATGCCGGCGAGGCGCGCGAATTCCTCGAGTCGCTTCGCTGGCCCGAGGCGCCGGTGTGCCCGCGCTGCCGCACGATCGGCGGCCACTATCGCCTCGACGGCAAGGCGCATCGCCGCGGCGTGTGGAAGTGCCACGCGTGCCGCGCGCAATTCACCGTGACGGTGGGCACCGTGTTCGGGCGCAGCAAGATCGCGCTGAACGTGTGGCTGCAGGCCGTCCACCTGCTGTGCTCATCGACGCAGCCGATCAGCTCGCGGCACCTGCAGCGCCTGCTGGGGGTGAGCTACAAGACCGCGCGCTCCATGTCGCGCCGCATTCGCGAAGCGATGAAGGACGAATCGTTCGCGCGGATGGCGCGCTGGGTTTGCTAAGTACGCAACCCCTTCATTCCCCGGGTTTTTTCACCCACGGTACAGCACCCGCTAGGGTCAATTGGCCCATGCGCCCTGCGGCACGCGGTCGCAGGCAAATTCGAAGCGCGTGATTTTGTTCACATAAAAGCACGTGGCACATGTCATGCAGTAAGGGTGGCGTGCCCGCAATCACGCGGGCCAATTCACCAGCAGAGGGAGTCCACCATGCAAAAGTCGAAGTCGCGCGGCCTCGTCGCCGCCCTCATGATCGCCGGCGTCATCGCGGGCCAGTTCGCCGTCATCGGATCCGCCGAAGCGAGAAGGGCGAAGTGCGCTTCCGTGCCCGTGCCCGGCCACGCCGGCACGTTCGTCGTCGTCTGCTCGACCAAGCGCCCGTAATACCGCGATCGCACGAGGTCGCATGCCGCATCCCCCCATGTGACCTCCAACGTTCGCAACGCAGGCCGGCAAACGGCCGCGCACAACAAAGCAGCAGCGCCGCCCCTTCGTTGGATGCACGACGTCTTCTTTCGCGGGAAGACGCACGGAGATGTTTTTCACTGAAGTTCGCAACCGAGAAGGAGCGATGAAATGCAGATGCCTCGTTTGAAGAAGGGGGTCGCCGCGGTGATCGCCGCCGTGTCTTCCCTGCTTCCGTTTTCCATGCCCGCCCACGCCGCCCTCGAGCGCATGGGTCCCGTCAACTCCAGCCCCGCGGTAGGCGGTTTCCCGTCGTGGTTCCAGGACAAGTCCGGGATCACGATGGAATTCTGCTCGCTGCTGAACCAGTCCGAGCTCCAGAACGGATGGTGCACGCTGATCCCGCCGGGGCCGGTCTTCCCGGAGACGTTCCCCGACCCCTTCTTCATCGAGCACTTCTATCACGACGCCGTCTCGGTCGTGAAGGATGCGAACACCGGCTCGCGCGGCCGCCTCATCGTGGCCGTCGAAGCGTCGTTCGCGAACGGCGCGATCGTGGTGCCCGGCCAGCAGATGACGTTCGGCCGCATCCGCGTCTTCATCACCAACGTGCCCTTCAGCGGCACGTACACGATCTACCACCCGTACGGCAAGTGGACGTTCAACAACGTCGCGGCCGGCGATCGCATCTTCTTCACGGATGACGTGGGCCTCGGCTGCGTCGCGACCTTCACCTGCACGCTGGGCACGGACATCGGCCCGTTCCTGCTGCCCTCGCCCGTGGCGGGCGGCGCGGAAGTGCCCCCGATTCCGGACATCCTGCCGGGCCAGGACCCCTGGTACGACATCCTGGTGAACACCGGCGCGGCGAAGCCGTACCCGGGCACGGGCAAGAAGTACATCGCCGACCCGGGACGCCTCGGCCCCGTGACGGGCAGCCCGCTGCCGCCCTTCGTCGGCAACGACGGCGTCACGTACAACCACAACATCTTCCGCGTGGAAGGCCCGAACGGCTGGACGATGTCCTCGGACACCTTCTCGACCACGGGCCGCCTGATGACCGGCGCCCTGCCCGAGAACGTGACCGTGGATCGCGCCAGCTACGCGAACCCCGTGGTGGGAAGCCCGACCGGCATCAAGCTCGACGTGATGGCCACCGGCACGCCGACCGTGAACGCGCGCCTGCCCGCACAGCCGGCGCCCGCCTCGACGATGCCGATCATCAGCGCGTATGACGCGCCCTGCGCAGGCACCATCGATCCGAACACCGGCGCGGTCCTACCGCCCTTCAGCGCTCCCGTCGGCGCCACCCTCTACCAGATGGTGAACACCGACGTGAAGTTCTGGGCGCAGATGCACCCGGCGTCGGTGCCCGTCTCGGTTTGCGTGGTCGACCAGACCTCGGTGAACGCCGCGGGCCAGATCACGCCGACGTACTACAACGTGCCGGTCGTCGACGAAGTCGCGATCACCTCGGTGCAGGGCTCGTCGGGCGCGGTCTACACGCCGCAGAACGGCGGCTCGCTCAAGATCACCGCGAACTCGTCGGATACGGCGCTGCCTGCCTCGCTCGAGGCGGCGGGTTACGGTCCGCTCGTCGGCGGCACGCTGACGATCGCGCCGCTCGCGGCCCCGCCCGCGACGGTGACGGTGAACTCGTCGGAAGGCGGTTCGGCCAACCTGCTCGTGACGACGGGTGTCGGCGTGGCCGGCGGCGGCACTCCGCCCAGCGCCGTGAACGACACGTACACGATGTTCGAGGACTGCACGAACGTCCCCGCGACCGCGTGCGCGACGCCGCTCGTGATGACCCCGCTCGCGAACGACACGGTGGGTGGCCAGCCCATCCCGCCCGGTGCGTTGCTGACGATCGTCACGCCGCCGCGCCTCGGCACGGCCGTGCTCAATGCCGACAACTCGATCACGTACACGCCGAACTCGAACGCGAACGGCATCGACGGCCTGACCTACACCGTGACGTATCTCGGTGCGGTGTCGAACCAGGCCTCGATCAACATCGCCATCACGCCGGTCAACGACATCCCGGTCGCCGTGGATGACGCCCCGGGCGCTGTCGTGGC
>DASTGG010000237.1:0-6181 GCA_035719385.1 Usitatibacter sp.
GAACCGGAGGTGGCCGATGTCGATGACGCGGTATTTCGTTTGGCTCGCCTGCCTGGTGACGCTGGGCTGCGCGCCCAATCCGCCGTTGCTCTCGGGCCCCGATCTCGAGGCACGCGTGCGCGCGAGCGTGTCCGGCGCGCAGGGCGAGCTGCACGTCTTCGAGAAGGGCCGCTGGTATCCCTTCGTGAATGGGTTCGCAGCGCGGCGCGAGTCCATGCTGGAACGCGAGCCGGGCTCCTATCGCGGCGCCGTCGCCCTCACCGCCGATGCCGTCCTGTTCGTGATCTGGGACCGCGAGCTGGCCCGGCTGGACGTCGCGAAGCGCATCGCCTATGCCGATATCCGCAGCGTGGAAGTCGATCGCTTCGGCAGCAGGCAGCAGCTGATGGTCGTGCGTGCAGCCGACCGGTCCGTGCACTCGTTCGGTTTCGAGGGCGCGCCTCGCGCAGCCGAGCAGGCTGTGGGGCTGGTGCGTTCACGGCTGCCGGGCAAGGAGCGCCCATGAAGCGGCAAGCGGCATTCGCGCGGATGGCCGTCTTCGCGCTGCTGCTCGGAGGGTGCGCCGGTGTGGGCGTCCCGGCCACCGACGATCCGTGGAAACAGTACCTGTACGGGTGCGCATTGCTGGAGGCCGGCCGCACGTCCCGCGCCGAGGAGATGCTGCGCCCGGCCCTGCGGCATTACGAGCGCAGCGACGAATACCTGCGCCTCGCCATGGTGGAGATGGAATGGGCGAAGCTCATCGAGTCGCCGGGCTTCGTGATCGACGGTTTCTTCGCGCGCCAGAGGGCGGAGATGGGCGGGCGCGAGGCGTTGCCGCAGCGTGCCCGCGAGTTCAACGCACGCGCGAAAGCGAACCTCCTCAAGGCGCTCGCGGCACCGCCGGCACAGGCATCGCCCGCCGAGCGCACGCAGGTGCTGCTCTTCCTCATCGATGCCCACGCGCGCCTCGGCGAGAAGACCGAAGCGTGCGCGACCATCGAGCGCGCCGCCGACGCCTACCGGCAGGCCGGGGGCATTCCTTACCCGTACGCGATCTATCGCGCCGCCAGCGTCCCGGAGCACCTGGAGTCGCGGCGCGAGCTGTACGCGTGTGGCAGGCAGGGATCCTGACCCAGTAGCGTTACCGCCGTGGCGCAGGTAGGCTATGCGCGCCTTTTGTCGCAATCACTTGGGAGGGGGATTCGGCATGATCCGGAAGTTCCTGTGGGCGGCATCCCTTTGCGCGATCGTGGGTTCCGGGGCCGCAGGCGCCGCCGATCCCACGAGCATCAAGGTCGGCATCCTGCTTCCGCTCACCGGCACGTTCGCCGCGGTGGCGGAGACGCAGAAGGAAGGCGCGATGCTCGCCATCGACGTCGTGAACCAGCGCGGCGGCCTCGCCATGCCGTGGGGCAAGGTCAAGGTCGAAGGCATCGTCGCCGACGACGAGGCGAAGCAGGACGTGGGCGTGCGCCGCTATCGCTACATGGTGTCCGAGGGCGTGAAAGGCGTGGGCGGCCAGACGTGGGCGCCGCTCGCCTACACCATCAACGCCATCACCATGAAGGAGCCGATGCCGTACTTCCCGGTGTGCGTGATGGCGAAGGAAGGCTTCATGAAGGGCAAGCTCGCCAACGCCACCTACGCGACGGCTTACAGCCCGTGGACCGTCGGCTACATGGCGGGACGCGCCGCGACGAAGAACCTCGGCAAGAAGCGCATCTATTTCCTCGCGCGCTCGGACAGCTTCGGCTGGGACATCCGCGACGGCGTGAAGGAGGCCGCGAAGGAGGCGGGGGCCGAGATCATCGGCTACGACGAGGCGCCGCTCGGCACCAGCGACTTCACCACCATCCTGCAGAAGGTGCGCGCGGCGAAGCCCGACGTGTTCATCTTCGCGCAGTTCGGCGCCGATGCGGTGGCGCTCATCAAGCAGGCGCAGCAGATGGGCCTCAACAAGGACACGACGCTCTTCAACGCGTTCATCACGAACGTGGTGGCGAAGGGCATCCCGCCCGAGGCGCTCGACGGCGTCTATGCGATGCACTATTTCTACCACGACCTCTCGGGCTTCGAGGACAAGGAGGTCGTCGCGAGCGCGCACCGGTTCGTGGAGCTCTTCCGCGCGAAGTACGGGCGCCCGCCGGACGCCTACGCGGCGATCGCCTACGTGGCGTACATGGAGATGTTCCGCGGCTTCGAGCAGGCGAAGTCGTTCGATGCGGCGAA
Source organism: Usitatibacter sp. (assembly GCA_035719385.1). Classification (GTDB taxonomy): domain Bacteria; phylum Pseudomonadota; class Gammaproteobacteria; order Burkholderiales; family Usitatibacteraceae; genus Usitatibacter. The sequence continues at coordinate 2,212 of DASTGG010000237.1, forward strand.
GGTGTCGGCGGCGCTGCGCGCGAGCAACGGCGCCTTCACGTCGATGAAGGGGCCGGCGCGCTGGCGCGAGGACCATGCGGCGGAATACAAGTACGCGGCGTTCCTGGTGAAGGGCAAGGGGGCCGGGCAGCAGAAGAACGAATGGGACCTCTTCAGCGTCCTGGGCGCCCAGGGCGGGGAAGCGGTGTATCCCAGCCTCAAGTCCCTGGGCTACTGAGAGCGCGCTTCGCCGCCCGATGACGGCGATCCTGCGCGCGGAACGGGTCACCAAGCGCTTCGGCGCGCTCACCGCCGTGGACGGCGTCACCTACGCCGTCCACGAGCACGAGGTCGCCGGCATCTTCGGCTCCAACGGCGCCGGCAAGACCACGTTCTTCAACCTGCTCACGGGCTACTTCCAGCCCGACGAGGGCGCGATCTTCTATCGCGACCAGGACATCACGCGCATGCCGACGCCCGGGCGCGTGGCGCTCGGCATCGTGCGCACCTTCCAGCTCACCTCGACCTTCGACAACCTGAGCGTCGCGGACAACCTCGCGCTCGCGCATTTCCGCGCGCGCGGGCACGCCTCGCTGTGGGGGCTGCTCACGCACCGCCGCGCGGGCCTGCGCCGCATCGACGAGGTCGTGCGAACGCTCGAGCTCTTCGACCTCGACACCCGGCGCGACCGCGAGGTCATGCACCTGAGCCTCGGCGAGAAGCGGCGCCTCGAGATCGCGATGGCGATGATCGCGCAGCCGCAGGTGCTGCTGCTCGACGAGCCGCTCGCGGGCCTGGCGGAGTCGGAGATCAAGTCCGTGCTCGAGGTGCTGCGCCGCCACCTGGCAACCCGCACGATCGTCATCGTCGAGCACAAGATCTCGCAGGTGCAGGACTTCGTGCAGCGCCTCATCGTGATGCACGAGGGACGCATCCTCGCCGAGGGCACGTACGACGAGTGCATGCGGCACCCCGAGGTGCGGCGCAGCTACTGGCAGCTCACCGACGAGCCCGTCGCGGCCCCGGGGGCGGCATGAGCGCGGCGCTGGCGGTGGGAGGGCTCAACGTGCGCTACGGCGAGGCGAAGGTCCTCTTCGACGTGAGCTTCGCCGTGGCCGAGCGCGAGATCCTCACCTGCGTCGGGCGCAACGGCGCCGGGAAGACCACGCTGCTGAAGAGCATCGCCGGGCTCGTGAAGGCGGCCTCGGGCTCGATCGCCGCCGGCTCGCGCAGCCTCGTGGGCCTCGCGCCGCACGCGATCGCGCGCCTGGGCGTCAAGTACGTGGCGCAGGACAAGCGCGTGTTCTCCGACCTCACCGTGCGCGAGAACATGGAGCTCGGCAGCTACGCGACGCGCGATTACGACTGGGACCGCGTGACCGCCTACTTCCCGAGGCTCGCCGCGCTCATGGATCGCAAGGCGGGGCACCTGAGCGGCGGCGAGCGCCAGATGCTCATGATCGGCCGCGCGCTCCTCGGGCGGCCCGCGGTGCTGCTGGTGGACGAGCCGACCGAAGGCCTCGCGCCGGCGATCGTCACGCACCTGAAGGAGGTGTTCCGCGACCTGCGCGCCACGACCTCGCTCGTGATCGTCGAGCAGAACCTGCCGCTGGTGTGCGCGATCTCCGACCGCATCCACGCGATGAAGGAGGGCCGCCTCGTGGCCGAGCTGCCCGCGGGCGTCACGCCCCAGCAGGTCGAGCGCTATGTCTAGCGCGCTGCGCTGGTGGGGCGGCCTCGTCGCCGCGTTCGCGCTGCTGGCGCTCATGCGCGCCTTCCTGCCGCTGCCCTTCGTGAACGAGGTCCTGATCTTCTCGATCTACACGCTCGGATGCAGCTTCCTGCTGGGCCGTGTCGGCTTCATCTCCTTCGGGCAGCCGGCCTACCTCGCGGTGGGCGCCTATGCGACCGGGATCTATCTCTACTACTGGGGCGCCAACCCGTATGTGGGCCTTCTCGTGGGCGTGGCGGCGGGCTTCGCGGCGTCGATGGTCGTGGGGCCGCTCTTCGTGCGGCTGCGCAGCGACTACTTCGCGCTGGTGAACCTCGCGCTCGCCGTGATCGTGTTCTACCTCGCGCAGAAGGTCTTCGTGGACGTCACGAAGGGCGACAACGGGCTGTCGCTGCTCACCAACATCGCCTCCACCCCGGTGCTCGACATCTCGGTGCCCGACGGCTTCTTCATCTTCGCGCTCATCGTGGGCTTCGCGGTCTGGGCCTTCTACAAGTATCTCGACGATTCGGTGTTCGGCGCCTGCTGCCTCGCGACGAAGATCAACGAGGAGAAGCTGCTCTTCCTCGGCTACAGCAATTTCCGCATCCGGCTCGCGGCGTTCGTGATCGCGAACACCACCACGGCGCTCGCGGGCGGGATGTACGCCATCTACCTCGGGCTGGTGACGCCGGAGATCTCGAGCCCGGCGCGCGCCGCGGATCCCGTGGTCGTCACGATCCTCGGCGGCGCCGGCACGCTCTACGGTCCCATCGTCGGCACCATCGCGTACACCGGCATGAAGGACGTCGTGAGCCGCGTGATCGGCAACTGGGAGGTCGTGATCGGCCTGCTGCTGGTATCGATCATGCTCGCGGGCGAGAAGGGCATCTGGGGAACGCTCGCTCCGTGGCTCGCGCGCAAGCTGCGCCGCGGCGGCGCGACGCGGACGTAGCCGTGGACCCGCAGCTCATCGTCTCGGGCGTCATCTTCGGGCTCAGCATCGGGAGCATCTTCTTCCTGGTCTCGATCGGCCTGTCGCTGTGCTTCGGGCTCATGCGCGTGATCAGCCTGGACCAGCTGCTCTATTACTCGCTCGGCGCATACGTCACCTATTCGACGAGCGTGGCCACCGGCAGCGTGTGGCTCGGCGTGTGCGCGGGCATGCTCGCCGCCGCCGTGGCGAGCCTCGCGGTGGAGCGGGCGATCTTCCGGCGCATCTACGACCGCAGCGCCACGTTCAGCATGATCACCACCTTCGGGATCCTCATCGGCGGCATCGGCCTGCTCAAGTACGCGTGGGGCGTCGTGCCGCGGCCGGTCGCGATGCCGATGCCCTCGCAGGTGAACGTGCTGGGCACCGACGTGCCGGCCTACCGCCTGGCCGTGATCGCGATCGCGGGCCTCGTGTACGTCGGCATCTGGCTCTTCCTGCATCGCACCATCGTCGGCAAGGCGATCCGCGCCGGCATCGAGAACGTGGAGGCCGTCGAGGCGCTGGGAATCAACGTCTCGCGGCTCTTCACGATCACCTTCATCGTCGCGGGGCTGCTCTCGGGGCTCGCCGGGGGGCTGCACGCGCCGCTCGTGATGGTCGATCCCACGATGGGCCTCGAGCTGCTCGCCTTCGCCTTCATGGTGGTTATCATTGGGGGGCTGGGCAGCATCAAGGGGACGCTGGTCTCGGCGCTCCTGGTGGGGCAGGTGGTGTCGCTGGGGTCGCTCCTGTACGCGCCGCTCGCCCAGACCGCGCCTTTCGTCCTGATGCTGCTCATCCTGCTCGTCAAGCCGACGGGCCTGTACGGCAGTCCCTTGCTCAAACGATAGCCTGGAGGTCCCATGAGCTCACCGATGCCGAAGCCGCCGGCCGACCGGCCATATAGCGTCAAGCAGAACACCGTCATCGCGGAATGCGGGGAGATGCGCGTGCTCGACATCACGCTCGCGCCCGGCGAATGCGTTCCGTGGCACCTGCATCCCGGAACCGCGGATTACGTGATCTGCCTGCGCGGCGAGGTCGAGATCCGCGAGATCAATCCCGATCGCGTCACGACGCTGCGGGCGCTCGACCGCTACGTCGTCGCCGAGAAACAGCCGCACACGAACGTGAACGCATCGGCCGCGGATTGCCAGTTCCTCGTCGTTCAGGGACCCGGGAAAGTGGAATTCCGGCCGCTGCCGAAGCTGGACCAGCGCGCATAGCGTGCTTCGGCGGTGGGCCATGTCCCTTGCGGCCTTCTCCGAAGCGAGGACGTGCCGGCCCATGTCGTGTTCGCGTGG
>DASTGG010000238.1:0-3633 GCA_035719385.1 Usitatibacter sp.
GAGACGACGATGAAGATGCCCGCCGCCGCGCTCGTGGCCGCCCAACGCCTTCCCGGCCGCGACCGCGGCGACAGCCCGCGCGACACGCCGCGGCGCGAGCGCGAGGCGCCCCGTGCCGCGCCGGCCCAGCAGGATCCCTTCGCCGCCCTGGAGCGCGAGCTTCCGTCGCTCAAGGTGGATCTCCAGCTCAAGCCCGAGCAGGTGGCCGCGTGGTCGCTCGTGGAGCGCGGCGTGCGCGAGCTCGCCGAGCTGGACCGCGAGAAGCGCCGGCACCTGCTTGCGCTGCGCGATCCGGGCGACCGCCCGGCGTCGGCGCGCGACATGCTGGGGCAGCTCGCGCAAGGCGATCGCCTCAGGGCCGACGCCTCCACGGACCTGCAGCGCCATTTCGAGGCGCTCTATACGCTGCTGGACGAGCCGCAGCGCCGCATGATCGACCGGCGCGTGGTGCTCTCCCAGACCGAGCCGCTGGGGCTGGAGCCGCCGCCGCGGCGCTAAACTAGGCGTCAGGCATTTTCCCCGCGAGGCGCCCGCCATGCCGCACGAGACGCAAGCTCCGCACGCGCACGATCACGGCCACGACCATTCGCACGGCGGCTCCGAGCTGCCCGAGATGGACCTGCGCGTGCGCGCGCTCGAGTCGCTGCTGGTGGAGAAGGGATACGTCGATCCCGCCGCGCTCGATCGCCTGATCGAGACGTACGAGACGAAGGTCGGCCCCCGCAACGGCGCGCGCGTCGTGGCGAAGGCCTGGAGCGATCCGAAGTACCGCGCGTGGCTGCTCGAGGATGCCAGCGCCGCGGTCGCCTCGCTCGGCTACAGCGGGCGGCAGGGCGAGCACCTCGTCGCGCTCGAGAACACGCCGAAGGTGCACAACATGGTCGTGTGCACGCTGTGCTCCTGCTATCCGTGGCCGGTACTGGGCCTGCCGCCGGTCTGGTACAAGTCCGCGCCCTATCGCTCGCGCGCGGTGATCGATCCGCGGGGCGTGCTGCGCGAGTTCGGCGTGACGCTGCCGGACGACGTCGAGGTGCGCGTGTGGGATTCGACCGCGGAGGTGCGTTATCTCGTGCTGCCGCAGCGTCCCGCGGGGACCGACGGCTGGAGCGAGGAGCGGCTCGCCGAGCTCGTCACGCGCGACTCGATGATCGGCACCGGCCTCGCGCGGGAGCCGCAATGAACGGCGTGCACGACATGGGCGGGATGCAGGACTTCGGCCCGGTGAGGCCGGAGCCCGACGAGCCGGCGTTCCACGCGCCCTGGGAGAAGCGCGCGCTCGCGCTCACGCTGGCGATGGGTGCGAGCGGCGCCTGGACGCTCGACCAGTCCCGCTCCGCGCGCGAGAGCCTGGCACCGGCGGCCTACCTTTCGAGCAGCTATTACAGGATCTGGGTCACCGCGCTGGAAGACATGATGGTCGAGCGCAACCTCGTCACGCGCGAGGAGCTTCGCGATGGCCGAATGCGCGCTTCTCCCCTCAAGCTGGCACGCGTCATCCGCGCCGACGAAGTGTCGCCCGCGCTCTCCAAAGGCACGCCAACCGTGCGCGAACCGACCACGCGCGCGCGATTTTCCGCGGGCCAGGCGATCCGCACGAAGAACTGGAATCCCGCGACGCATACGCGACTGCCGCGCTATTGCCGCGACAAACCCGGCACCATCGCCGCAGTGCGCGGGTTCCATGTGTATGCCGATGCCAGCGCGCAAGGGCGCGGCGACGGCCACTGGCTCTACAGCGTGCGCTTCGATGCCGCGGCGCTGTGGGGAGCGGACACCACCGCGAACGCGGTCTATGTCGATTGCTGGGAACCGTACCTGGAGAGCGCATGAGCCTCGATGTGAATGCCATTGCCCGCGAAGTGCCCGGCATCCCCCGCGACACCGGCGGCCCCGTCTTCAAGGCGCCGTGGGAGGCGCAGGCTTTCGCGATGGCCGTCGCCCTCAACGAGCGCGGCGCGTTCACCTGGAAGGAATGGGCGGCCACGCTCGCCGAGGTGCTCGCCGAGGTGCGGCGCCGGGGTGACACCGATGACGGCTCCGACTACTATCGGCATTGGCTCACCGCCCTCGAGCGCATCGTCGCGCGCAAGGGCATCGTCACCGACGCGCTGCTCGAGCGCCGTCGCCAGGAGTGGGACGAGGCCGCGCGCCACACGCCGCACGGCAAGCCGATCGAGCTTCGCCGTTAGCCTTCGCGAGGAGCGCCATGCCATCGATGCCGCAGCAGGTTCCCAGCGCCGTCGTCCCGGCTTCGCATGCGACGCCAGCACGGCTCGCGGTCGCATGCGCCTGCGTGGGCGTGCTGCTCGTGTATCTCGCGGGTTTCACGCAGATGGAGGCACTGCACAACGGCGCGCACGATGCGCGGCACGCCGCTGCCCTGCCCTGCCACTGACTGCAGCACCATGTGGAAAACGATCGCGCTCGCGGCGGGCGTCGCGGGCCTCGCGGCGGGGATCGCGCTCACCGCCATCCAGCAGGTGCGCGTCCAGCCGCTCATCCGGACCGCCGAAGTGATCGCCGAGGCGGGCCTCGCGCCGGAGCGCGAGAAGGCGCCGGAGCCGCCGCGCAGCGACAACGAGCGCCTCGTCGAGACCGGCGTGGCCAACATCGTGCTCGGCACCGGCTTCGCGCTCATCATCGCCGCCGGGATGACGCTGCGCGGCAAGGGCGGCTGGCGCGCCGGACTCGCCTGGGGCCTCGCGGGGTACTTCGTGGTATTCGTCGCGCCGGCCGTGGGGTTACCGCCCGAGCTGCCCGGCATGGAAAGCGCGCCGATCACGCAGCGTACGGTGTGGTGGGTGCTCACGGCCGTGCTCACCGGCGCGGGACTCGCCCTCGTCGTGTTCGCGCCGCGGCCGGCCTGGCGGGTGGCGGGGCTCGTGCTGGCGGCGTTGCCGCACCTCTTCGGCGCGCCGCACGGCGCGACCCAGGAGCTCACCGCGACGCACGACCTCGCCGACGAATTCATCGCCGTGACGGCCTGGTCCAACGCGGTCTTCTGGCTGTTGATCGGCATCATCGTGGGCGCGCTCTACCGCCCCGAAAAGGGCGTGCCACCGGCCTGCGTTTGAAGCACAATGGGGCATCCTTGCCCCTGGAGGACCGCACCATGAAGACGACCCTGTTGATCGCCACGGCGCTCGCCGCGGCGTCGCTGTGCACAACCGCCGAGGCGGCCGATCCGGTCGCGGGCGCATTGATCGGTGGCGGCATCGGTGCTGCGGTGGGCGGTGGACCCGGCGCGGCGGTCGGCGCGGTCCTCGGCAGCATTGCCGCGGCATCGGAGGGCCCGTACTACTACGACGGGTACGGACGCCGCGCCTATTACGACGGGTACTACGCGCCGCCCGCGCGCTACTACGAGGCACCGCCGGTGCGGTACTACGAGCCGGCGCCCGCGCGTTACGTCGAGCGCGTGTACTACGCGCCGCCGCCGGTGTACTACCCGCGTCCCGTCTATTACGCGCCGCCGGTCTACTACGGCCCGTCCTTCGTGGTCGGGTTCGGCGGGCACCGGCACCATCATCACCGGCGCTGGTGACGAGAAAAAGACCGGGGCACTGCCCCGTTTTTTCATTGCGCGCTCAGCGCGCGGATCGCGGCAGGTGCGAGCGGCCGAAAAGCAGCAGG
>DASTGG010000239.1:0-4893 GCA_035719385.1 Usitatibacter sp.
CTTCTGCCGCCGAGGATGGAGCCCAGCACGCCGCGGATGATCTCGCGGCCGACCTGCGAGCCGATGGCGCGGGCGGCGCTTTTCACCGCCGCCTCGACCGCCGTCTGCCGGCCGCGGCCCGCCGAACCGCCGCCGAGGACGCCGCCCAGCATGTCGCCGAGACCGCCGAGGATGCCGCCGCCTGCCGGCGAGCCGGCGGGCGCGGGCGCTTCGGCCTGCGCTGGCGGCGTGCCGGTGCCCTTCAACTTCTCGTAGGCCGACTCGCGGTCCACCATCTGTTCGTAATGGCCGTAGAGCGTGGAACCGGTTATCGCCGCCTTGCGCTCCTCGGCGGCGAGCGGGCCAATGCGCGAGGACGGCGGCAGGACGAAGGCGCGCTCCACCACCTGCGGCCGCCCCTTCTCGTCGAGGAAGGACACCAGCGCCTCGCCGACGCCGAGCTCGGTGATCGCCGTCTCGGCCGAGAACTTCGGATTCGCGCGCAGGGTTTCCGCCGCGCTCTTCACCGCCTTCTGGTCGCGCGGCGTGAAGGCGCGCAGCGCATGCTGCACGCGGTTGCCCAGCTGGCCGAGCACCGTTTCCGGCACGTCCAGCGGGTTCTGCGTGACGAAGTACACGCCGACGCCCTTCGAGCGCACCAGGCGCACGACCTGCTCGATGCGCTCGAGGAGCTCGCGGGGGGCATCGTTGAAGAGCAGGTGCGCCTCGTCGAAGAAGAACACCAGCTTCGGTTTCTCCGGGTCGCCCACTTCCGGCAGCTTCTCGAAGAGCTCGGAAAGCAGCCACAGCAGCATCGTGGAATAGGTGCGCGGATTCGCGAGGAGCTTGTCCGCGGCGAGGATGTTGATCACGCCGCGGCCCTGGACGGCCTGCATCAGGTCATCGATCTCGAGCGCGGGCTCGCCGAAGAACCTGTCGCCGTCCTGCGATTCGAGTGCCAGCAAGCCCCGCTGGATGGCGCCGATCGAGGCGGTGCTGATGTTGCCGTACTGCGTGCGCAATTGCGCCGCGTTGTCGCCCGCGTACTGAAGCATCGCACGCAGGTCCTTCAGGTCCAGCAGCAGCATGCCGTTGTCGTCCGCGATGCGGAAGACGGCCGCGAGCACGCCCGCCTGGATCTCGTTCAGCTCGAGCACGCGCGCGAGCAGCAGCGGCCCCAGCTCGGAGATCGTGGCGCGCAACGGATGGCCCGAGGCGCCGAGCACGTCCCAGAAGACGACCGGATTGGCGTGGTACTCGAAGCCTTCGAGCGCGAGGAGCTTCACGCGCTCGGCGACCTTGGCGTTGCCGCCGCCGGGCGCCGCGAGCCCCGCGAGATCGCCCTTCACGTCCGGCGCGAACACCGGGACGCCGATCGCGCTGAAGCGCTCGGCGAGCGTCTGCAGCGTCACCGTCTTGCCCGTCCCCGTCGCCCCGGTGATGAGCCCGTGGCGGTTCGCCATTGCCGGAAGGAGCGCCAAGTCGGACTGCGACTTGGCAACCAGCAGCGGGGCAGGCACCTTGTTTTCGCTCTGGAGAGGGGCGGGAGGCGAATGTTACCATTACGCATTACCGCTCGCTGTCCGAGCGCGCGTCTCAGAAGACTCACTATGGCAGGCCACAGCAAGTGGGCGAACATCCAGCATCGCAAGGGTCGCCAGGACGCCAAGCGCGGCAAGATCTTCACCCGGTTGATCAAGGAAATCACGGTCGCGGCCCGCATGGGCGGGGGAGACCCGGACATGAATCCGCGGTTGCGGCTCGCCGTCGACAAGGCGACCGACAACAACATGCCGAAGGACAACATCGAGCGCGCGATCAAGCGCGGCACCGGCGGGCTCGACGGCGTGAACTACGAGGAGATCCGCTACGAGGGCTACGGCGTGAACGGCGCCGCGGTGATCGTGGACTGCCTCACCGATAACCGCACGCGCACCGTCGCGGAGGTGCGCCACGCGTTCACGAAGTACGGCGGCAACATGGGCAGCGAGGGGTCGGTCGCATTCCTCTTCAAGCACGTGGGGCAGCTCGTCTTCGCGCCGGGCACCAGCGAGGACAAGCTCATGGAGGCGGCGCTCGAGGCAGGCGCCGACGACGTCGTCACCAACGACGACGGCTCCATCGAGGTCATCACGGGCCCGTACGAGTTCGGGAAGGTCCGCGCGGCGCTCGAGAAGGCCGGCTTCAAGGCGGAGATCGCCGAGGTGACGATGAAGCCCTCGAACGAGACGGAGCTCGCGGGCGACGAGGCCGACCGGATGCAGAAGCTCATCGACGCGCTCGAGTCCCTCGACGATGTGCAGGACGTCTACACCACGGCGGTGTTCAGCTGAGTGTCCGCCCCGGTCCAGCCGCTGCTCCTCGACATCCCGGAAGCGATCGAGACCGATCGGCTGGTGCTGCGCGCGACCCGCGCCGGAATGGGCGCCGAGACCTGCCGCGCGGTGAACGAGTCGCTCGGCGAGCTGCGGCCCTGGATGCCCTGGGCGCGGGAGCCGCAAACTCCCGAGGGCGCGGAGGCCTTCTGCCGCAGCATGCAGGCGAAGTGGCACAGCCGCGAGACGCTCGATTTCTGCATGATCCGCCGCTCCGACGGCGCGCTCGTCGGCAAGGGCGGCCTGCACACCATCGACTGGACGGTTCCGCGCCTCGAGATCGGGTACTGGGTCCGCACGAGCGCCGCGGGCCAGGGCATCGCGACCGAATTCACCCGCGCGCTCACGGGATTCGCGCGCGCCTCGCTCGGCGCGAACCGCCTGGAGATCACGTGCGACGCACGCAACGCGGCGAGCCGCCGCGTGGCCGAGAAGAGCGGCTTCACCCTCGAAGGCATCCACGCCCGCCGGCGCCGCGATACGGCGGGCGAGCTGGCCGATGCGTGCATGTATGCCCGCGTCTTCTGATGCCGGCGTGCGCATCCTCGGCATCGACCCCGGCCTCGGGGTCACGGGCTATGGCGTGGTCGCCAAGCGCGGCAGCACGCTCGAATACGTGGGCAGCGGGCGCATCGTGTCGGACGAGCGCGAGCCGCTCGCCACCCGCCTGGGCACCATCCTCGAAGGGCTCGCGGAGGTGATCGCCGTGCACCAGCCGGCCGAGGTCGCGATCGAGAAGGTCTTCGTCAACGTGAATCCGAATTCCACGTTGCTCCTCGGTCAGGCACGCGGTGCGGCCATCTGCGCCGCCGTCGTGGCGAGGCTGCCCGTGTCCGAATACACGGCGCTGCAGGTCAAGCAGGCGGTCGTGGGACAGGGCCCTGCGCGCAAGGAACAGGTGCAGGAGATGGTGAAGCGGCTGCTCAAGCTCCCGGGCGTGCCCGGGCAGGATGCGGCCGATGCGCTCGCGTGCGCCATCTGCCATGCGCACGGCGGCATGGGCCTTGGCGCGCTGCCGACGCGCGGGCGCCGCGTGCGCGCGGGAAGGCTCGCATGATCGGGCGCATCGAGGGCATCCTCGCCGAGAAGAACCCGCCGCAGGTCGTGGTGATGAGCCACGGCGTGGGCTACGAGATCGACGTGCCGATGAGCACGTTCTACAACCTGCCCCGCACCGGCGAGCCCGTCACGCTGCTCACCCATCTCGTGGTGCGCGAGGATGCCCACCTCCTCTACGGCTTTTCCACGGCAGCGGAGCGCACGGCCTTCCGGCAGCTCCTCAGGATCAGCGGCGTGGGCCCGAAGGTCGCGCTTTCGGTGCTCTCGGGCCTTTCGGTCGACGACCTCGCGGTCGCGGTGGCTTCGCAGGACGCGGGCCGGCTCACGAGGATTCCCGGCATCGGCAAGAAGACCGCCGAGCGCCTGGTCCTGGAGCTGCGCGACAAGCTGCCGGTCGCGGTGACCACGGCCGTCACACAGGCGTCGATCGCCGGCGGCGAGGTCATCAGCGCGCTGCTCGCGCTTGGCTACAATGAACGCGAGGCGGCGGCCGCCGTGAAGCCGCTGCCGGCGGACCTCGCGCTCGCCGACGCGATCCGCCAGGCGCTCAAGAACCTCTCCAGGACATGATCGAAGCCGACCGCCTCATCACCCCCGGGAAGGCCTCGCCGCTGGAAGAAGGCGAGGAGCGGGCGCTGCGCCCGCGGCAGCTCGCCGAGTACGTGGGACAGGCGAAGATCCGCGAGCAGCTCGAGATCTTCATCACGGCCGCGCGCAACCGCAAGGAAGCGCTGGACCACGCGCTGCTCTTCGGGCCGCCGGGGCTGGGCAAGACCACGCTCGCGCACATCATCGCGCGCGAGATGGGCGTGAACCTCAAGCAGACGTCGGGACCGGTGCTCGAGCGCGCCGGCGACCTCGCCGCGATCCTCACCAACCTCGAGCCGAACGACGTGCTCTTCATCGACGAGATCCACCGGCTGAGCCCGGTCGTCGAGGAGATCCTGTACCCGGCGCTGGAGGACTACCAGATCGACATCATGATCGGCGAAGGCCCGGCGGCGCGTTCGATCAAGCTCGACCTGCAGCCGTTCACGCTGATCGGCGCGACCACCCGCGCCGGCATGCTAACCAACCCGCTGCGCGACCGCTTCGGCATCGTCGCGCGGCTGGAGTTCTACACCTCGGAGGAGCTGGCGCGCATCGTCCACCGCTCGGCCGGGCTGCTCAAGGTGCCGACCGATGCCGACGGCGCGTTCGAGATCGCCCGCCGCTCGCGCGGCACGCCGCGCATCGCCAACCGGCTGCTGCGCCGCGTGCGCGACTATGCCGACGTGAAGGGCGGCGGCGTGATCACCAAGCCGATCGCCGACGCCGCGCTCGCGATGCTCGACGTGGACCCGCAGGGCTTCGACGTGATGGACCGCAAGCTGCTGGAGGCAGTGATCCACCGCTTCGACGGCGGTCCGGTCGGCCTCGACAACATCGCCGCCAGCATCGGCGAGGAACCCGGCACCATCGAGGACGTGATCGAGCCGTA
>DASTGG010000240.1:0-20910 GCA_035719385.1 Usitatibacter sp.
AAAGATTTGATCCTGTCATCTATTGATGCTGTTCTTAATTGCTTTAATGATTCAGAAAGATTTGTTTCAAACCCGGTTCCTGAAAGGGAATCAGCGGGATTTGAATTAGGAAGCAAATTAAGAGCTATGCGCGAAGGCGCCCATGCGGACCTCGCGCTCTTCGATGCCGCCACCGTGGACGAGGCGGCGAGCTACGAAGCGCCCATCGCGCCTGCGCATGGGATCCAGGCCACGATCGTGAACGGCCAGGTCGTGTGGCGCGGCGGCAAGCCGACCGGTGCCCGCCCGGGGCGGGTCCTGTCCCGAGTCGCAGCCTGACGATCAGCCTGCCGCGTTAGCGGCCGTGGAGCTGCTGAGCGCTATGTACCCAGCAGCAAGCGCGCGACCGCCAGCAGCAGCACCAGCAGGCCGATCCCGAGCCCGAGGCTCCATCCGATCAGCTTCTTCTCGACCGGCAGCAGCGGCTCGTACGCCGTCGACATCTTCTCGATCTCTTCGCCGATCCTGGGCTGTCCCACGTCGATTGTCCGTTGCATGGTCCCTCCTCCGAATTGGTCAGCCGGCCACGACCGGCGGCTTCACGCCCACGAAGAACAGCCACGAGATCACGAGGCCGACCCAGATGATGAACCCGAACAGGCACACCACGTAAACCGCCGCGAGCTTGCCGATGCCCTCCTCCCACAGCTTGCGGAAGTTGGACATGATGCCGATCGTGAAGAACGTGAGCACGAAGAAGATGCCGCGGAAGGTGTTCGCCTCGCCCATCGCGGACTTGATCTTGCCCATGAGCTCCGGCGTCGCGCCCATCGCGAGCCCGAGGATCAGCAGGAACGTGACCACGTAGCCGATGATGAACTTCGGGAAGCGCAGCCAGATCTCGCCCGCGCGCGCCTTGTCGCCCGAGCGCACCTCGATCTTCGTCGTCCAGATGTACGCGAGCACGAACGCCCAGATCCCGATGAAGATGTCGATGAAGACCTTCACCGTGGCCGAGGTGCCGAGGATCCAGCCCTTCGCGTAGTTGACGCCGTCGGCCGCGGCCTTCGCGTAGATGAGCGATTCGGTGATCGCGCCGCTCGCCACCGCCGCGCCGTCGGTCTTCACCGAGAGCGCCATCCACGCGCCCGCCACCAGCGGCTGGTCCCACAGGTAGGTCTGCGCGAGGAACGGCAGGAAGAGCAACTCGACCACCGCGAACACGACTACCAGGGACGAGACCATGATCGCCACCACGGGGCGCGCGCGAATCGCCGCGCCCGTGGCGATCGCCGCGGAGACGCCGCAGATGGAGATCCCCGAGGCGAGCGGCGCCGCCCACTCGCGATTGAAGCGGAACCACACGCGCGCCACGTAGTAAACGACGGACCAGAAGACGAGGTAGGCCACGATGATCGCGGCGAGCCCGAGGAACATGACGGACGTCGCGAGGCTCAGCTTCTCGGCGGCGGTCACGCCGAGGAAGCCGCCCAGGATCACGATGGCGGTCTTCACGTACAGCTCCGGCCGCACCGCTTCCTTGATCTTCTCGGCGAACGCCGGCATGAAGTTGCCGATGAAGAGCCCGCCCAACAGCGCGACGATGAACCCGCCTTCAGCGGTGAGCTTGAGCGACCAGCCGATGCCGAACTTCTTCATGTCGGCGGGCGTGTTCACCGCGAAGTTGGCGAGGCTGCCGACGATCCAGCAGATGTAGGCGAGCCAGAACACGACGGTGAAGCCGATCGCGAAATTCTTCACATCGGCGTTGAGCGCGCGCGCGCCGACCGTCATCACCACGAGGAGGACGATGTACGTGAGGATGAGCGAGCCGATCCCCCCGAGGCCGGCATAAGTCTTCGACACGGGGGCGAGGGACTTCGTGACGTCCGTCCAGACGCTGGTGGTGACCACCCAGCCCAGGATGTCGGCGCCCACCAGCACGCCTAGCGACAGGGCGAACAGCAACAGGCCGATCCACAACGAAAGCCAGTCTTCGTTGATGCCTTGAGCGCGCTGGTTCATATCCCCCTCCCCCAACGGACATGACGATCAACCCTATGCCGCCCGACGGGAGTTGGGTAGTTACCCATTTGGGTGGTACGCAGCGGGCACGAATGATGCACGTCATGCCCGGTCGTCCGGGCCGGTCAGCGCCTCCGCGGCACCACGATGAAGCCGTCCTCGGGCCCGCCCAGCATTTCCGCGCCCCCGGTCAGGGCCAGCCGCGCCATCAGGGCACATACGCCGGCGTCGATCTCGTCGATGTTCGCGAGGCGCGCCGTATCGAGACCGGCCTCTTCCAGCAGGCGGCGGCGAACGGCCTTCTTGGTCTTGGCGGAAACGACGCACCCGGACAGCCGGCACGCGATCGCCTGGGGAAACGCTTCGAAGCACACCGCGCGGTTCCTCGGCAGCTCGGCGCTCTGCAAAAGGGGGTAGGACCGCCGAAGCGCGCCGTACAGCTCGAACCCGGCGAGCATCCATCCGAAGTAGTTCGTGGGATGCGATCGCGCCTCGCGCGCGGTCGGCGTGAAGAAGCAATGGATGCCTTCGCGCATCAGCGCGCTTTCGGCGGCGCGCGGGCGATCGGCGCTTCGCCATTCGCAAGGCGCGTCGACCGCGACGACGCAGGCGCCCTGCGCGCGGCACCACTCCGCCACCTCGACCGCGGACGTGGAGGTCATCTTCGCCTTCACCGCGCGATCGTCCAGCGCCACGGCGTGGAAGCCCTTGCGCTGGCCGCCTACGTCGATGCCGGCGACGATGGTCATGGCGTAAATGTCCGTCGATGTCTTGACGGCGAATTTAAGCACGCAAGCGCCGGCCGCGTCGCCCCGTGGCGACGCCGAGCGGATTCCACGAAAATTCCCGACTGTGAAGTTTCCGCACTGCAGCGAACTGCCCGCGCGAACCGCGAATCCCAAGGTTGCCCGCCCAACGCGGGGCAACAGAGGGAGATTTCATGCAAAGAATGCAAGTGCTGCAAATGACGCTGCAGGTCCTGCAGCTCCTCGTGACGATGATGGTGCTGAGCATCGAGCTGCGGCGGCTGTTCGGACCCCGCGACCCGGTCCCGGCGGCCAGAGGCTCACGCCCTGAGCCAGTACCACGCCCACAATGGCCTCGTATCGGTTCCCGGAGCGTGCCCGCGGCGAGATCCCATGAGCGACGAGCCCTTTCCCGTCCTGTTGATGGAGTGCTTCCTGGCCGGCTTCCCACACCACGCGGCTACCCGGTGCTGGAGCCGCCTCGCGATCGGCGAGACGTTGACGCTCGCCCGCGAGCCGGCCAACCCGCACGATGCACGCGCGGTGCGCGTGGAGTGGCGCGGCGCCTGCCTGGGATACCTGCCGCGCGAGGCCAGCTTCGCGGCCTCGCAGATGCTGGATCGTGGAGAAGCGCTGTTCGCGCGCATCGCGGCCAAACGCCCCGAGGCGGACCCGCGCACCCGATTGCTGCTCCAGGTGATCGTCCAGGCCGATGCATCGCGCGCATTGCCGGCAACCTGCTCCGAAGAGCGCGATGCCGTGCCGGACCCGGCGCCGGCGCCGGACGGAGATTCGCCGCCGCATGAGAACAAGGTGATCCTCGGGCTCGCATGGATGCTCGCGGGCAAGGCGATCGGCAAGGCGAAGGGGTAGGCTTTCCACAGGAGGATTCGATGCCCATGACGCCCCAGGAACTCGACGACTTCCGGCATGCGCTGGCGTTCGCCGCACGGTTGCACGCGACGCAAGTGCGCAAGGAAACGGACATCCCGTACATCTCGCATCTCATCGCGGTGGCCGGCATCGTGATGGAGCAAGGCGGATCGCGCGACGAGGCGATCGCCGCCCTCCTGCACGATTCGATCGAGGACCAGGCCGACCGGTACGAAGGCGGGGCGGCGCGGCTGAGGAGGGACATCCGCGAGCACTTCGGCGCGGCGGTCCTCGAGATCGTCGAGGCGTGCACCGATGGCGTGGCGGGCTGCAAGCCCGAGTGGAGGCAGCGCAAGCAGGACTATCTCGACCACTTGCAGGGCGCCTCGCCCTCGGTGCGGCTGGTCTCGTGCGCGGACAAGCTGCACAACGCGCGGGCGATCGTGGGCGACCTGCGCGTGGTCGGCGATTCGCTGTGGAACCGCTTCAAGGGCGGCCGCGAAGGCTCGCTCTGGTACTACCGCGCGCTCGCCGACGAGTTCGTCCGCGGCGGCCCGCCGCACTTGGCCGACGAGCTTAACCGCGCGGTGTGCGAGATGGAGCGGCTCGCCGCCTCCCGATGACGCGCCCCGCCGGCGGGGCATTTCACCGCCCCGCCCGCCGGCCCTGGGGATGATCCCCCACGCGCTGCGACGCGGTGAAATGTCGCACGACTGAATTCATTCGGCTTTTCGGCGTTGTTCACGCTGGCATGAGGCCTGCAGAGAACGGCACATGGACGTGAACAACCTGCGCAAGTACGCGATCGTGATCGCGCTGATCCTCGTGTTCGCCAGCCAGATCGTGATGATGGGCTGGGGCGAAGGGAGGTGAACGCACGTCATGTCGCTTACGGAACGGCTCATCTTCATGGGATTCGCGCTTTGCGCGATCGCTAGCGCCGCGTTGCCGATCGTCATCCTGGTGGCGTAGGCGCAGGGCCCGGGCCGCGCGCCATTGCGCGGCCCCCGGCCTTGATGCGCGTCGCTACGCGGCCGCAGCCTCGTCCAGGATGCCTTGCTCCTCCGGGGAGGCCAGCGCGCCCACGGCCTCCAGCTCAGGCAGCGCCTCCTCCGAGAGCCCCTGCAGCTCGCCCACCACGTTCATCAACCCGCCCGTGACGCGCATGATCTGCGCCTCGCGCTTCTTCCAGATGCGCATCATCGCCGCCTTCTCGGCCTCGAGATCGCCCCTCATGGCCGCGAACGCCTCGCCGATGGCCTGCATGCGCTGCGCGAACTGGGGGCTGTGCACGTAGGCGTACAGCAGCTCCATCTTCTCGTGCCGGCCCGTGTTGGCCTGCCTCAGCTTGTGAACCTCGAGCAGCGTGGTGCGCAGGGCCTCGGCGAGCGGGCGGGCGGCCTCGATCCGCGTGACCCAGACGTCCGACTCGCGGACGAACGGCTCGCGCACCTCCTTCGGCATCGCGGCGGTGACGAGCACCGCGAGCTCCGCACCCACCGCGTGCTGGTCGTCCTTCAGCTTGGCGATCCAGGCCGGCTGCCAGTTCTTCGTTTCCTTCGATTCCCAGGCGATCGTGCCGCAGACCTGGCCCAAGGGCGAGCGCACGCGTTGCAGCAGGTCCGCACCGTTCACGCCTTTCGGCACGGGGTCGAACTCGTCGAGCGGGAAGGCCGCGCGCAGCATGGCCTCCAGCGTGAGCTCGGAGGCCTCGCCCTGCGTCTGCTGCGAGCCCTGCTCGAGCTTGCGCTTGAGGTCGGCCACCTCGCGCTGCGACGATTCGATCAGCGCCTTCATCTGCGCCTCGCGCCGCTGGAAATCCTCCGCGATCGTGGCATGCGCGCGCTCCTCGATGCGCTTGCGCTCCTCGTCCAGGCGCCGCTGGTACTCCACCTCCTGGTTGCGCCGGCGCTCCTCGGCATCGTTGAGCTGGCGGCGCAGCTCGAGCTCCGCCGCACGGAAACCCTCGAGGACGTGTTCCTTGGTCGCGATCGCCTCGCGCAGGCCGCGAATCTCGTTCTCCGCGACTTCGCGGGCCAACGCCGTCGCCTCCTGCCGCGCCTTGTCGACCTGCTGCTTCGACTCGGCCATGAGCTGCTTCTCCTGGTCCCGCGCCCGGCGTGCCAGCGCCTGCTCGAAATCCTGCGCGTACCGGTCGATGGTCTGGCGCGAAAGCCCCTCGGAAATGGCGAACGAGTGCGCGCACCTGGTGCAGGCGATGCGCTCGTCGCGGCCGATGATGATGTGGGCAGGCATGGGCGGCTCCTTCGGTGATCGGGAAGAGGTGGAGGAGACGATAGCCGATGCGATGGCTCATGCGGTGAGCCAGCATTCGCGCCCCGCCGCCGTTGTTGCCATGGCTCACTTGGTGAGCTTGCAGGCGTGCAACATCGTCGGCATCAGCCCATTCGGGAGATGCCATGCACCCCATCCTGAAGATCGTTTCCGGCGGCCAGACCGGCGTGGACCGCGCCGCCCTCGACGCCGCGCTCGCATGCGGCCTGCCGGCGGGCGGGTGGTGCCCGCAGGGCCGACGCGCGGAAGACGGGACGATCCACGCGCGCTACCCGCTCATCGAGACGCCCTCCACCAAGTACCCGCAGCGCACGACGTGGAACGTGCGCGATTCCGACGCCACGCTCATCCTCACGCTTCGCGAGCTCGATAGCGGCTCGAAGCTCACGACGGACGTGGCCAGGCGGCTGGGCAAGCCGTGCCTCGTCGCATCGCTGAACAGCTACCCCGGCATGATCAACCTCGCCGAAATGCTGCCATGGCAACTGGACGAGGTCGTGCTCAACATCGCCGGCCCGCGGGAATCGCGCTGCCCGGGCATCTACGCGCGCGCGTTCGGCTTCCTCGTGACGCTGCTGAAGCGGCACCAACGGCCGTCCCGAAGGCTGATGGTCGCGCAGGAGATCGCGCGGCCCGGCGCGCGTCTTTCCGCCCACGCATGACCTATTGCGACGCGCCGCGAATCCATCTCGCGACCTGTGTGCAGGGCGCCCTGCCGCGCCGGCTCGCGTTCTCGCGTTGGCCCCCGCGGTACGGTGCCGAAAGGGAGGCTTCCGCACGGCTCGCGGCCGAGGAATCGCTATGCGAGATCGCCGACCGCCTGGCCCATGCCGCACCAGTGGGACTTGTCGAGGAGCGCCGGCGCTGCGTGCGCCTCTGGAGCATCATCGAGATCTCGATCAGCACCCAAGGCAGCGACCTGCGCGCACGCTACCTCGAGCCAGTGCGCGAGATTCCGGCGCTCACCGTGGACCTGCGCCACCCGTTGAGCACGACGGCGTGGATCCAGGCGTTCGCGCCGGTGATGCGACAGGCTTACGAGCGTCGGGGATGGCTGAATGCGCTCGGCACGCCCACGGATATATGGATCCGCGGTGTCGTGCGGTCATCGTTCCGACACTGCCTCGATTTCTCCACCCTGCGCAGGCAGGCGCTCGAGTTCCTGCGGCCCGACCCGCTCACGCTGTCTCTCGTGAAGCGGCTGTTTCCCGACCCGCGAATCGGCCCGCAGCCCTTCAATTGGGCCGGCATGAGCCGCGAGCCGCTCGCGCTCGTGGCTATCGAGCGGCCGCGCCTGCTGCCCTTCCTCTTTCCGCTCTCGTCGAGCGGCTGCCCGGCACCGGACGATCCCGTTCACGAAATCGAACGCGTGTATCTCGACCATGGCATGGAGCCCCGCGCCTTCCCGAAGCTGGAGCGGTGGGGTTGGGACGTATTCCGCTGCGCCAGGGGCTCGGCTGTCTTTTCGGACGGGCCACGAGTCGTCGTCGAAGTGGCAAACGCCCTGCATCGCATCGGCGTGACGGAGCAGCCCCCGGACATCTTCGGGCACCTCATCACGCACGGCCTCGACGTCTTCTGGTCCGAGGAAGGGCTGCGCCACATCGACGAAGCGCTCCCCGATTGGTTCTTGCATGCGCTGTACCCGGCGTGCGCGAGCGACGACGACGAGGATCACATCAATCTGCAGGAGCAGTTCATCGAGGCGTGCTTTTGGCTGCGCAATGCCCAGCCGGAGCCGGACGCGAACCAGAGGCGCGCGGGCTGGCGCTGGATCGTCACGCAGTCGGAGCGATACGCACGCGAATCGGCCCAGGAAGCGTCGAAACGCTGGAACGTGCCGTTCGAGGATTTCACGGAGGGTCCGTACCGGATCGTCGCATTGCGTGACGCCGCCGAACTCGTCAACGAAGCGAGCGCCATGAGCAACTGCCTGGCCGGATACGACGAGGCCTGCGCGAGCGGGAGCGTGGCCGTGTTGTCGATCCGGCTGGCGGCCACCGGAGAGCGGGTCGCGTGCCTCTCGGCCGAGAGGCGGATCGACGTGCATGCAAAGCCGTACTGGAAGCTGGACGAGCTGAAAGGGCCGCGCAATTCCGACGCGTCGCGCCTCCTGCCGCTGGCGCAGCGCGCGGTGCGGCGACTCGACAAGGACCGTCCCTAGTCGGGCTGTATGCCGGCCGCCTTCACCGCCGAGCCCCACGATTGGAGCTGCGCCTTGATGAAGTCGGCGAGCTCCTGCGGAGTCGAGCCCTTGCCCGGGAAACCCTGGAGCGCGAGCAGCTTCTTCGTGCTCTCCATCCTGAGCGACTCGTTCACGGCGTTCGAAAGCTTCGCCTGGACCTCGCGCGGCAGGCCCGCGGGCGCCACCACCGCCGCCCAGCCGCGAATCGCGAGGCCGGGGTAGCCCGCCTCGGCGACCGTCGGCACATCGGGCAGCGCGTCGTTGCGCTCGTCGAGCATGGCCGCGATCGCCCGCACGCGGCCCTCCTTCACATGCGGCACGATGAAGCCCGTGTTGAAGATCATCTGCACGCGGTTGCTGAGCAGGTCCGGCATCGCGGGCGCCTCTCCCTTGTAGGGCACGTGGACCATCTGCAGCTTCTCGGCGGCGGCGAGCTGCGCGGTCGCGATGATGCCCATGGCGTTGCCGGAAGCGTAGTTCACCTTGCCGGGGTTCGCGCGCACGTATTCGACCAGCTCGCGCAGGTTCCTCGCGGGAAACTCGTTGTTGACCACGAGGAAGTAGGGAAACATGCCGAGCGTGGAGATCGGCGTGAAGTCCTTCACGGGGTCGTAGCCCAGGTTCCTGTGCAGGTACGGCGCCCCCGAGAAGCCCGTGTTGCTGGCGAAGAGGATGGTGTAGCCGTCGGGCGGGGCCTTGGCGACGAACAGCGCGCCGATGGTCGAATCGCCGCCGGGCCTGTCGTCGATGACGACCGGCTGGCCGAGCACCCTGGACATGCCTTCGGCCACGGCCCGCGCGAGCGAATCGGCGCCGCCGCCCGCGGCGAAAGGCACCACGAACTTGATCGCCTTCTCGGGATACTCGCCGTGCGCGGCGGCGGCGAGGAGCAATGCGAAGGCTGAAGCGAGCAGGCGGCGGAGTCGGCGCATCGGGAACCTCCCTCGGATCGTCGCGCGATTGGACGACGGCCGCGAAAGCGGTGTCAAGCGCGGCGCGCCCCCTCAGTCATTTCGCAGCGGTGCCGCGGCCGCAGGCCGGGCCAGCGAGAACGCCAGCCCCACCGCGGCCGCGAGCCACGCCGCCAGCGCCGCGTAGAAGAAGATCTCCGGCACCCACGCGAGGAACGCGAGATCCATCGCGAGCGACATCTCGTGCGTCGCCGCGGCATACATGCCGAGCGGGAATACCGCCGCCCAATAGACCGGGTCGTATCGCAACGGATGGCGCATGTACACGTAGCGCCACGCTCCCAGCACGAGCAGCATCGGGATCCACCACGTGCCCGTGGCCCAGTAGAAGATGGTGAAGCCGCGCAGGAACGGCAGCAGCGACTGCAGCAGCGGCGCGCCGCTCGCGTTCACGATGAGGAGCGAGCCCGCGAGCGTCGAGATCGCCATGGCGCCCATGTTGATCCAGTATGGCGGCGTGAGGTCCTGCGGCGCGAGGCGGAAGAACGTGTAGCGGTAGAAGATGAGCGCCATCAGCCACACGTACAGCATTCCTCCCCAGAGCCACATCGAGAGCGCCAGGAAATTGAGCGCGCGCTTGTACGGCGCGATCTCGTTCAGGCCGAGCAGCGAGCTCAGCACCGCGATCGACTGCGTGGCCACCACGGCGAGCAGCCACGCGCCGTTGATTCCGCTGTCGAGCGGCGGCTTCTCTCCCTTCACCGTGAAGGCGGCGAAGATGGCGTACGTGAACAGCGCCCACAGCACGACGGCGAGCCCCCACAGCGCCCACGCGATGCGGAAATTCGTCGCGAGGATCGCGCACTGGGCGCCCAGCACCGCCGTGGCCGCGACCCAGGTGAAGAAGCCCGGCCCGCGCGCGTGGTCGACGATGTCGGCCAGGAATTCGCGGCGATGGTGCGCGATGCGCAGGGCATTGAGCGCCCACAGCGCGACGTAGAACGCGACGTTCAGCGCGAACAGGACCTGCGCGATCCAGTCCAGTGCGAGCTGGTGCGCCGCGATGGAAACGATCCCCGTCGCCATCACGAGGCCGAAGTACGCCGGCGAGAGCCGGGCGAGGCGCGGCGCCATCAGGATGCCGGAGGGGCCTCGAGCGCCTTGAGCAGCCAGGGCATCGTCACGCGCTTGAAGACCACCGGGTCCGGCCACGCCTTCGCGTCGCGGCCCATGTGGCCGCCGCGCGGGTTGACCCAGAATTCCTTCGGCACGTCGCCGCTCGACATGAGCATCTGCGCGTCGGCGAAAGGCACCTGCGTGTCGAGCACGCCGGCGATGACGAGCATGGGTGCGGCCGGCTGGTCCAGCAGCCCCCGCGCCTTGAGCGACATCCTCTCGCGCGCGTCGAGCAGCTCGTCCATCGAGCCCACGCCGTAAGCGAACATCCACGCGGGCACGTAATCGAAGAGGTACTCCCGGTTGGTCTCGATCGCCTGCCTGCGCGAGCGGTCGAAGGCCACGTGGACGAGCGGCGACTGGGCCGCCACGGCGCGCAGCCGCGAGCGCTCCGTCACCGCGAGCACCGCCGCCCAGTAGCCGCCGAAGCTGCCGCCATAGAGCACGACCCGTTTCGGATCGACCTCGGGGCGGGCGAGGACGGCATCCATCACGCGCGAGATGGATTTCTCGGCGCCGGGCACGACCTTCACGCCGGACTGTCCCGTGCCGGGCGAGTCCAGCGCCAGCACGCCGATGCCGCGATCGACGAACGGCCGGAAGCGCTCCATGAGCTCCTCCTTCCGGCTGTCGAGGCCGGCGATGGCGATCACCAGCGGTGCGGCCTTCGCGCCCTTCGGCAGGCGCAACAGTGCGACCACCTCGCTGCCCTCGTACGGCACGCGCAGCAGCTGCAGCGGCGGATCGTATCGCCTCGCGTGCGCGAGGTAAGCCTCGAGCGCCTTCTCGTAGGCCTTCTGCTTGCCGGGGGAGTTCGGCTGCGGCCAGCGCGCGAAAGAGTAGTACTTCCAGGCGGCCTCGTAGTCCCCCTTGGCCCTGTAGCGATCGCCGATCTCGCTCCACGACGCGGCCCACTCGTCGCGGTCCATCGTCTTCAGCCTGCCGAGCGCCTCGCGGACCTCCTCGGGCCTGAGGCCCGTGAGCGGATACGCATTGCGATCGGCGCGCGCCTGCGCTTCCGCCTTGAGCTCTTCGAGCGTGCGTTCCGCACGTGCTGGAAATGCGAGCGCCGTCGCACATGCCAGCAGTGCGGCCGCGGCTTTCATGGAGATTCGCATCGGCACCTCCCGGGGTAAGAGGCGCCGAGTCTATCAGCCGGTTACCGTCGTCAATAGAGGGCGGCCGTGGCCGCGGCCTGCTCGCGGATGGTCTCGCGAAGCGACGGCGGCGCGAGCACCTCGACCTCGGGGCCGAACTTGAGGATGTCCATCACGAGCTCCTTCTCGGAGCTGAACGGCAGCTCGAGCACGTAGCGGCCGTCCTTCTCCCAGCGTGAGCGCTGCCTGGGGTGCCACTCCTCGAGCGACACATAGCGCGCGCGCGCCGGCGCGAACCGCAGCGTGGCCCACTGCACCTTGCGGCCCGAGAAGATGCCGTAGCTGCTCGAAAGGACCTCGTCCAGCTCCAAGTCCGGCACGTCCTTCACGCGGCCGGGCGTGAGCGACACGTCCCGGATCGCATCGAGCGAGAAGCTGCGCAGGTCGTTGCGCATGTGGCACCACGCGTCCAGGTACCAGTTGTTGCGATAGTGCACGAGGCGCTGCGGCGAGACCTCGCGCGACGTGGCCTCGTCCTTCATGCGGTTGTAGTAGCCGAGGGAAAGGCGCTGGCGGCCGATGACGGCGGAGGCGATGAGCTCGAAGTGCTTCGGCTGGTGGCGGCGGGCGCCGAACGGGATCACGCGCACGCGCCTGCGCACCTCGTCGATCGAGCGGTCGCCCGAGGAGAGCAGCGCGGCCAGCCGCGCCTTGAGGGGCTTCACGTGCGCGCCCAGCAGCGCGGGCTCCAGGCTCTCGATCAGGTGCTCGAGGGTGAGCAGCGCCTGCGCCTCGGTGGGCGTGAACCACAGTCCCGGCAGCTCGTACTTCGGCCCCCGCCCCGCCTTGCCTTCCTCGAAGCGGTAGGCGTTGCCGTCGCGGTCCCAGACGATCGGCGCGTTCAGGCGGCTGCGCATGTACTCGAGGTCGCGCTTGAAGGTCGCGAGCGAGACGCCGAGCTCGTCGAGGAAGTCGCCGACCTTCACCTGGCCGCGCGACTGGAGCATGTGGTCGATCTTGTAGAACCGTTCCGTGCGGTCCATGCGGAATGCGGCACCCGGCGGCACGGGTGCGAGGGCAACCTCGGTCATCGCGCTTTCTCTCCGTCAATGAAGACGGGGAAGCCTAGGCACGTCGATGGCTCGCGCGATGAGCCACCCGAGGGGAATCATACCAACATCGGGCGGGCAACCGATCGCGCGGGACAATGGCAGGATGTCCGGCGCCGTGGGCGCCGGAGCCTAACGCTACGCGCGGCTCGCCGCTATTGCTGCGGCGTGACCTTTTCGTCCTTGTGCTCGGGAGTCCTGCGGAGCATCACGCCCGCGAAGATGAGGACCGCGATCAATGCCAGCACGAACAGCACTGCGAAAAGATCCATGGCTACGCCCCCTCTCGGTTCGCCAATCGGATTGCGGCTCTTTTATATTGCGCGGCGCGGCCGTCACGGTCCGGCGAATGTGATGCGCCTTTGACGCAGGTCAAAGTCCCGCCCGTTGCGGCTTCCGCGGCATGAATGCCCGGGTGCAAGCTGGTCGCGTACGTCCCTCGATCCGCATCGGGAGGAAGTCATGGATCTGTTCCACTGGATCGTCCTCGCTGCCATCGGCGCCACCGTGTTCGCGCTGGGCTCCGGCGTCTTCGCGATGGTCAAGGATGGCGAGATCAGGCACCAGGACAGCGCGACGTGGATGAACTGGCGCGTCGCGTTCCAGGGTGTCGCGGTTCTGCTGGTGCTCGCCGCCGCGTACGCGGAAGGCTGAGCGCGGGGCGTAGTCGCCCAAAACGGAAGGGCCGGCGAGCGCCGGCCCTTCCGCCCTCCCTGTTATTCGATCACTTGATCGGCAGCAGCGACGCCTGGTCGGCGCCGGTCCTGTTGTTGATGTTCACCACCATCACGCCCAGGGCGGGCGTGAGAGCCGACTCGGCCGTATTCACGGTGATCGTCCCGCTGGCCGATGCCGCGGGTGCGACATTCGCGAACGCGCCGGTGCTGACGGCACTGGTCCACGGGTTGAAGCGTCCCACCGCATTCGGCGCATCGACGCCGCCGTTGCGCAGGTCGAAGCTCGCGATGCGGTAGCTGAAGCGCGGATTGCTCACCGAAAGGCACGGCTCCTTCACGCGGCACAGCTGCGTGGACAACACCGGCAGCTCGGCGATGGAGCTGTCCGTGGGCGCCGTCGCCCGGAAGGCGGACGACACGCCCTTCGAGCGCGTGCTGAAGACGAACGAGCGCAGGACGCCGTTGAACTCGCCGGCCAGCACCAACCCCTCGTCCACGCCGACCACCACGTAGTCGTCGATGCCGTCCCCATCCACGTCCACGGAGATGTCGAACTCGTTCGTGGACGGGCTCGACCAGCGGTTCCACGTGTTGACCGCGAAGACGATGAGCTTGCGCGTCGGGTTGGAGCCGCTGGGCGACGGGAGCGACTGCACGCCGACGGCACGCACGTCGTTCGTGACACTCGTGTCGCGCGTGCTGTGCAGGCCATTGTTCGTCTGCTGCGCGGCGATGCCCCAGGCATAGAAGTCCGCGGTTCCGGCGATGGTGCCCAGCTTGTTCGTGATGCTCGCCGTGATGACCGGATCCGGATCCGCGCTCGGCTTGCCCAGCGCCGTGGATACCGTCGAGACGCCGCGCGGCACGAGGTAGTACGGCACGCGCAGCGCGATGCCGGAATTGTCGCCCGCGGTCGCCGGCGTGAACTCGACGAGCCCGGCAACTTCCTGGAACGACAACCCGCCGCCTCCCGCCGAGCCCGCCGTCGCCGCGGGTACGGTGAGCGTCACGTTCACCACCGCGCTCGCGTGCGCCGGCACCGTGACGGTCGTCGTGTCGAAGGCGACCGCGTGGGGCCGTCCGGCGGGGTTGGCTTGCGCCACGTTGAACGTCGCGGCCGCGCCGCCGTTGTTCGCGAGCTTGATCGCTCGCGTGGCCTTGAAGTCGTTCGCGAGCTCGGAGTAGCCGAAGTTCACCGACGCGGCGAAGCGGTCGCCATTGGGACGCGCGACCACCTGCGTCGCCGTCGAGCCGGCCGGTTGCACGAGTCCGGTGCCCCCGGTGCTGACCCGGAAGTCCGCGACGCCGGCCGGAGAGCCCGTGCCGACCATCGCCGCCTTGATGTCGTCCACCGTCCATCCCATGTGGGCCTGGCGCGTGAGCGCCGCGGCGCCGGTGACGTGCGGCGCCGCCATCGAGGTGCCCGACAGGAACTCGGCGCCGTTGCCCGATCCGACGAGCGTCGAAGCGATGCTCACGCCCGGCGCGGTGATCTCGGGCTTGAGCGCGCTGTCGCCGTTGCGTGGCCCGCCCGACGTGAACGAGGCGAACGCCTTGAACGTCGGATTGGCGATGGTGGCCGGCGTCACGGTCACGACCGCGCCGTTGGCCGCCACAAGCGTCGGATTCGCGTCGCTTCTCGCGCCCAGGAACGGGATCGTCACCGTGAAGGGGACGCCATCATCCGGATTGGACGTGATCGGCCCCTCGAAAGGCGGGTAAGCCGTCGTGTTGTTCACCATGAGCACTGCCGCGGCGCCCGCCTGCTGCCCGAAGATCGCCTTGGCCACGCGAGCGCAGACGCCGCGCTGCACCACCACCATGGTGTTCGGCGGCAGCGGCCCGCCGAAGTCGGCCACGTGGCACCCGAGGTTGGCCGGCGAGCCCGTAAGCACCTTGAGGGTGTAGGTCGAGACCGGCGGCAACGCATAGTCGTTCGCGTCGATCGCGGAAATGGAACCACCCGGCGTGGCGACCATGGCCCCCGGGAACGTTGCCGTCGGATCGTTGGCCGCGACCGAGATCGCGCCGTCGCCCGAAGCGGGTGAGCCGGTGATGTACTGCGCGAGGCCATTGTTGCCCGCGGAGGCGACCACGACGATGCCGGCTTTCGCCGCGTTCGTCGCGGCTTCCGCCGACGGGTCGTCGGCCGTGCCGAACGGCGAGCCGAGCGACATGTTGATCACGTCCATGTCGTTGTCCACCGCCCAATCGATGGCATCGATCGTGAATCGCGTCCCGCCGGTGCATCCGAAGACGCGAACGGCGTACAGGTCGGCTTTCGGCGCCACGCCCGGACCGATGGTCCAGTTGCGCGGGTCGCCGATCGTCGTGGCGTCGTAGGGCCCGGTGTACGTCGTGCCGTCCGCCTTCACGCCGGAGCCGGCCGCCGTGCCCGCGACGTGCGAGCCGTGGCCGTTGCAGTCGAGCGGGTTCGCATCGGGATGCGCGATGGAGGTCGCTCCGCCGCTATAGGCGTCACCGACGAGGTCGATGCCGCCCTTCACCCGCGGGGCCGAGGGACCGAAGAGCGCCGGATCGGCGGGCTGCGCCTCGGCCGCATGCGCGGCCGCATAGGCCGCCGCCGTGCCGGGACCGCCGAAGTTGGCGTGCGTGTAATCGATGCCGGTGTCGATGATCGCGACCTTCACGCCTTCGCCATGCAGCGCGAGGTCCTGCCACACCGTGGGCGCGCCGATGAACGGGACGCTGCGCACGTTGTTCGGCATCATCAGCGGCACCGGCTTGACCGCCACCACGCCGGGAAGCGCCGCCAGCGCCGCAAGCTTGTCGCGCGCGATGCGCACCTTGATCCCGTTGTAGGCCGATTGGTACTGCCCGAGCACGGTGCCGCCGAGGGCCTCGATGCTCGCGAGCAATGCGTCCTGCTGGGCCTTGAGCTGCTGCTTGGCCTGGCCCTTCTCGGCCGCCGTGAGCCGGCGGCCCGCCACGCCCTGGCGCTCCGCGACCGGCGCGCCCGTGAGCTTGGCCATGACGACCATTTCCGCGTTGCCGAGCCCCGGCGGCAGCGCCGCGGGAGTGATGACTGAATCGCTGGACGCGACGTCCTCGCCGATCATCGCGGCGGCGGCGCCGCCCGCGGCCATCATGCAGCCGAGCGCCGCCGTCGCCAGGATGGCGCGTATGGGTGCGAATCGCATTTCGTGTTTCCTCCGTGTCTGCAACGCTGGGGAGCCGGCCCGCCTGGTGGGCAGCCGGCACGTCGAGACTCCTGCTTCGGTGGCGGTGCGCTGGTTCTGGGGAAGCGCTGCGCGGGAGTGTGCGCCGCGCGCCCGCCCGGTGCAATATGCTTCGCCCGCAACAACAAAACCCATGCGTCCCTTCCTCGTCCTCTGGCTTTTCGGCCTGTGCCTGCGCACCACGGTGCTCGCGGTGCCGCCCGTGATCCCCCTCATCCACGAGAGCCTGTCGCTGTCGCAGGCGCAGGTGGGCGCGCTCGCGAACCTGCCGGTGCTGCTGCTCTCGTTCGCGGCGATACCGGGATCGATCCTCATCGCGCGGTTCGGCGCCTTCGCCGTGCTCATCGGCGGGATCGTGCTGACCGGGCTCGGCTCGGCGCTGCGCGGCGCGTCCTTCGACGCCGCGACGCTGTTCGCGACCACGTTCGTGATGGGCATCGGCATCGCGATCATGCAGCCGGCGTTGCCCTCGGTCGTGCGGCAGTGGGTGCCGCAACGCATCGCGCTCGGCACCGCGGTGTATTCGAACGGCCTGCTCATGGGCGAAGCGCTCGCCGCCTCGCTCACGATCCCGGTGGTGCTTCCGCTCGTCGGCGGCGACTGGCGCCGCGCGCTGGTGGCGTGGTCGCTGCCGGTCCTCGCGATCGCGATCGCGGGATGGCTCTACCGGCGCGGCGAGCCGCGCGAGGCCATCCACGAGAAGGCGAAGGTCTGGTGGCCGGACTGGAAGTCGCCCGTCACCTGGCGCCTGGGCCTCATCTCCGGCGGCTGCTCGAGCATCTACTTCACGACCAACGCGTTCCTGCCCGATTTCCTGCACCGCCTGGGCCGCGGCGACCTGCTGGGGCCGGCGCTCTCGGCGAACAACTGGCTGCAGATCCCGGCGTCCCTCGTGCTGCTCTTCTTCTCGCGCCATCTCATGATGAGGCGCTGGCCCTTCATCGCCATGGGCATCGCCTTCACGCTCGCGACGATCGGGCTCGTCGCATCGCGCGACGCTTCCATCGTCTTCTATTCGGGCGTGATCGGCTTCTGCAGCGCTTTCGTGCTCACCTCCACGCTCGCGCTGCCGCCGATGCTCGTCGATCCGCACGACGTCCCGCGCGTGGCGGCCGCGATGTTCGCGATCGGCTACCTGTGCGCGATCGTCACGCCCGTGATCGGCGGATTCCTCTGGGACGTCACCGGCCTCGCATGGCTCGCGTTCCTGCCGGCGGGCCTGTTCGGGCCGCTGATGGTGGTGATGGCCGCGGGGCTGAGGATGGTGCCCTACCGCGAATAGCGCCTCAGGCCATCGCGAGGCGCACGCCGCTCACGAGGTACATGACGCCGAGCGTCATCACGGTCCATCGCGTCCACTGGCGGAACGAGGCGTCGGTGATGCGCTCGAGGACCTGGCGCGAGAGCGTCGTGCCGACCACCGCGAGCAGCACCATGGTGGCCGCGAGCCACGGCGTGACGTGCGTGCCCTCGACGGCCATGATGCCGCCGAAGTAGAGGATCTTGATCACGTGGCTGAGGCTCTGCGTGAGCGCCTTGGTCGCCACCACGGCGTGGCGCGACATCTTCGAGCGCACGAAGAACACGTCCAGGATCGGGCCCGCGATCCCCGCGGTGAGGTTGAGCGCGAGGCACACGATGCCGCACACGACCGGGTGCCCGCGCCGCTCCACGTTGAGGTGCAGCTTCTCGGGCAGGAGCAGCGCGGCGAAGGGCGTCAACCCCATCACGACGAGCGCCGCGGCCTTGCCCACGACGATGCGCGTCATCGCGAAGGCGGCGAGCGCGATCGCCGCGCCGATGGCGTAGCCGCGGACCACGCGCCAGTCCACCTGCTGGCGCAGCATGAAGGCGCGCCACCCGTTCGCCGCGAGCTGCGAGATGCCGTGCAGCATCATCGCCGCCGGCACCGGCAGCACCGCGAGCAGCACGCCCATGAGGATCATGCCGCCCGCCATGCCGAGGATGCCCGAGATGAACGACGTCACCAGCGTGGAGACCGCCAGCACCGAGAACAGGAAGACGGAAGCGCCCATGGACCGGCATTCTGGACGACGCGCCGCCCGCAGTAAAATGACTTTATTCGCGCGATTGATGAGGTCCATGCATGAAGATCGACACGCTGGGCGTCCAGGCCTTCCTCGCGATCGCCGACCAGGGCGGCTTCGGCCGCGCCGCGGAGGCGCTGCACATCACGCAGGCGGCGCTCTCGCGCCGGCTGCAGAACCTCGAATCGTTCCTCGGCGTGAAGCTGGTCGAGCGCACGACGCGCTCGGTCGCCCTCACGCGCATCGGCCTGGATTTCCTGCCGCAGGCGCGGCGCCTCCTCACCGACCTCGCGAGCGCGCTCATGGAGATCCGCGAGACCGGCAAGGCGATGCGCGGCGACGTCACGATCGCCTGCGTGCCGACGGTCGGCGTCCATTACCTGCCGCGCATCGTGCAGCAGTACGCCGCGCTGCACCCGCAGAACCGCATCCGCATCCTCGACCATTCGTCGTCGGGCGTGGCCGCCGCGGTGCTGCGCCGCGAGGCGGAATTCGGCATCAACATGCAGGGCGCCGGCCATCCGGAGCTCACGAGCATCCCGCTGCTGCAGGACCGGCTCGTGCTCGTCTGCCGCGACGACCATCCGCTCGCCCGCAAGCCGCGCCTGTCGTGGAAGCAGCTCGAGACGCACGCCGTCATCCTGCCCGGCCACGAGAGCGGCAACCGCCCGCACATCGACCTGGCGCTCGAGCGGCACGGCGTGAGCCTGCAGGCGTTCTACGAAGTGCAGCGCAGTTCGACCGCGGTCGGCATGGTCGCGAAGGGCGTGGGCGTCGCGGTGGTGCCGGCCCTCGCGGTGCAGAAGGACGCGTATCCGGGCCTGCGCGTGACGCCGCTGGTCGACCCGGTCGTGTCGCGCACGCTCGTGCTGCTCTCGCGCCAGCGGGCGCAGCTCACGCCGGCCGCGCAGGCGCTCTACGAGGTCATTCGGGCCGGGGCCGCCTCGCCTGCTGCACGAGGCAATCCAGCACGCCGCTCGCCTCGGGCGTGAGCGTGGGCGAATCCTCGATGCCCATGAAGTGGCGGTTGAAGGCCCGGACGGCGCCATCGATGTCGGCCACGTCGTAGCCCAGCGCCTGCAGCGACAGCGGCACGTTCACCGGCACGAGCGGCTCGAAGGGCCGAGGGTCGCACCACAGGCCGAAGCCGCGGTCGGCGAGCCGCTTCCACGGAAACAGCGCGCTCGGGTCGACCTTGCGGCCGACGGCGACATCGCCGTGTCCGAGAAAGTTCGGCACCGGGATCTTGTATCGCGCCTGCAGGTCCGCGAGGAGCGCCAGCAGCGACACGATCTGCGGCTCGGCATAGGGCTCGCGGCCGTTGTTGTCGAGCTCGATGCCGATCGATGCGGAATTGATGTCGGTATCGGAGCCCCAGTACGACCGGCCCGCATGCCATGCGCGCTCGCGTTCGTCGACGAGCTGGTACACCGTCCCGTCGCGCTCGACGAGGTAATGCGCGCTCACCTCGCGCGCGGGATTGGTGAGCGTGGCGAGCGCCGGCTCGACCGCGTTGTTGCTCGTATGGTGGATGACGACGAAGTTCGGGCGGCGCGCGTCGTGGTTCGGCGACGGCGTCCAGCGCGAAGCGAGCGTCGTGCGTACCGGCGCTGGCGCGCATGCGGCGAGCAGGATGCAGCAAGCGGCGGCAAGGACGAGTTTCATTGCGTGCAATCTACCGGAAGAGGCGCCACCGCGTGCCTGTTCACGCGATGCTGACTTGGAATCCCACGCCCATTCCCCAACGACAGGAGAATCCATGAATCGCCGCATCGCGCTCCAGATCGCCGCCGCCGTGCTCGCCATGGCCGGATTCGCGGTCCAGGCCAGGGTCGTCGAGAAGAACGTCGACTACCAGTACAACGGCATGACCATGAAGGGCTACCTCGCGTACGACGACGCGAAATCCGGCCCGCGCCCCGGGGTGCTCGTGGTCCACGAATGGTGGGGGCTCAACGACTACATCCGCCAGCGCACGCGCCAGCTCGCGCAGATGGGCTACATCGCCTTCGCGCCGGACATGTACGGCGATGGCAAGACGACGCGCGATCCCAATGAGGCCGGCGCGCTCTCCGGCGCCGTGAACGGCGAGCTCGCCCCGCGCGCGAAGGCGGGGCTCGACATCCTGCGCAAGCAGCCGAACCTCGACGCGCAGCACGTCGGCGCCATGGGCTTCTGCTTCGGCGGCAGCACCGTGCTCGCCCTCGCCTACAGCGGCGAGCCGCTCGGCGGCGTGGTGACCTTCCACGGCGGCCTGTTCGTGCCGGACGAGCAACAGCGCTCGCAGATCCGCACGCCGATCCTGCTCCTCCACGGCGAGGAAGACGGGTTCGTCAAGCCGGAGACGATCTCGGAGCTGAAGAAGGTGCTCGACCAGAACAAGGTGGATTGGTACATGGTCACGTACGCGCACGCCGTGCACGCGTTCACCAACCCCGACGCGGACAGCTTCAAGATCCCGGGCATCGGCTACAACGAGAAGGCGGCGAAGCGCTCGTGGGAGGAGATGCAGCGGTTTTTTGCCGACACCGTCGGCAAGTAATAATTGGGGTACGACCCCGTTGTTTTCATTCGCCCTTGATGCCCGCC
>DASTGG010000241.1:0-2416 GCA_035719385.1 Usitatibacter sp.
AGGCGCTTCAGCTCGGCGAGGACGTCGTCCGAGTCCACGCCCTCGGCGACCACGCGGAAGCCGAAATGGCGGCCGAGGTCGATCGCGCTGCGCACGAGCGCCGCGTCGCCCTTGGTCGCGAGCATGGCCGCCACGTAGGGACGGTCGATCTTGATCTCGTCGATCGGGAAGCGGCGCAGGTGCGCGAGCGACGAGAAGCCGGAGCCGAAGTCGTCGATGGAGATCTGCACGCCCACGCCCTTCAGGCGCGTGAGGATCGCGAGCGAGCGCTCGGCGTCGGCGATCATGGAGTTCTCCGCGATCTCGAGCACGACGTTCGCCGGCTCCACGCCCCACGTCTTGAGGCTCTGGTCCACGACCGCCGGCAGCTCGCGGTCGGTGAGGGTGCTGATCGACAGGTTCATCGCGAGCCGCATCCGCAGCCCGCTGTTCTGCCAGCCCTGGGCGTTGCGCAGCGCCGCGTTGATGATCCAGAAGGTGAGCGTGCCGATGAGCCCGGTGCGCTCGGCGATGCCGACGATCGTCTGCGGCGGCACGTGGCCCGCCTGGAAATGATGCCAGCGCACGAGCGCCTCGACGCCGACGGGCTTGCCGGTGGCGAGGTCGATCTGCGGCTGGTAATGCATCTCGAGCTCGTTGGCGCGGATCGCCCGCTCGAGGTCGAGGTCGAGCCCGCGGTAGACCTCCGTCTCGACCACGTCCTCGGTGCTGGCGACGTGGTAGCCCTCCTCGCGCGTGGCGGCGATCTGGCGCGAGACGTCGGCGGCGGTGAGCAGGTCCGCCGGGTCGTAGCCGTGCTCCGGCAGCAGCGCGATGCCCACGCAGGGGCGCAGCACCGCGGTGCCGCCCTCGTGAGCGATGGGACGGTCGAGCGCGCGCAGCAGCTTCACGGCCGCGAGCACCGCCTGGCTCGGGTGCGCGAGCCGCGGCAACAGGATGCACACCTGCTCGTCGCCGATGGCGGCCATGCGGTCGTCGGGCCGCAGCGCCTTGCGCAGCCGCTCGAGCACGAGCGTCATCGTGGTCGAAGGCGCGGGCCCGCGCAGCAGCGCCTGCAGGCGGTCCACGCGCCGCAGCTCGAGGATCAGCAACGCGAGCCGCCCGTCGGTGGCGCGTGCGATGGCGCTCTCGCGGTCGAGCAGCTTGAGCAGCTCGTCGCGCGAGCCGATCTCCGCCGTCTCCTGCATTTCGGGGACGGACGGGCCGGGAGGATTCGCGGACACGGGGCTCTAGGCGAGGTAGAAGTCGCGCAGGTCGAGGCCGTAGGCGCCCGAGGCGAGACCGCGTTTGATGAACACCGCTTCCTCGCCGATCTTCGGGTCGTAGAGGAGGTCGAGCATCGCCGGGAACGGCGCGGGCTTCTTGTCCGGCCCCGTGACGATGAGCACGCGCGGCTTGAGGCGGCGCACCTTGCTGTGCTCGACCACGACGGCGACCTCGCCGCTGGACAGCTCGATGAGCGAGCCCACGGGGAAGACGCCCACGGAGGAGACGAACTGCTGCACGAGCGGCTCGTGGAAGAAGTCGCCGCCCCAGGACGTGATGCTGCGCAGCGCCTCGTACGAGGAGACGGCCGCCGCGTACGGGCGGTGGTTGGTGAGCGCGACGAACGTGTCCACGATGCCCGCCATGCGGCCGAAGATGCCGATGTCGTCGCTCACGAGGCCGTCGGGATAGCCGCTGCCGTTCATGCGCTCGTGGTGCTGCGCGATGCCTTCGATCACGTCGGCGCTGAAGTCGGACTCGCCGAGGATGTCCAGGCCGTGCCTCACGTGCGCCTTCGCGGCATCGAACTCCTCGTCGGTGAGGCGTCCCTGCTTCTCGAGCAGCTCGCGCGGCAGGCGGATCTTGCCGATGTCGAGCAGCAGGCCGACCTGCGCCAATTGCAGGAGCTGCGCCCTCGGGAAGCCGAGGTGGCGGCCGAACGAGGTGATGTACACCGACACCTGCAGCCCGTGGCCGTAGGTGGCGATGTCCTGCTCGCGCAGCCGCGCCACCCACATGAGCGCCTGCGGGTTGCGCACGATGCTGTCGACCATGTCTTCGACGATCTCCTCGACGCGCTCCACCTCGAAGGACTGGCCGAGGCGGATGTCGGAGACGAGCTTGTCGAGCAGGTCGCCCGCGTTCGCGACCAGCTCGCGCGCCCGCGGCACTTCCTCCTCGATCGAGGACTGGTTGTGATAGGTCTGGACCGGCGTGCCGGGCGGCAGCAGCGAGGCCCGCGCCTCGTACTCCTGCGGCGTTTCCTGGGGCGGGGGCTCGGCCGGCGCCGCCGCCTCGGGCTTGCTCTCGCGCCGGAACATGCCCTTCAGGCCGGAGAAGACGCGGCCGATCGCGCCGCCTTCGCCGCCGTCGCCGCGCGCCGCGCGGCGCCCGCGACGGGCGATCTCCTCCAGCTTCACGACCGGGTGCG
>DASTGG010000242.1:0-28468 GCA_035719385.1 Usitatibacter sp.
AGGGATACCAGCGGCCCTTCTCGAAGACGTGCAGCTCGCCGTGCGCGCCGGGCACGCTCGCGCGCAAGCGCGCCTCGAGATCGGGGCCCGAGAGCAACGGTGGATTGGGCGCGCAGCCCAGCGTCACCAGGCAGGAGAGCCAAACGAAATACCGCGTCATCGACATCGGCCACCTCCGGTTCCGGCCGGGCGCGCACACAAGCATAGCGCCGCGCCGCCCCTCGATCACGCCGCGAACCTCTCGTAAGATGGCGCGACCGCAACGACATGACCCGCATCATGGCCCTCGCCCGCAAGCTCGCCCTGGCCGCCGCTGCGCTGCCCTGTCTCGCCGCGTTCGCGCAGCAACCCGGACCCGCCCCCGCCTTTCCCGACGCGCCCGGCAAGGACGTGCTGCTCGCGAAGTGCTTCCAGTGCCACGGCCCGAACATGTGGAGGGCGCAGCGCCAGGACCGGCGCGCGTGGGAAAGCACGCTCTACCGGATGGTCGGGCGCGGCGCGCTGTGGACCGAGGACGAGATCCGGCAGATGGCCGATTACCTCGGCGCGGCCTACGGAAAGGAACGCAAATGAGGGAGCTCGTCGCGCAGTTCCTCTCGCAGGGCATCTCGCGGCGCACTTTCCTCAAGCGGCTCACGACCGCGGGGCTTTCGGCCGCGGCGGCGCGCTCCGTGCTGGAATCGCTCGTGCCCGCCGCCCAAGCGCAGGCGGCGGGGGGCGCCATCGAGGGCATCAAGGTGGTCGAGGGCACCGGCGGCGAATGCTTCGCCGAGCAGCTCATCGCCTCCGGAGTGAAGTACGTCTTCGGCAACTCCGCGAGCGAGGACGCGCATTTCTACGAGGCGCTCGTGGATCGCCCGCAGCTCAAGTACATCCTCACGCCGCACGAGGGGCCGGGGGCCGCGATGGCCGCCGGATACGTGAAGGCGTCGGGCGAGCCGGCCATCGTGATGCAGGCGGCGGTCGTGGGGCTCGCCAACGCGATCGGCCAGATGTTCAACGCGTTCAAGGAGCAGACGCCCCTCGTCTTCTACAGCTATCGCACCGACCAGACCGGCCGCGCCGGCCGTGACGGCTTCGAGGAGGTGGCGAACCAGGAAGGGATCGTCGCGCCGCTCACGAAGTATTCGTGGCTCGCGCGCGGCGCGAACATGATTCCCGAGACGGTGCGCCGCGCGTTCAAGGCGTCGTGGACGCCGCCGTACGGGCCGAGCTATTGCTCCTGGCATTCGGACCTGAACGACCAGCACACGCGTGCCGAGGTGATCGTCCAGAGCAAGGTCGATCCCCGCATGCGCGTGCGCCCGGACCCGGTGGAAGTCGAGCGCGCCGCGAAGCTGCTGGTGGAGGCGAAGACGCCGCTCATGATCGTGGGCGACGAGCTCGGCACGGCGAAGGCGACCCGCAAGGCGGTGAAGCTCGCCGAGCTCCTCGGCATGCCGGTCACGCAGGCGCGCGCGCTGCACGCGAACTTCCCGCAGGCGCATCCGTTGTGGGTGGGCGGGCTTCCGGTGGGCCGCGTCTCCAGCCTGGACTATCCGAGGAACCCCGACGTCATCATCAACGTCGGCAACAGGCTGCAGCACAACAGCCCGAACCCGATGATCGGCCGCGGCGTGAAGTTCATCGACCTGCGCATCGACAGCGCGAGCATGGGCAACGTGATCGCCACGGACGTGCCCCTCGTCGCGGACGTGGGATACGGGCTGGACGACCTCCTCGCCGCGGTGGAACAGCTCGTGACGCCCGCCATGAAGCGCGCGTATGCGGAGCGGGCGGACGACGTGCGGCGCTTCGGCGAGCGCGCGAGGACGCTGCGGGCGCTGGTAACGAAGAACCCCGACTGGGACCGCGCGCCGATGCTGGCCGACCGCGTGACGTGGGAGGTCGCGCAGTTCGCCGAGCGCGACGCGATCATCGTGCACGAGGCGGGCTCGGTCTCGCCGCAGGGCTTCAATTTCAATCCGGACGGAGGGCGCGAGCTCTATTACTACCTCGGCGCGCACCTGGGCTCGGGCGTGGGCACCGCGGCGGGCGTGAAGCTCGCGCAGCCCGCGCGACAGGTGATCTGCCTCGTGGGCGACGGCTCGTTCATCTTCGGGCCCACGGCGCTCTGGAACATGGCGCGCCTCGAGCTGCCGGTCATCACCGTCGTGTACGACAACCATGCGTACAGCGGGCCGCACAGCCGCGTGATCGAGAAGGTGCCCGACGGCCGCATGGTGCAGACCGGCCACTTCGTGCACGACTACCTCGGCAAGCCCGACATGAACATGGCGTGGATCGCCAGGGGCTTCGGCGTGGATGCGGAAGTGGCGCACTCGCCCGAGGAGCTCAGGGCCGCGCTCGCGCGCGCGAAGCGCGCCACGCTGGAGGGCAAGCCCTACCTCATCGATGCGCAGACCGCCCGCGTGGGCGTGGCATGGGCGGACGCGCCGTGGGTGCCCCCGGTCAGGGCCTGATGCGCTAACCCAGCTTCGACGAGATGGCCTGCGCCGTCTCGATCACGAACGGCGCCAGCTTCTCGCGCGCCTGCTCGATGGTCCAGCGGCTCGCCGGCACCGAGATGTTGATCGCGCCCACCACGGTGCCGCCCGCGCGCACCAGCGGCGCCGCGACGTTCAGGTCCCCGCGGTAGTACTCGCCGTTCGCGTACGCATAGCCCGCGCCGCGCGCCTCGCGCAGCAGCGCCTCGAGCCGGCCGACCTGCGTGACGGTGTTGGGCGTATGCGCGCGCAGGTCGCAGCCCTTGAGGCGCTCGCGCGCCTGCGCTTCCGGCAGGCGCGACAGGTAGGCACGGCCCGAGGCGGTGCAGTACATCGGCAGCCGGCGGCCGATCGGCATGTGGATCGCGACGCTGTTGTGCCCGGGAAAGCGCGCGACGAACACCATGTCGCAGCCGTCGGGCTCCGAGAGGTTCACACTCTCGCCGCAGCGCCGGTTGAGCTCGAAGAGGTCCGCGTTGCCCACGGCGACCAGGCGGCTCGCATCGAGATAACGGAAGCCGATCTCGCAGCTGCGCGCCGTGAGCTCGTAGCGGCGCGGCTCGTCGCCGCGGCGCAGGTAGCCCAACGCCTCGAGCGTGAACACGAGCCGCTGCACGGAGCTGCGGCTGAAGCCGGTCGCATCGGCGAGCTCGGCGAGCGTCATCGCCGCGCGGTCGGCCGAGAACGCGCCCAGCAGCGTGAGCCCCTTCGCGAGGCCGGCGATGTAGAGCGGCGAGCGTTGCGCGCCGTCGCGCGACGCGGGCAGTGGTTTTGCTGCCAACCGGCGCCTCCCGGGGATTGACAGTGACGGAAAGTGGCGGGTATTTTCCATCGAATACTAAATCAATGCAATCGATAATCGATTAGCAGGGAGCAGCGCCCGATGCCCGACGACGCCCCGAGAACCGCGGACCAGCAGCATTCCCTGTGGATGGCCACCGCCGCGCCCGCGCCGGAATGCGCGCCGCTCGAAGGCGGCGCCAGCGCCGACGTGGCGATCGTCGGCGCGGGCTTCACGGGCCTGTCCTGCGCCATCGCGCTCGCCGCGCACGATCGCGCCGTGACGGTGATCGAGGCAGGCGAAATCGGGCACGGCGGCTCCGGCCGCAACGGCGGCCAGGTGATTCCGGGCCTCAAGCAGGACCCGGACGAGATCGCCGCCACGTTCGACAAGGACGTCGCGCAGCGCCTCACCGCCCTTTCCGGCAGCGCGGCCGACCGCGTGTTCGCGTTGATCGAGCGCCACGGGATCGAGTGCAACGCGGAGCATCGCGGCTGGCTGCAGCCCGCCCATAACGCGACCGCGCTGGAAGTCGTGCGCAAGCGCGCCGCGGCATGGCGCGCGCACGGCGCGCCGGTGGAGATGCTCGACGCGCGGCAGGCGCGCGATGCGCTCGGCAGCGACTACTACTGCGGCGGATGGATCGACCGCCGCGGCGGCGCCGTCCAGCCGCTCTCCTACGCCCGCGGCCTCGCGCGCGCCGCCATGGGTCTCGGTGCGGCGGTCTACTGCAACAGCCCCGCCATCGGGCTCGCGCGCGACGGCGAGCGCTGGACCATCGCCACGCCGCGCGGAACCGTGAGCGCGCGCCACGTGGTGCTCGCCACCGACGCCTATTCGGGCGAGCTGCAGCCGGAGGTGCAGCGCAACTTCGTCTCCGTGAACAGCGTGCAGATCGCGACCGACGTGCTGCCCACGGCGCTGCGCAGCCGCATCATTCCCGCGGGGCTGCCGGTGTCCGATACGCACCGCCTGCTCTACTACTTCCGCCTCGACCCGCAGGGCCGTTTCGTCATCGGCGGGCGCGGCAACGTCTCGGGCGACATCTCCGAGGGCGTGTTCGCCTTCCTGCGCGGCGCCGCGGAGAAGCTCTACCCGGACCTGCGCGGCATCGATTGGCCCTATCGCTGGTGGGGGCAGGTCGGCCTCACGCGCGACTGGATGCCGCACCTGGCCGAGCTCGCGCCCGGGATGTGGACGAGCGTGGGCTATTGCGGGCGCGGCGTCGCGATGGCCACGGCGATGGGCCAGGTGCTCGCCAACCGCATCCTCGAGGGTGCGTTGGCGCGGTCGGATCCGGCGCTGGAGTTCCCGGTGAAGCCGCTCACGCGCGTGCCGTTGTGGAAATGGCGCAAGCCGCTCGTCGCCGCGGCGATCGGGTGGTTCCGCACCCGTGAAGCGCTCGGCATTCCCGCCTGAACGAGAACGACGTCAGCAGTCCCATTCGGAGGAGGAGGCTCATGAAACATGCATGGAAGTGGCTGAAGGGCATCGCGCTCGTGGCGGTGGCAACGCTCGCATGCGGCGCGATGGCGCAACAGACGTACAAGGTGGGCTCGACGCCGACCGGCGTGCCCTTCACGTTCATGGATACGAAGACGCAGACGATCCAGGGCGCGATGGTGGACCTCATCACGGCCATCGGCCAGGACCAGGGCTTCAAGGTGCAGGTCGAGGCCACGCCGTTCGCCTCGCTGATCCCGTCGCTCACCACCAGCAAGATCGACATCATCTCCGCGGCGATGCTCATCACGCCGCAGCGCAAGGAAGTCGTCGACTTCAGCGACCCCGTGTTTCCGTACCCCGAGGGCCTCATCCTCAAGGCCGACGACAAGGGCACGTACCGCACGCTCGCCGACCTCAAGGGCCAGGTGGTCGGCGCGCAGGTGGGCACCGTGTACGTGGACTTCCTGCGCAAGAACGGCGAGTTCGCCGAGGTGAAGACGTACGACTCGCTCGCCGACCTCATCCGCGACGTGGGCCTGGGGCGCGTGAAGGCCGGCTTCGGCGATGCGCCGATCCTTCGCTACCAGCTCTCGCAGCGCAAGGACACGGGCGTGAAGCTCGCCGAGGGCTACCAGACCAAGATGGACGGCTGGGTGGGCATCGGCGTGCGCAAGGGCGACAAGGACCTGCTCGCGAAGATCAACACGGGGCTCGCGAACCTGAAGAAGAACGGCGGGCTGGACCAGATCCTCGCCAAGTGGAACCTTAAGTAGCGCGGCGCGGCGCGGCGGCGATGAGCGAGACCTTCCTCAAGGACGCCGCCGAGTTCCTGCCGATCCTCGCGCAGGGCTGCTGGATCACGGTCGAGCTCACGTTCCTGTCGCTCGTGCTCTCGACCGTGCTGGGCTTCGTCTGGGCGCTCATGCGGCTGTCGCCTTACGCGGCCCTGCGCTACCCGGCGCTCGGCGTGATCACGATCCTGCGCGGCATCCCGATCATCGTCACGCTGTTCTACATGTACTTCGTGCTGCCGGACATCGGCATCTCGCTCACCGCGTTCCAGGCCGGGTTCCTCGGGCTGGGCATCGCCTACTCCGTGTACCAGGCGGAGAACTTCCGCGCCGGCATCGAGGCGATCGACCACGGGCAGATCGAGGCCGCGCAGTCGGTGGGCATGCGCTACGGGCTCATCCTGCGGCGGGTGATCATGCCGCAGGCGATCCGCATCACGCTGCCGCCGTACGGCAACACGATGATCATGATGCTCAAGGACTCGTCGATCGCCTCCACGATCACCGTGGCGGAGCTCGCGCGCCAGGGGCAGCTCATCGCCGCCTCCACCTTCAAGAACCTCACCGTGTTCACGCTGGTCGCCGTGCTCTACCTCGCGATGAGCCTGCCGCTCACCTACCTCGCGCACCGCCTCGAGAAGAAGTTCGGGCGCAAATGATCACCGTGCGCCACCTGTGCAAGTCGTTCGGCGCGCATCGCGTGCTCGACGACGTGAGCCTCGACGTGGGGCGTGGCGAGGTGGTCTGCATCATCGGCGCCTCGGGCTCGGGCAAGTCGACGCTGCTGCGCTGCATGAACGGCCTCGAGTCCTACGACTCCGGCGAGCTCTCGATCGAGGGCCGCCAGGTGCGCCGCGACGACCCGCGCATCTACCAGGTGCGCACGGAAGTGGGCATGGTCTTCCAGCGCTTCAACCTCTTCCCGCATCGCACGGCGCTCGAGAACGTGATCGAGGGCCCGTTGTACGTGAAGGGCGTGCCGCGCGACCAGGCGCGCGCCGAGGGCGTGGAGCTGCTGCGCAAGGTGGGGTTGGGCGACAAGCTCGACGCCTACCCCGCGAAGCTCTCCGGCGGCCAGCAGCAGCGCGTGGCCATCGCGCGTTCGCTCGCCATGCATCCGAAGGTGATCCTGTTCGACGAGCCCACTTCGGCGCTCGACCCCGAGCTGGTCGGTGACGTGCTCGAGGTGATGCTGCGGCTCGCGCGCGAGGGCATGACCATGGTCGTCGTGACGCACGAGATGGAGTTCGCGCGCGAGGTGGCCGACCGCGTGCTGTTCCTGGACGCGGGGCGCATCCTCGAGGAAGGCCCGCCCGAAGCGGTGCTGCGCAACCCGAAGAACGAGCGGACGCGCGACTTCCTGCAGCGCGTGATCCACGCCATCTAGCGCGCGGCCCTTTCGCTCAGTCCTGCGAGCCGCTCCGGGGGAATTCGCGGATCGGCCGCACCGGGCGCACTTCGATGCTGCCCACGCGCGCTGGCGGAATCTTCGCCGCCAGCGCGAGCGCCTGGTCGAGGCTCTCCGCCTCGACCATGTAGAAGCCGGCGAGCTGCTCCTTCGTCTCGGCGAAGGGGCCATCGACGATCGTGGCCTTGCCGTTGCGCACGCGCACGGTCTTCGCCGTCGCGACCGGCTCCAGCGCCTCGGAGACGGCGCAATGGCCGCTCGAGCGGATGGAGCGGTCGTACGCGAGGCATTCGTGGTCGTCCATCTTCGAGATCTCGGCCTCGGCGCCGTAAACGAGACACAGGTATTTCATTCGCCCTCCCCGGGAACGGGTGTCAATGCGGTTTCTCGAACACGGACTCGTAGAGCTTCGTCCACTTCCGCGACTCGTCGAGGACCTGGTCCGGGTCGACCACGCGCAGCGACTCGATCGGCAGCGGCCCCTGGAGGTTGCGGTTGGCGGGCTGGAAGCCGCGCTCGAGGAGCATGCGCTGGCCGTCCTCGCCGAGGACGAAGTCGTAGTACAGCAGCGCCGCGTGCGGATGCTGCGCGTGCTTCGCGAGCGCCAAGCCGTTGGCGCGGGCGACGGCGGGCGGGATCACGAACCAGTCGAAGGGCGCGCCCTTGCGCCGCGTCTGCTCGGCGGTGAAGTTGTACACCGTGAGCGCGAGCGGCACTTCGCCCGAGGCCACCAGGTTCGTGAGCAGCGTGTGCCCCTTGCGCACGGACACGCCGTTGGCGGCGACGATCCTGCGGAAGAGCTCCACGCCGCGCGGCTCGCCCAGCGCGGTGACCACGGAGGCGAACCAGTCCTCGTCCGAGGCCTCCACGCCGAGCTTGCCCTTCCACTTGGGGTCGGCCAGGTCGGCGTAGCTCTTCGGCAGGTCCTGCTTGCGGACGGCGTTGGTGTTGTACGCCTGCACGAAGACGTTCAACCGCGAGCCGGCCCACTCGCGATGCGACGGCAGCGCCTGCGCGATGAGGTCGTCCTGCACCGGCGAGCGCACCGCCTGCAGCAGGCCCTCGCGGTGCAGCGATTCGAGCGGCGGCGAGTTCGTCTCGATGATGTCCACGTCGTGGCGGCCCGCCCTCGCCTCGGCGAGCACGCGCTGGAGCACCTTCTCGGAGGAGGCGCGCCACATCCTGATCCGTATGCCGTACCGCGCCTCGAATGCCGTGTTGAGCGCCCCCATGTCGTCCACGGTGAGCGAGGTGTAGATGTTGAGGGCGCTGCCCTCCTTGCGCGCCCCGTCTTCCAGCCGGTGCTGGCGCCCCGCTCCTTCGTATTGCGCCACCTCGGCCACGCTGGCGGCGCGCGCCGCGAAAGCGGCGGCGACGAGCACTCCCAGGAACGCGCGGCGCCTCATCATGCGACCTCCTCGCGCCTGATCGCACCCTCGTGCTCCGCGAGCGCGCGGGCGAACGGCACGTCGCGCGGCGTGACCATCGAGACGGCGCGGACGCATTGCGCTTCGGGATCGAGCCCTGGTGGATCGCGGCCCTCGGCGTTGCCGCGCGCCGCGTCCAGCAGCCGCTTGCGCGTCATGATGATGCCGTTGTCGCTGGAGACGAGGTTCTCGCGCGAGCGGTCCTCGATCGCCCCCATGCTTTCCTGCACCGCCGCGTCCTGGATGCCCACGCGCAGCACGCCGGAAAAGGTCTTGCGCGCCTTCTGCGCCGCGCGGTCGATCTGGTAGTCGTTGCGCTTGTTC
This sequence comes from Usitatibacter sp., assembly GCA_035719385.1. GTDB lineage: Bacteria > Pseudomonadota > Gammaproteobacteria > Burkholderiales > Usitatibacteraceae > Usitatibacter. Next base: position 8,664 of record DASTGG010000242.1, read on the forward strand.
GCGACGGGCAGGAAGGTGCCGGGAACCAGCGGCACATGGATGCCGCATCCGGCCGCCGCGGCCTCGTGCTCGAGCTCGCTCAATTCGCGCCGCGGGTGGTAGTCGATGCTGAAGACCCAGCAGCTCTCGTCGTCGATCGGCACCCAGGCGTGACCGCCGCAAGGGTTGTCGCCGTAGGGCGGGAAAAGGTTGAAGCACGGCATCAGGAACTGCGTGACGCGATACCAGTACCGGTCGGCCCCGACCTTGCGGCGCGTGGAGATGTGCAGGCCCGCGCGCGACACGGTGGGCAGGAACTCGGGCCGCGGGTCGCCCTTGATCATCGCCGCGCTCTCGGGGTCGCGCTTGAGCAGCGGGTCCTCGCCCACGGAGTAGCGATGCAGGAACGTGGAGTGGATCGAATCGAGGCCGCCCTCCATCGCCTGCAGGTAGTTGCATTCCTGGATGCGCTTGCTCACGTGCCGGCTCGCTTCCGCCACCTGCGTCCATTCGTACGCGGGCTCGGGCGGGCGCTTTTCCGCCGGGCCCATGTACGCCCAGACGACGCCGCCGCGCTCGACGCAGGGATAGCTCTTCAGCCGGATCCTGCTGCAATAGCCGCTCTCTGCCGGCTCCGAGGGCACGTCGACGCACTGCCCCGTCACGTCGTATTTCCAGCCGTGATAGGGGCAGCGGATGCCGCATTCCTCGTTGCGGCCGAACCAGAGGCTCACGCCGCGATGCGCGCAGAACTCGTCGATGAGGCCGAGGCGTCCCTGCGTGTCGCGAAACGCGAGCAGGCGCTCGGACAGCAGCTTCACGCGCACCGGCGGGCCATCGGGCTGCGGCAGCTCGGAAGCGAGCAGCGCCGGCAGCCAGTAGCGGCGGAAGAGCGCGCCCATCGGCGTTCCCGGGCCGGTCCTCGTGAGGAGCTCGTTCTCGGGCGCGGTCGTCATGGTGGCCTCATCTGCGGTGCGAGCGCCCCCGGACCCGCGGACTACGCCCTGATGGCCGCGAGCACGGCCTCCGGGGTGAGCGGCACGCGGCGCACCCGCACGCCGAGCGCGTCGTGCAGCGCGTTCGCGATGGCGGCGGCCACGGGACGCGTCGTGGGCTCGCCCGCGCCGAGCGACCTGGCGCCAGGCTCGTTGCCGAGGAGCACGATGTCCACCGCGTCGGGCACCTCCTCCATGTCGATGATCGGATAGGTGATCCAGTCGATCGAACGCACGTGGGTCGGATCGAACTGCACGGCCTCGTGCATGCTGCGGCTCATCGCCTGCATGAGGTTCGCCTCGATCGTGCCGCGCACGCTCATGGGATTCACCATGAACCCGCAGTCGTGCGCCACGGTGAAGCGGCGCACGCGATAGCGCCCCGTGGCGGGCTCGACCGCGACGTCGGCGACGACGGCGACGACCGTGCCGTGGCGCGGGGCGTACGCAAGGCCCTGGCCGACGAAGACGTTGCCCTCTTTCATCCGCCGCGGCTTCGCGTGCCGCTGCCAGCCGGCCTTCTCGGCGGCGGCCTGCACGACCGCTTTCTCGCGCGCTTCCTTCAGGTAGCGCAGGCGCAGCTCGACCGGATCGATGCCCGCCGCGTACGCCACCTCGTCCGCGAAGGATTCGGACGCGAAACAGGTCTGCGGCCCGTCGGGATCGCGGAAATGCGCGGTGCGCAGCCCCGTGCCGAGCGACTGGTCCCACGGCAGCAGGTGGCTCACCTTGCGCTTGGCCGGGAAGGCATAGCTCTCGTCCGAAAACTTGTGCTCGTCCGCGCTCTTCGGCTTGCGGCCGCCGATGAGTTGCGCGGCGAGCGAGTCGCCCGCCGTGTCAGTGCCGGACGGGCGCAGCTGCCCGGAAAATCCGCGCGCCTCGTAATCCCAGGCGGTGACGTTGCCCGAGGCATCGAGCCCCGCGCGAAGGCTGAAGACCGCGGGCGGCCCCTTCGGATCCCAGCCGGTGGCCTCGCTGCGCGTGTATTGCAGGCGCACCGGCCGGCCGACCGCCTGCGAGAGCAGCGCCGCGTCGACCGCGCAATCGTCCGCGTCGTTCATGCCGTACGAGCCCGGCCCCGGACGCCAAATGACGCGCACCTTCTCCACGGGAAGCCCGAGGATCTCGGCGAGCGCGTGGCGCAGCGGATAGGGTTTCTGTCCGCCGCACCAGACGATGGCGCCGCCATCGCGGACATCGGCGACCGCGCATCCCGGTCCCATCGACGCGTGCGACTGGAACGGATACGCGTAACGCGCCTCGACGCGACGGGCCGCGGCGGCGAGCGCCCCATCGACGTCGCCGTGCACGTCCTTCTTCTTCGTCGCATACGGCGCGGCGGTGCGCAGCTGCTCGTAGAGCGCTTCGTAGCTCGCCCAATAAGTCGGCTCCGGGCGCGACCATTCGACGGCAAGCTTCGTCGCGGCCTGCACGGCCTCGTGCTCGCGCTCGCACACGACACCGAGGAACTCGCCCTTGCGCACCACCCGCACGAGCCCGGGCAGCTTCGCCTGCTCGTCCACGCGCACGATCTTCGCGTGCGCCTCGGGCGGACGGATCATGCGCGCATGCAGCATGCCGGGCACGATCACGTCGGCGGCATAGCGATAGGTCCCATCGACTTTCGCCGGGATGTCGAAACGCCGGACGTCCTTTCCCGCGACGCGATATGCCTTGGGGTCCTTGAGCTTCGGCTTCTCCGCGATCTTCACGTCGAAACGCTTTCCGCCGATGAGCTCGCCGTAGGAGACGCGCTTCGCGGGATCGGCCGCCGCATGGATCATGCCGTCCTTCACGCGCAGCGCCTCGACGGGAACGCCAAGGTGTTGGGACGCGAGCGCGAGGAGTGTGGCGCGAGCCTGCGCGGCCGCTGCTTGCAACGCCGTGCCGCCGGTCATGATGCCGTTGGAGCCTCCGGTGCCGCGCTGGTCGACCGTGGTCGCGGTGTCACCCATCACGATGGTGACACGCTCGAGCGGCACGTCGAGCTCCTCGGCGACGACCTGTGCGAAGGAGGTGCCGATGCCCATGCCGGCCTCGATCTTTCCGACGCAGGCGGCAACGCGGCCATCCTCGGCGATCGCCAGCCAGGAATCGAGCTGCGTGGGATCGACCTTCGCGGGCCATGCGACGCCGGGCGCCGGAAGCTGCGGCGACTGCGACCCGAGGCTCGCGCAACCGGGAAGCGCGAAGGAAACCACGAGCGCGCCGCCGCCCTTGAGGAAGTCGCGCCGCGTGAGGCCGCGTTGCGTGACGACGAAATCGTTCATGGTCAGGCCCTCCGCGCGGCGGCCAGGCGCGAGGCGGCGAGCTTCACCGCGCGCAGGATAGCCATGTGCGTGCCGCAGCGGCACTTGAGGCCGGAGAGCCCCTGGCGGATTTCCGCATCGCTCGCATGTGGATTGCGCTCGAGCAGTTCCGCGGCCGTCATGATCCAGCCGTTCAGGCAATAGCCGCACTGCGCGGCCTGCTCGTCGATGAAGGCCTGCTGCACCACGTGCAGCGTGCCGGGCTTCGGCGCGAGGCCTTCGAGCGTCGTGACGCGCGAGCCCTTCGCCGCCGACACCGGCGTGGCGCACGAGCGAATCGCGGTCCCGTCGAGGTGGACGGTGCAGGCGCCGCATTGGCCCAGGCCGCAGCCGAACTTCGGCCCGAGCAGGCCGAGGTCGTTGCGCAGCACCTCGAGCAGCGGCGTGCCGGGATCGACACTCACGCGCTCGCGGCGACCGTTGATGGTCATCTCGATGGTTTCGGCCATGGCGATCGGGTACCCGCCCCGGCCCAACCCATTGCTGGGGCAGGCTCCGCGGGAATGGATTGGTACGAAGCTGTTATGGTAGCGCCGTCTTTGATCTGGATCATCACCCCGATGCCACGCTTCTTCGCCGCGCTCGCATTTTGCGTCGCCCTGTCGGCGCACGCCTGGGAGCTTCCCGCCGACCGCGAAACGCTCGACCGTTCCTCCATCGCGAACATCCTCGCCGCCGATGACTACCCCGAGGCGACCCGCTACACGAAGCGTGTCGAATTCATCGACTTCGAGTCGTACGGGCAACGCTTCACGCAGGTCGTGGTGATCCTCACGCCCGAAAAGCCGCGGATGCACCGGGGCCGCAAGCTCGTCGTGGTCGGCGGCGAGCCCGGAAGCGAATTCGCGGGCGATTTCCTCGAGACGCCGGAGGGCAAGGAAGGCCCGGGCGCGTGGCTCGCCAGGCGAGGCGTGACCTTCGTCGCCCTCACGCGCGTGGGCCGCTGGAATTTCCTCGCGCCCGACGGATCGTGGGCCGGCGTGCCGCTGGATGCGCGCATGCCGATGTTCCATCGCGGCCAGCAGGCGCACTGGACGAGCGCCGATTTCGAGGTGAAGTCCTCGGGCCTGAAAGGCGCGACCAGCGGCGACAGCTCGACGTACCGCGTGCCCCGGCCCTCGTCGCCGCTGTACGACCAGATGCTCGCCGCCACGCCGGTCACCTTCCTCACCGGCTATCGCCTCGCGATCGAGCGCGCCGTTGCACCCGCGGAGCGCGATCGCCATTTCGTGCTGTACTGGGGCATGTCCACGGGCGGCGCGTTCCTCTACCCGCTCGCGAAATGGCTGCCGCCGGACGGCTACCTCGGATGGGGCACGAGCAGCACGGGGCTCGCCTACGTCTACCGGCGCGCCAGGGGCGGCGATTTCAACCAGCCCTACGCGCACTCGGCGCTGCGCCTGCGCGAGCGCGGCCTCGACGACTTCGCCTACTACACGAAGTACCTCGACGAGCCCACGCGCATCAAGTGGTGGGCGAACGCGCAGAGGAGCCCGCGCTTCAAGAGCGGCGAGGACCCGATGATGCAGTTCGGCGCGGCGGCGCTCACCGAGGTGGCGCTGCGCCTATGGCTGTCGGACTTCCTGCCCGCTGCCTATCGCGCGAACGGCTTCGGGGACTTCGTGAAGGACCTCATGGAGCCGAGCTTCCCGCCGGCGGCGCTGAAGCGCGTCGCGATCCTCGACATGAACGGCACGCTCGACGAGGCGATCCCGCCGAAGACCGTGGATGCGCACCGCGAGGTGATGGAGCCGTACGCGCGCAAGTACCGCGTGGCCCGCGTCGAGGGCTTGCACCACTATCTCTTCACGCAGGACGCGATCAAGACCGTCGGGACGCTTTGGCTGCGCTTCATCGACTCCGGGTACTTCGATTGAAAGAACCCAAGCGGAGCGCAACGTCACCAGAGCGCTTCGCCGCGCTCGACCTTCGCGAGCATCTCCTGCTGGAACTCCGGCGGGCCGAAGCCGAAGCGCTCACCGCCCTGCTCGTAGAAGAACGGCCGCTGCGTCCGCAGGCTGAGCTCCCGCATCCACGCGATCACGCGCTCGTCGGGGTCGCGTCCCGCCGATCGCAGCACGTACGCCTCGCGCCCGCGCCATTTCATCGGGATCACCATGACGCCGAGCTTGTCGGGACGCCATTCCTCGGGAAAGGGACTGCCGTCCTGCAGCCAACCGCACACGAAATGGCGACACGGATGCTGCGGCCGGCGCTCGTAGATCGTGCAACGGTGCTCGCCGCGAAAGAAGCACGGCTGTCCCGGCTTCATCTCGTGGCCCTCGATCACGCCCACGACCCATCCATCGCAGCACGCGGTGCAATCGCCGCATTGCCGCGCGGATGCGCTGGCGATGGGAATGACGCCGGCCCGGGGTGCGTCCCCGGGGTGCGTCCCCGGGGTGCGTCCCCGGGTCGCGGCGCCGCAGCACTTCTTGTACTTGCGGCCGCTGCCGCAGGGACACGGATCGTTGCGCCCGACGGGCATGGAAACACGCGTGGAAATCGGCACGTCAAAGTATACTCGGGGCATCTTCTGGAACCGCGTTCCTCGACGCGGAACACCACGCCGAATGGTCTACCTCGCGGTCCTGCTGTCCGTGCTGCAGGGCATCAGCCAGCGCGGCTCGAAGATGGTCGTGTCGCTGACGGCGCTCGGCCTCGGCGCCACGCCGTTCGAGGTCGGGCTGCTCGCGGCGATGTTCGCCGTGTTTCCGTTGCTGCTCGCCGTCTATGCGGGCAAGGTGTCCGATCGCATGGGCGTGGCGAAGCCGATCTTCGCGGGCTCCGTCGTGATGTCCGCGGGCATGGCCGTGCCGCTGCTCGTGCCGGGACTCGCAGGGCTGCTGCTGTGCTCGGCGCTCGTGGGACTCGGGCACATCTTCTTCCACGTTTCCATCCACAACCTCGTCGGCTCCTACGGCGAGGGCGAGGCGCGCACGCGCAACTTCGCGACGTTCAGCCTCGGCGCCTCGCTCTCGGCGTTCATCGGGCCGGCGCTGGCCGGCTTCTCCATCGACGGCTGGGGTTTCGGATCCGCGTTCATGCTGATCGCGGTCGTGGCGATCGTGCCGGCGATCATCATCGCGGCGTATCCACGGCTCGTGCCGGCGCGCACGCTGCACGGCAAGCCGGAAAGCGGCGGCTCGCTGGAGCTGCTCGGCAACGCGGGGCTGCGGCGCACGCTCATCATGAGCGGCGTCACGCTGACCGGCATCGAGCTCTTCACGTTCTACTTCCCCGTGTATGGGCGCAGCGTCGGGCTCAGCGCATCTGCGATCGGCATGGTGATGTCGAGCTACGCGGTAGCGGCGTTCATCGTGCGGCTCGGCATGCACGGCGCCGCGCGGCGCATCGGCGAAGTGGGCGTGCTCACCGCCTCGCTCTTCGTCGCCGGCGCCACCTTCTTCCTGGTGCCGCTGTTCTCGCAGGCGCCGCTGCTGGCGCTCGTCGCGTTCCTGCTCGGGCTGGGACTGGGCTGCGCGCAGCCGCTCACCATCCTGCTCACCTACAACCATGCGCCCGCGGGCCGCTCCGGCGAGGCGCTCGGAATGCGGCTCACGGTGAACAAGCTCACGCAGATCGCGGTGCCCGTGGTGTTCGGCGGGCTGGGCTCGGCCTTCGGCCTGATTCCCGTCTTCTGGGCCAATGGCGCGTTCCTGCTCGCCGGCGGCGTGGTCTCGCTCGCGGAGCGGCGGGTCGCGGGCCTCAGGGCGAGCGCCGCGCAAGCGCTCGTCTCGGCACGACAAGAGGAGGAAGCATGATGCGACTCACGGGCACGACGGCCGCGATCGCGGCCTGCGCCGCGCTCGCCGCCGCCGCGCAGGCGCCGCAAGGCGATGCCGCGCGCGGCAAGGCGCTTTTCATGAAGGACATGTGCTACACGTGCCACGGCACCGCCGGGCAAGGCGGCGATCGCGGATCGGGCCCGCGCCTCACCCCGGGACTCTTTCCGTGGGAAGGCTTCCAGCAGCAGGTGCGCCATCCGCGCGCGGTGATGCCGCGCTACGCGGCGCAGTTCGTGAGCGACCGCGACCTCGCCGACATTTACGCGTATCTTGCATCGATCAAGCCCGGGCCTTCCGCGAAGGACATTCCACTGCTACGGGAGTGACGCCATGAACCGCACGCCATTGCTCGTGCTCGCCATCGCCACCGCGACCATCGCCCAGCCCTTGCCCGAGGGTCCCGGCAAGGCGATCGTCGAGAAGAGCTGCACGCAATGCCACGATCTTTCGCGCATCCAGCGCTCCGGGTTCAACGAAGCGGGATGGCGCAACCACGTCGCCATGATGAAGAACGTCGGCGCCAAGGTGCCCGAGGGCGAGCTCGAGCCCCTCATCGCGTACCTCGCGAAGAATTTTCCCGAGAAGGCGCGGCCCAGGGCGGCGGTGGTCGCGGGCGCGACGCAGGTGCAGATCCGCGAATGGGAAGTGCCCACCGCGGGCACGCGGCCGCACGATCCGCTCATCGCGCGCGACGGCTCGCTCTGGTACACGGGCCAGTTCGCCAACCACCTCGGCCGCCTCGATCGCGCCACGGGCAAGATCCGCGAGTATCCGTTGAAGCATCCCACCTCGGGGCCGCACGGCCTGGCCGAGGATGCGCGCGGCCACATCTGGTTCACCGCGAACAACGCGGGCTTCATCGGCGAGCTCGATCCGGCGACGGGCGACGTGAAGGAATACCCGATGCCCGAAGCGACGGCGCACGATCCGCACACGCCGGTCTTCGATCAGGGCGGCCGCCTCTGGTTCACGGTGCAGGGCGGCAACCGCATCGGGCGGCTCGATCCCGCCACCGGCGAGATCAAGCTCGTGAGGGCCTCCACGCCGAACTCGCGTCCGTACGGCATCAAGGTGGACGCCAAGGGCGTGCCGTGGGTGGTGCTCTTCGGCACGAACAAGATCGCGCGAGTCGAGCCGCGCACGATGGAGATCACCGAGTACGCGCTGCCGCACAAGGACAGCCGCCCGCGGCGCATGGCGATCACCGCCGACGGCGCGATCTGGTATTCCGACTATGCGCGCGGCGCCATCGGCCGCTACGACCCTTCGACCGGCGAGTTCAAGGAGTGGCCCTCGCCGGGAGGCAGCGAATCGCAACCGTACGGGATGGCGACCGACGGGCAGGTCATCTGGTACAGCGAATCGGGCGTCACGCCGAATACCCTCGTACGCTTCGACCCGCAGGGCGCGAAGTTCCAGACCTGGACGATTCCCTCGGGCGGCGGCGTGGTGCGGCACATGGACATGCGCAAGCCCGACGAGCTCGCGATCGCGTGCAGCGGCGTGAACCGCATCGGGCTCGTGTCGATCCGCTGATCAGTCGGTGACGAGGAGCTGGATCGCGTTCTCGACGAGCCCCACTTCCGCCTCGCCCAGGGTCTCGTTGCGCACCTGGACGCTCACGATGGCGTAGTCGGCGATGTCCGGCGACAGCAGCGGGTTCGTCGGCCTGGCGAGCGACACGATCTTGCGGAAATCGTCCTGGTCGATGCGGAAGCTGAAGTCGATCCCGCGCGCATCGCAGGACCCGCCCGCGGCGCCGGCCGAGCAAGGCACGAAATCGCCTTTCAGCACGCGGCCGAACAGCGGATCGGCGCGGAACGATGTCGAGACCATCGGCGTGGAGGTCGACGGGTCGAGGCCGGGGCCGTCGGCAAGCCCGATCGTGCCGTACGCGAGCACGCGCACCATGAGATGCACGTCGGAGCGCGTGTCCACGAACTCCACGATGGGCCCCCCGTAGAGGTGGCTCCCCTCGTTGGCGCGGCGCACCGTCTTGATCGCGAGCTGGAAGTTGACGACCAGGTCGTGCTCCCCACGGTCGGCCCATGGCTGCATCCGGGAATCGATGGTGCCGGGCGCCGGCGTCAGGCGATACGTCGGGCTGATGCTGGCGTAATCGCCGGACTGCCGGTCGACGCCGTTCAGGTGCACGCCGACAGGCTGGCCGAGCGCTTGCCATTGGACGAAGGAATGGGCCGCGGGGTTGCCCGCGAAGGAGGAGGTCCAGATCGTCTCCTCGTTCGCGATCCAGCCGGTCACCTGCGCGAACACCGGGGTATAGGCCGGGTTCAGGGTGAAGGCGGGAGGTGGAAGCTTCACCAGCTTCTGGTCCATATCCAGCAGCCCGATGAGCGCGATGCAGGACCCCGCGCCGGGCTGCGTGGCGCATTCGGCTGCGGGCGGCGTATCGCGGCCGCTCACGACCCAGGCCGCACGCAGCTGCTTCGAGGCGAAGGCACAGAACGCGATGCCCTCCTCGGTCCAGCCCTGCGCCGCCATCGTCGCGCGCAATCGGTCGTCGAAGACGTAGCGATGGTTGGAATCCCCGAGCGCCGCGCGGTTGTTGTAGAAACGGTAGACCGGCGTGAGCGGCGCGGCGCAACCGCCATCGTGCGGAACGCCGATCTTCAGGTCCGCCGCGTCGAACACCCATCCCGTGTCGTGCGTCTTCAGGAAATTGCACTCGGCCGCATCGGCCGTGAGAAAGACCGAGCTCGACGGCGGCGGCGTGTGGAAGCGGCACAGCGGGACCGCGGTCGCCGCCTGGGCCGACGACTCCGCCAGCGGAAACGCCGCGAACGAGAAGCCGGTCGCGCGCCAGTCGCGGCCGGACGGCGGGCCCGCCAGCGGCGAGGCCATCGTGTAATGATTGCCCGCGGCGTCGAAGTATTCCTGCAACGACACGATCTGTGGCGGCTGGTCGAACGCCGCGGCGCACAGCGATGCCGATGCGAGCATGGCGCCCGCCGCGAGAAAGGAAACCCGGCCTGGAATGTTCATCGCTGTCTCCTCACGATCTTCCACGCCGAAAAGTGTACGCGGCAAATGTGACGCCTTTGAGGAAAGGCGGAAACAAACAGTGACCCGGCACATGGGACCATGCGCCGGGTCATTGAAGGCGATATCAGATGCGAAGGCCGAGCTTGCCGTCGAGCGAATAGCGGCCGCCGCCGTGGATGGCGATGGCGATCGCGATGAGGCCCCACATCAGCGGATACTCGAGTCCGCCGCTGGTCCAGAAGAAGCCGTTGCCCACGTGCACGCTGAGCGCGACGGCCATGAGGATGGCCACGCCGACCGCAGCGGTCCGCGTGAGCAGGCCCGTCACGAGCGCGAGGCCGCCGAAGAACTCCACGAAGCCCGCGAGGAAGGCGAACACGATGCCCGGATGCATGCCGAGCTTCTCGCCGAAGAACTGGCCGGTGGCCGTCAGGCCGTAGCCGCCGAACCAGCCGAAGAGCTTCTGCGCGCCGTGGGGGATCAGCAGCGCGCCGGTAACGATGCGCACGAGCGGGAATGCGAGCGATTCGAAGCCGGCGCGGGTGATTTCCCTCGGCTCGGGGATGACGTAGGTGGTGGTGGATGCCATGGTTGTCTCCTTGGGGGGTTGGGTAATTGGGTCCCGGGCCATCGACGGATTGCGTCGCCCGGGATGACGACGCGATCGGCGCCCCCGGGATGACGACGCGATCGCGGCGTCCGGGATGACGATTCAGCGCAACTTGGTCGCGATCTGGGCGATGTGCTTGCCCTGGTAGCGCGCGCCTTCGAGGTCGATCTTCGAGGGCTGGCGGCTGCCGTCGCCGCCCGCGATGGTCGAGGCGCCGTAGGGCGAGTTGCCCATGACCTCGGCCACGCCCATCTGGCCCTGGAACGCGTAGGGCAGGCCCACGATCACGAAACCCAGGTGCAGCAGGACCGGGTGGAACGTGAGGATCGTGGATTCCTGGCCGCCGTGCTGCGTGGCCGACGAGGTGAACACGCCGGCGACCTTGCCCACGAGCGCGCCGCGCATCCACAACCCCCCCGCCTGGTCGAGGAAGTTCTTCATCTGGCCGGCCATGTTGCCGAAGCGCGTGGGCGTGCCGAAGATGACCGCGTCGTAGTCGGCGAGCTCCTCGACGGTCGCCACGGGCGCCTTCTGCTCGAGCTTGAATCCGGATTTCTTCGCGATCTCCGCGGGTACCGTCTCGGGGACGCGCTTCACGACGACTTCCGCGCCCGCGTCACGCACGCCCGCGGCCACTTCCTCGGCCATGCGCTCGATATGGCCGTACGACGAGTAGTAGAGAACGAGGACCTTGGTCATTGCTGTCTTCCTGTGAAATCGAGCGCCGGCCCGCGAGGCACGATGCGGCTCGGGTTGAGGTGCGGATGGCTCATGTAGTAGTGCCGCTTGATGTGGTCCATGTCGACCGTCGCCGCGACACCGGGATGGCGATACAGGTCGAGCGCGTACGCATGCAGGTTCGCGAAGTCCGCGAGCCGGTTGCGGTTGCACTTGAAGTGAACGTGGTACACGGCGTCGAAGCGCACGAGCGTGGTGAAGAGCCTCCAGTCGGCTTCCGTCGCGCGGTCGCCCACCAGGAACCGGCTGCGCGAGAGCACCGCCTCGAGATGGTCGAGCGCGTTGAACAGCCGGTCGAACGCGCGCTCGTAGGCCTGCTGGTCGCTCGCGAAGCCGCAGCGGTAGACGCCGTTGTTGATGTTCTCGTACACGTAGGCGTTCATCGCGTCGATGCGGCTGCGCAGCGCGGCCGGATAGTACTCGCCGTCCTCGTCGAGGATGCGCACGATGTCGGCGGACTCGTTGTTCACGATCGTCCCGGCGCGCGCATCCCACAGCACCGGCACGCTCACGCGCCCGCTGTATTCGGGCCGCGCGGCGGTGTACGCCTGGTGCAGGTGCGCGAAGCCGTTCGCACGGTCGGGAAGCGCCGCGCTGAACGCCCAGCCCTCCTCGTCCATGACGGGCTCCACGATCGAGACGGGAAGCGCATCCTCCAGCCCCTTGAGCGTGCGCATGATGAGCGTGCGATGCGCCCAGGGGCACGCGAGCGATACGTAGAGGTGATAGCGGCCGGGCTCGGCGCGCAGCGCGCCGGGCGCGGGGCGCTTGCGGAATTTCGCATCGGGACGCACGAACTCGCCGGCGGTCGCCCGCGTGTCGTACCAGCCGCGATGCCAGTGGCCCAGCGCGAGGAAGCCGGTCATTTGAGCGCCCTCAGCCGCGGACGCGCCGGGAGGTGGCCCATGCGTTGGCGCTTGGTCGCGAGATACGCCTGGTTGTCCGGCTTCGGCTGCGGCGCGATCTCGACGCGCTCGACCACCTCGAAACCGGCCTCGGTGAGCGCGCGGATCTTGGCAGGGTTGTGGGTCATGAGCTTCACGCGGTCGATGCCGAGCCATTCGAAGATCTCGATCGCCGCCGCGTAGTCGCGCGCGTCGGCCGGAAAGCCGAGCCGCACGTTCGCCTCCACGGTATCGGCGCCCTGGTCCTGCAGGCGATAGGCGCGCACCTTGTTGAAGAGGCCGATGCCGCGGCCCTCCTGGCGCAGGTACACCAGCACGCCGCGTCCCTCCGCGGCGATGGCCGCGAGCGCCTGCTCGAGCTGCTCGCCGCAATCGCAGCGCAGGCTGCCGAGGGCCTCGCCGGTGAGGCACTCCGAGTGGATGCGCGCGAGGACGGGCGCGGACCCCTCGAACTCGCCCATGCAGAGCGCGAGGTGCTCCAGCCCGTCGCGGCGCCGGAACGCGTGCACACGGAAGGTGCCGTGCTTCGTCGGCAGGAGGCTGGATGTGGTCGCGGTGATCGTCATGGAAGCCATGATCATAGTTTTCCGGAAGCAGATAAACTGCCAATTTGCGAATTGATTGTTCGCTTTTCGAGGACAATATGGACCGACTCGCGGCGATGCAGACCTTCGCCAAGGTGGTGGAAACGGGCAGCTTCACGAAGGCGGCCGAGGCCCTCGGCATCTCGCGCACCATGGCCACGGTGCACGTGGGACGGCTGGAGGAGCACCTGCGCGTGCGCCTGCTCAACCGCACGACGCGGCGCCTGAGCCTCACGGAGGCCGGCAGCGCCTACTACGAGCGCGCGGCGACGCTGCTGGGAGAGATGGCGAGCCTCGAAGGCTCGCTCGAAGCGATGGTCGAGGAGCCCGCCGGGGTGCTCAAGATCAGCGCGCCCGTGTCCTTCGGCGTGCTGCACCTCGCGACCGCGCTCGCCGAATTCGCGGAAAAGCACCCCGCCGTGCGCTACGACGTGAGCCTGAACGACCGCACCGTGGACCTGGTCGACGAGGGCTACGACCTCGCCATCCGCATCGCGCGGCTCGTGGATTCGAGCCTCGTCGCGCGACGCATCGCCTCCACGACCCTGTACGTCTGCGCCTCGCCGGACTACGTGAAGCGCCACGGGGCGCCGAAGCATCCGCGGGAGCTCGCCGCGCGCCAGTGCCTCGGATACGCCTACGCCGGCACGGGGGACAAGTGGACGCTCGAAGGGCCCGGCGGCGCCGCGGAAGTGCGCGTGCGCACCGAATCACGCGCGAATAACGGCGACCTGCTGCGCATGCTGGCGGTACACGGCCACGGCATCGCGCTGCTCCCCGATTTCATCGTGGTGGACGACCTCAGGTCGAAGCGCCTCGTGCAGCTCCTGCCGGAATACAATGCGGGCGAGCTCGGCATCTTCGCGGTCTATCCCAGCCGCAAGTTCCTTTCGGCCAAGGTGCGCACGCTCGTGGACTTCCTGGTGCGCCACTTCGCGCGGCGCACCTGGGCGCCGCCCCCGGCTCGCCGCCGCTAGTCAGGCGAAATGCCGGCGCTTGCGCCGCTCGCGCTCGGCACGCACGTCGGAAAGGACCTGGGCGGGATCGATGTCGCGCAGGCCTTCGAGCTGCGCTAGCCGCGCCTCGTCGAGCTCGTAGAGCGAACCGGAAGTGGTCCGCACGAGCAGGCGCAGGTCCACCAGCAGGCGGCGCAACGTCACGTGGTCGATGCCGTAAGGCTCCGTGAAGGTCGCGAGCCACGATTCGAGCATCTCGTTCACCTCGCGCTCGCGGTACCCCCGGCGCGGCTCGAAGCGCGCGGCGGCGAGGAGGCCCAGCAGCTCCTGGTCCGCCGGCCGCTTCGGCACCGCGGTCATCGGGCCGTTGGCGAGCATGCGAGCGAGCGAGCGTTGCACGAGCGCGGGGGTCATCATGGCCCTTCAGACCACTCGCGGACGACGCGGTTCCTCATCCCCGCGGAACTTGTCGCGTGCCACGCGCGCGGTCGTGACGAATGCGGCCGCGTGCGTCTTTCGGCAGGTGATGCAGTGGCAATGGCTCGCCGGGCCTTCGACGGCATCCACCTCGTAGACGAGCGTTCCGCAATGGCAGCTGCCCTTCATGCGCTCGCTCCCGCCGTGCGCTGCCCGGGCCGCTCCATGGCGACCTCGGAACGCGCGAAACCCAGCTTTTCGTAGAAGGCCGCCACGCCGCCGCGCCCGGCGCGAAGGACCCACGTGATCCGCGGGTCGTCGCCCATGGCGGCGCGCACCAGGGCGCGCCCGATGCCCTTGCGGCGATGGCCGTCCTCGACGACGACCATCGAGATGTAGCCGTTCGACATCCCGTCGGTGATCGCACGAAGGAAGCCCACGACGCGCGCACCTTCGACCGCGACGAGGGCGATCTGCGAGCGCGAAAGCAGCTCGACGAAGCGATGGGCGACCGTGTCGCGCTCGCCCCAGCCGTTCTCGATGAGCAGGCGCCGCGCGGCTTCGTATTCGGAAGGATCGATCGTCCGGATCAGCATGCGGGAGGTCGCGAACGCACCGGCCTTCAACGCGCCCCGGCGGGCGTGAGGCCCGCCTCGCGGATCACCGGCGCGGCCTGCGGCGACGACAGGAAGCGGATCAGCGCCTTCGCGGCATCCGGCTCCTTCGCGTTACTGGTGATCACGCCCGCGAACGAGAAGCCGGGCTGCAGCTCGGAGGGAATCGTGCCCACGTAGGCGATGCCCGGCACGTGGATGAGCTCGCTCACCTGCTGGAAGCCGATCTGCGCCTCGCCGCGTGCGACGACGGCCGCGACCGGCTCGCCCGACGGCGGCCCGCGCACCTTCCGGCTCTTGCCCGCGATCTGGTCCGCGACGCCCATCTTCCTGAACAACGTGGTCGACAGGTACGTGCCGCTGCCGCTGTCGGAATAGGCGATCGATTTCGCCGCGAGCAGCGTGTCGCGGAAGGCATCGACGGTCGAGATGTCGGGCTTGGGCTCGCCGGCGCGCACCACCATGCCGATCTGCGAGAGCGCGAGCTCGACCTTGGTGTCGCCGCGCACCAGCCCGCGCTGCGCCAGCGCGTCGGCCGACTTGCCGTCGAGGATCACCATGTCGGCGGTCTCGCCGCGCGCGAGGCGCGTGGGAATCGCCTCGGGGGAGTCCCCCATGGAAGGCCCGCGGATCGTGATCACGTGATGGCCGGTCTCGCGCTCGAACGCGGGCGTGAGCTGCGAATACACGCCATGGAAGCCGGCGGAGATCATCACGCGCACGTCGGCCGCCTGCGCGGCGCACGCGAGCAGCGATGCGGCGAAGACGAGAATGGCGTGCGCGAAGCGGTCACGGACGTTCATGCTGGGCTCCCTCGACGGTTTCGTAATGAAGCACGGTCGGAAACGGCTCGTAGAAATGATGCAGCAACTCGCGCCAACGCCCGTATCGCGGCGACTTCCGGAACCCCTCCTCGTGGGCCGCGACGCTGTCCCAGCGCACGAGCAGCAGGTACTCGCCTTCGCGCTCGAGGCAGCGCTGCAGCTCGTGCGACCGGTAGCCGGGCATCGACGCGATGATCGCCTGCGCCTCGCGGAAGGCGGACTCGAAAGCGGGCCCCTGCCCCGCCTTCACGTGCAACGGCGCTGCTTCGAGGATCATGGCCCGCCTCTCGTGTCCCGGGTCGCCCGGGCGAGCTTTGCGGCGCCCGGGGATGCGAGTATGCTCCACGCCCCGGTGCCGAATGCACCCAGGCAGTGACCCCCAACAATTCCAGCACGAGGAGCCCGCCATGCCCAGGAAACTGATTGCATTCGCAGCGTTGTCACTCGCGACCGCGTCGATCCAGCCGGCCATCGCCGCGCAGACCAGCGCGGAGCTCACCTGGATGTCGATCGCGAACTGGTACTTCAAGATCGGCGACAAGCGCATCGTGATGGACGGCTACATCACGCGCATCCCCGGCCCGCCCTTCTTCTACGCGCCGCCCGACACGCCGGGCGACCAGTACGCATACACCCGCAACGCCGCCACCGTCGACCAGGCCGCGGTGAAGAAGGTGCGCGCCGCGGTGCTCGGCAAGGCGAAGCTCGACTACATGCTCGTGGGCCACAGCCATTGGGACCACAGCTGGGACTCGCCCACGTGGGCCAAGCTCACGGGCGCGCAGATGATCGGCGGCCAGTCCACTTGCCTCCAGGCGCAGGCGCAGGGCATTCCGGACTCCCAATGCCGCTCGGTGGTAGGCGGCGAGAAGATCGTGCTGGGCGAAGGCATCACCATGCGCGTCGTGCGCTTCAACCACAGCGGCGATGCGAGCAACCCGATCCAGCACTTCGCGCGCGAGCTCTCCAGACAGCCGGTGCCGGACAAGGCGACGGGCGGCTTCCGTGCCGGCGTGGGCGAGGACTATCCGAACGGCGGCGGCAACCGCGCGTTCCTCTTCACGATCGACGGCCCCGACGGGCAGTTGAGCTTCTTCGTGAACAACTCCTCGAGCGCGTTCGACCTCGACAAGCCGATCGTCGTGGACGGCGTGAGCTACGGCTCGCCGCTCGACAACCTGCGCGCGGCGATGAAGGACGCGGGCCTCACGCAGGTGGACGCGTGGATCGGCACCGGCGGCAAGCCCGTGGCCGAGATGATCGTGCCCATCATCCATCCGAAGGCCTACATCCCCAACCACTGGGATGGGCTCTTCAACCCGTTCTGGACGGGCATGCCCTACCCGTTCAAGGACGATGCGCTGAAGGCCTACCTGGACCAGCAACACATCGCGATGTATCCGCAGAAGCAGTACTTCGACACGTACGTGCTCACCCGTAGCGGCGTCACGATGAAGCCGAACCACGCGATGAAGGCGAAGCTCGGGTTCAAGGACGTGCAACCGTTCAACAAGGCGATGCTCGAGGCGGTGACGCGGGTCGCATCGACCAGCATGGGCGAGGATTGCGGCGAGGGCTTCACGCCGCCGAGCCCGTGGGCCAACCTGTTCGCGATGCAGCGCGCGTTCGACCCGGCGCCGCTCACCGGCCTGCTGCGCGGCGACATGCGCTGATCAGCCCGGCGGGACCCGCGCCGGCGCCGGCCGCTGTCGGCGACGGCGCGGATCAACGCCCTTGGCAGACCACGTCCACCAGTGCCGGCTCGCCGCGCTTCACCACGTCCACCGCGCGGCGCAGCGCCGCACCGAGCTTCGAGGGATCCTCGATGGGCCCTTCGGCCCACACGCCCTGTGCCTGCGCGAGCTTCGCGTAGTCGATGAACGGATTGCGCAGCGTCGTGCCCACCCACGCCGTATCGGGACGGCGGTCGTGCAGCGCCGCCATGCGCTGCACGTGCATGATCTCCTGGTGGTAGCCGCGGTTGTTGTGCATCACGAAGAGGATCGGGATCCTGTGCGCGGCGGCGCTCCATAGCACGCCCGGGGAATACATGAGGTCGCCGTCGGGCTGGAAAGTGACCGTCAGCAGGCCCCTCGCCTTGTTGGCGAGCGCCACGCCCAACGCGCCCGGCGCCGCGTAGCCCACGCCCTGCGCGCCCGAGCCGCCGAGCATCTGGTGGTACTCCGTGGTCGGCCACAGCCGGCGCGCCCAGGCGATACGGTCGCTGACGGCGAGCGACCAGGGCTCGTTCCTGATCACGCCCCAGAGCTCCGCGGCCATGCGGGCCGTCGTGATCGGACTGAGGTCCCAGCCGACCGCGGCGTCGTCGCGCATCTTCCGGTGCTGCTTCGCGTACGCGTCCTTGAGCTTCGCGCCGCGCGCGTCGAGCGCGCTGCGGCTGCCGAGCGCGCGCCTCACCTCGTCGATCAACGCCGGGAGACTCGCCTGCCCGTCGCCGTTGATGGCGAGCTCCACCGGCATGTAGCGCTGGAAGTCCTGGTAGTTGGCGCGGATGTACACGTCCTGCATCGAGATGTTGATGATGTGGACGTCCTTGCGCGCGGTATGCCGCAGGACCTTGAACGGGTCCGAGATCGCGTTGAACTGGCCGAACGGGTCCGCGACCTCGAGCAACAGAACGACGTCCGCGTCGCGCACGAGCGCGCCCTTGCGCTCGCTGTGGCACAGCGGATGCGTGCTCGGGAAATTCATGCGCCCGCCGAGGTCCACCACCGGCGCCTGCAGCGCCTCGGCCAGCTCGACCAGCAGGTTCACGCCTTCCTGGTTGCGCGCGCAGCGGTCGGCGATGATCACGGGATTCTCGGCGGCGGCGAGCAGCTTCGCGGCCTCGGCGAGCGCGGCGCGGTCGCCCTGCGGCGGGCGCGAGCGCGCGAGCTTCGGGATGGCGAGGCCGTCGTCGTGGATCGGCTCTTCCTGCAGGTCGATGTCGGCGGTGATGAGCACCGGCTCCATCGGCGGCGTGGTGGCGATCTTGTAGCCGCGCACGGTGGATTCGGCGAAGTGCTGCAGCGACATCGGGTAGTCGTCCCATTTCACGAAGTCGCGCACCAGCAGCGCCGGGTCCTGCACCGAGTGGCTCCACTCCGTGCCCGGGCGCCGCTTGGTCGCGTCGAGCCCGTTGCCCGCGAAGACCAGGATCGGCACGCGGTCGCACCATGCGTTGTAGAGCGCCATCGCGGCGTGCTGGATGCCGACCGTGCCGTGCACGAAGACGCCCATCGGCTTGCCCGCGGCCTTCGAGTAGCCGTGCGCCATCGCGATGGCCGCTTCCTCGTGCGTGCACGTGATGAGCTCGGGCTTCGTGTTTCCGCCGTAGTTGATGAGCGACTCGTGCAGGCTGCGGAAGCTCGAGCCGGGGTTCGTGGAGACGTAATCGAGGTCGAGCGACTTGATCACGTCCATCATGAAGTCGGAGCCCGGGCGCGTGACGAGCTTGTCGGCCTTGGATGATTGGGCCCCGCCCTGCGCCGGGGTGCCGGCGGCGTGCATCTGCGCCGCGGCTGCGCCGGCGGCCGTCACGCCGACGCCGGCAGCGGCGGTCTTCAGGAAAGTGCGCCGGTCGATGGCCGGCTTGCCGTCCTCTTCCATCGGATCCTCCTCGCGCTCATCGATTTTTTCTCGCGGCCAGAATAACATTGGGGTTTGCCGCAGGAACGACGTTCGTCATAGAAGAACGATGCAGAAGCTCATGCCGCTGAACGAGGCGGTCGCCCGCTACGTGAAGGACGGGCAGACGGTCTCGCTGGAAGGCTTCACCCACCTCATCCCCTTCGCCGCCGCGCACGAGATCATCCGCCAGGGCCGGCGCGATCTCACGCTGGTGCGCATGACGCCCGACATCATCTACGACCAGATGATCGGCATGGGCTGCGCCAGGGCGCTGCAGTTCTCGTGGGGCGGCAACCCGGGCGTGGGCTCGATCCACCGCTTCCGCGACGCGATCGAGAACGGCTGGCCGCGACCGCTGGAGGTCGAAGAGCACTCGCACGCCGGGATGGCGAACCGCTACGCGGCAAGCGCCGCCGGCTTGCCGATGGCGATCATGCGCGGCTACGTCGGTAC
>DASTGG010000243.1:0-14986 GCA_035719385.1 Usitatibacter sp.
ACCGCCGTGGCGGCGAAGATCGGCGACGTGAACATCGTGCAGACGGCGCTCGGCACCGTCACGCCGCTCAAGACGGTCGTCGTCAAGCCGCGGGTCGACGGCCAGCTGCAGAGCGTCGCCTTCACCGAAGGCCAGATCGTCAAGCAGGGCGAGCTCATCGCGCAGATCGATCCCGTCCCGTTCCAGGTGGCGCTCGCGCAGGTCGAGGGGCAGCTCGCGCGCGATACCGCGCAGCTCAACAACGCGCGGCTCGACCTCGCGCGCTACCAGACGCTGCTCAAGGAAGACTCGATCGCGGCGCAGCAGGTGGACCAGCAGGCCGCGCAGGTGCGCCAGCTCGAGGGCACCGTGAAGGTGGACCAGGCGCAGGTGGACAACGCGAAGCTGCAGCTCTCGTACACACGCATCATCGCGCCGATCGCGGGACGCACGGGGCTGCGCCAGGTCGACCCGGGCAACATGGTGCGCGCCGCGGACCAGAACGGCGTCGCGATCATCACGCAGCTCGATCCCATCACGGTCCTCTTCACGATCCCGCAGGACGTGCTGCCGCGCGTGATGGCGCGGCTCGGCGCCGGCGAGAAACCGCCCGTGGAAGCGTGGGACCGCGACCAGAAGACGCTGCTCGCGCGCGGGCGGCTCATCACGGCCGACAACCAGATCGACGTGACGACGGGCACGGTGAAGCTCAAGGCGGAATTCCCCAACCGCGAAGCGAAGCTCTTCGCCAACCAGTTCGTGAACGTGCGCATGGTGATCGACACGCGCAATGGCGTGGTCACCGTGCCCACGGCGGCCGTGCAACGCGGCGCGCAGGGCACCGTCGTGTACGTGGTCCGGGACGACAACACCGTCACGCTGCGGCCGGTGCAAACCGGCCCGGTCGAGGGACAGCTGACCGCCATCGAATCGGGGCTGCAGGCCGGTGAGCGCGTGATCACCGATGGCGTCGATCGCATCCGCGAGGGGGCGCGGGTCGAGGTCGTCGAGCCCGGCGCCGGTGCGCGCGCGCCGCCCGCCGGCAATGCGCCGCCCGATGCCGCGAAACGCGAGGAATTCCGCAAGCGCCTCGAGAACATGACGCCGGAGCAGCGCGAGGAATTGCGCAAGCGGCGGCAGGCGCGCGAGGGCAAGGCCGCGCAGTGAACCCATCCCGGATCTTCATCCTGCGGCCGGTCGCCACCGCGCTGCTGATGGTGGCGATCCTGCTCGCGGGCCTGGTCGCGTACCGGCAGCTTCCGCTCTCGGCGCTGCCCGAGGTCGACTATCCGACGATCCAGGTGGTGACGCTCTATCCGGGCGCGAGCCCCGAGGTCATCACCTCGTCCATCACCGCGCCGCTCGAGCGGCAGTTCGGCCAGATGCCGGGGCTCAAGCAGATGTCCTCGACCAGCTCCGGCGGCGCCTCGGTGATCACGCTGCAGTTCGACCTGCGCATCGAGCTCGACATCGCCGAGCAGGAGGTGCAGGCCGCGATCAACGCCGGCGGCAACCTGCTGCCCACCGACCTGCCTTCGCCGCCGATCTACAGCAAGGTCAACCCGGCCGACGCGCCCATCCTCACGCTCGGCATCACCTCGTCGACGATGAAGATGACGCAGGTGCAGAACCTCGTCGATACGCGCATCGCGCAGAAGATCTCGCAGGTTCCCGGCGTGGGGCTCGTCACCCTCTCGGGAGGACAGCGTCCCGCCGTGCACGTGCAGGTGAATCCGCGCGCCGCCGCCTCCCAGGGGCTTTCGATGGAGGAGATCCGCACCGCGATCAACGCCGCCAACGTGAACCAGGCCAAGGGCAGCTTCGACGGGCCGGCGCGCGCCTACACCATCGACGCGAACGACCAGCTTCGCAGCCCCGACGACTACCGCGCCATCATCGTGGCGTACAAGAACGGCGCGCCGATCAAGCTCGGCGACATCGCGGACGTCGTCGAGGACGCCGAGAACGCGCGCCTCGCCGCGTGGATGAACGAGACGCCCGCGATCATCCTCAACATCCAGAAGCAGCCTGGCGCCAACGTGATCGAGGTGGTGGACCGCGTGAAGCAGCTGCTGCCCACGCTCACGTCGTCGCTGCCCGCCTCGATCGACGTGCGCCTGCTCACCGACCGCACGGTGACCATCCGCGCCTCGGTGCACGACACCAAGATGGAGCTGCTGCTCGCCGTCTTCCTCGTGGTGGCGGTGATCTTCGTGTTCCTGCGGAGCGCCACCGCGACGCTGATCCCCGCCGCGGCCGTGCCGCTGTCGCTCGTCGGCACCTTCGGCGTGATGTACCTCGCGGGCTTCAGCATCAACAACCTCACCCTCATGGCGCTCACCATCGCGACCGGCTTCGTGGTGGACGACGCCATCGTGGTGATCGAGAACATCGCGCGCTACGTGGAGGAAGGACAGGAGCGGCGGGAGGCCGCCCTCCTCGGCTCGCAGCAGATCGCCTTCACCATCATCTCGCTCACCTTCTCGCTCGTGGCGGTGCTGATCCCGCTGCTCTTCATGGGCGAGGTCGTGGGGCGGCTGTTCCGCGAGTTCGCCATCACGCTCGCGGTGGCGATCCTCATCTCGGCGTTCGTGTCGCTCACGCTCACGCCGATGATGTCCGCGCGGCTGCTGCGGCACACGCCGCCGGAAAAGCAGGGCCGGTTCTTCCGCCGCACCGGCGAGGCCTTCGACCGCCTCATCTCGCGCTACGATCGCGGGCTCGTCTGGGTGCTGGACCACCAGCCCCTCACGATGGTGGTGTTCCTCGTGACGCTCGCGCTCACGGTGCTGCTCTACATCGTCATTCCCAAGGGGTTCTTCCCGACGCAGGACACGGGCCTGGTGCAGGGCATCTCGGAAGCGCCGCAGTCGGTGTCGTTCAAGGCGATGTCCGAGCGCAGCCACGCGCTCGCGCGCATCCTGCTCGAGGATCCCGCGGTGGAAGGCGTCTCCACGTTCATCGGCGTGGACGGCACGAACATCACGCTCAACTCGGGACGCCTGCTCATCGCGCTCAAGCCCCACGGCTCGCGCGAGGCGGCACCGGTGGTGATGGAGCGCCTCAAGCAGCGCGTGGCGCAGCTCGAGGGCATGACGCTCTACCTGCAGCCGGTGCAGGACCTCACGATCGAGGACCGGGTGAGCCGCACTCAGTACCAGTTCACGCTGGAAAGCGCGAACGCGGACGAGCTCGCCGCCTGGACCCATCGCGTCGTCGATCGCCTTCGCCGCCTGCCGCAGGTCGCGGACGTCGCTTCCGACCTCCAGGACCAGGGCCTGCAGGCGTACGTGAACATCGACCGCGATACCGCGGGACGCCTCGGCGTCACGCCCGCGGCGATCGACAACGCGCTGTACAACGCGTTCGGACAGCGGCTCGTCTCCACCATCTTCACGCAGGCGACCCAGTACCGCGTCGTCCTCGAGGTGAAGCCCGAGTTCCGGCTCGGGCCGCGCGCGATGAGCGACATCTTCGTGCCCGGCGCCAACAACACGCAGGTGCCGCTCTCGGCCGTGGCGACGGTGAGCGAGCGCGTGGGCGCCCTCGCCATCAACCATCTCGGCCAGTTCCCGGCGACGACCGTCTCCTTCAACCTGGCGCGCGGCCATTCGCTCGGCCAGGCGGTGGATGCGATCGAGGGCGCGCAGAAGGAGCTCGCGATCCC
The DNA here is from genome assembly GCA_035719385.1 of Usitatibacter sp. Taxonomy (GTDB): domain Bacteria; phylum Pseudomonadota; class Gammaproteobacteria; order Burkholderiales; family Usitatibacteraceae; genus Usitatibacter. Next base: position 3,647 of record DASTGG010000243.1, read on the forward strand.
GGCGAGCGTGCGCATCGCGTTCCAGGGCGCCGCGCTCGCGTTCCGCGCCTCGCTGCTGAACACGCTCCTGCTCATCCTCGCGGCGATCGTGACCATGTACATCGTGCTGGGGGTGCTCTACGAGAGCTACATCCACCCCGTGACGATCCTGTCCACGCTGCCGTCGGCCGGCGTGGGCGCCCTGCTCTCGCTGCTCGTGACGGGCCACGACCTGGGCATCATCGCGATCATCGGCATCATCCTGCTCATCGGCATCGTGAAGAAGAACGCGATCCTGATGGTCGACTTCGCGCTCGATGCCGAGCGCGAGCAGGGCCTGCCGCCGAGGCAGGCGATCCGGCAGGCCGCCCTGCTGCGCTTCCGCCCGATCCTCATGACCACGATGGCGGCGCTGCTGGGAGCGCTGCCGCTGATGCTGTCGTGGGGCGTGGGCGCGGAGATCCGCCGCCCGCTCGGCATCGCGATGGTGGGCGGGCTCATCTTCTCGCAGCTGCTCACGATCTTCACCACGCCGGTCATCTACCTCTATTTCGACCGCTGGGCGGCGCGCTGGCGGGCGCGCTCGCGCCGGCACGAGCCGCCGCCGGCCGTGGCGGACGGCACGCCCAACCTCGGCAGCGGCGCGGACGACTGAGCGATGAACATCACCGAGCCCTTCGTCCGCCGCCCCGTCGCCACGACGCTGCTCACGATCGGCGTGGCGCTCGCGGGAATCGTGTCCTTCGGCCTGCTGCCGGTCTCGCCGCTGCCGCAGGTGGATTTCCCCGTGGTCTCGGTCAGCGCCGCGCTGCCGGGCGCGAGCCCCGAGGTCATGGCCGCAACCGTGGCGCAGCCGCTCGAGCGCGCCCTGGGCCGCATCGCCGGCGTGAACGAGATGACGTCCTCGTCGTCGCTCGGCAGCACGCGCATCACGCTGCAGTTCGAGCTCAATCGCGACATCAACGGGGCCGCGCGCGAGGTGCAGGCGGCGATCCAGGCCGCGCGCAGCCAGCTGCCGTCGAGCCTTCCGAACAACCCGACCTACCGCAAGGTGAACCCGGCCGATGCGCCGGTGATGATCCTCGCCATGACGTCGGAGCGCTTCAGCCGCGGCCAGCTCTACGACATCGCCTCGACGAACCTCGCGCAGCGCATCTCGCAGGTCCCCGGCGTGGGGCAGGTCACCGTGGGCGGCGGCTCGCTGCCGGCCGTGCGCGTCGAGCTCAATCCGAGCCTGCTCAACAAGCTCGGCATCGGCTTCGACGAGGTGCGCACGGCCATCACGCAGACGAACGCGAACCGGCCCAAGGGCTTCCTCGACGACGGCGAGCGCTACTGGCAGGTGCAGGCCAACGACCAGGCGAAGAGCGCGGCGGAGTACGTGCCGATCATCGTCGCCTACCGCAACGGCTCGGCGGTGCGGCTGGGCGACGTGGCCGACGTCGTGGACAGCGTGCAGGACCTGCGCAACCACGGAATGGCGAACGGCAAGCCGGCGGTGCTGCTCATCATCAACCGCCAGCCCAACGCGAACATCATCGAGACGGTCGATCGCGTGATCGCGATGCTGCCCGAGCTGCGCGCCTCGATTCCCGGCGACGTGAACCTCGAGCTCATGATGGAGCGCACGACCACCATCCGCGCCTCGCTGCACGAGGTGGAGCGCACGCTCGCCATCTCCATCGCGCTCGTGGTCCTGGTGGTGTTCCTCTTCCTGCGCAACGGGCGCGCGACGCTGATCCCCGCCATCGCCGTGCCGATCTCGCTCATCGGCACCTTCGGCGCGATGTACGTGCTGGGCTACAGCCTCAACAACCTGTCGCTCATGGCGCTCACCATCGCCACCGGCTTCGTGGTGGACGACGCGATCGTCGTGCTCGAGAACGTGTCGCGCCACATCGAGAAGGGAATGGAGCCCTTCGAGGCGGCGCTCGTCGGCGCGCGCGAGGTGGCCTTCACCGTGCTCTCCATGAGCGTCTCGCTGGTCGCCGTGTTCATCCCCATCCTCTTCATGGGCGGGATCATCGGCCGGCTGTTCCGCGAGTTCGCGGTGACGCTCTCGGTGGCGATCGGCATCTCGCTGCTGGTGTCGCTCAGCACGACGCCCATGATGTGCTCACGGCTGCTTCGCCGGCCCGAGGAGCGCCGGGCGCCGGGGCGGCTCGCGCGCTGGGCCGAAGGCGCGTTCGACCGCACGCTGCGCGGCTATGCGAGGAGCCTGCGCTGGGCGCTGCGCTGGCCCTTCCTCATGCTGCTGGTGTTCATCGCGACGGTCGGGTTCAACGTCTGGCTCTACACCGTCGTGCCCAAGGGGCTGTTCCCGACCCAGGACACCGGCCTCATGATCGGCTTCGTCCGCGCGGACCAGTCGATCTCGTTCCAGGCGATGCGCGAGAAGCTGGAGGCCGTCGTGTCCATCGTGCGGCGCGATCCGGCCGTGCTCAACGTGACGGCGTTCACCGGCAGCGGCGGCTTCGGCTCGCGCAACAGCGGCAACATGTTCATCACGCTCAAGCCGCTCAAGGAGCGCGAGCCGATCGACGCGGTGATGATGCGGATGCGCACGGCGCTCGCGAAGGAGCCCGGCGCGAACATCTTCCTCAACCCGATCCAGGACCTGCGGGGCGGCGGCCGGCAGAGCGAGGGCTCCACGCAATTCACCCTGCGCGGGGAGGACGTGAACGAGCTGCGCGACTGGGCGCAGAAGCTCGAGGCGGCGTTGCGCAACGTGCCCGAGCTCACGGACGTGAGCTCCGACCAGCAGAACCGCAGCCTGCAGGTCTCGCTCGTGATCGACCGCGACATGGCGGCGCGCCTGGGCATCACCGTGCGCGCGATCGACTCGGCGCTCAACCTCGCCTTCGGCCAGGCGCAGGTCTCGACCATCTACCAGGACCGCAACCAGTACCGCGTCGTGATGGAAGCGGCGCCGCAGTACTGGCAGAACCCGGCGACGCTGGACACCATCTACGTGCTCTCGCCCACGCGCGGGCAGGTGCCGCTGTCGTCGCTCGCGCGCTACGAGACGACGCTCGCGCCGCTCTCGGTCAACCACCAGGGGCAGTTCGCCGCCGCCACGGTCTCCTTCAACCTCGCCCCGGGCGTGGCGATGTCGCAGGCGGCCGACATCGTGCGCGACACGATGGCGCGCATCGGCGTGCCCACCGGCATCTACGCCTCGTTCGAGGGCACGGCGCGCATCTTCCAGCAGGGCCTGGAGAACCAGCCGATCCTCATCCTCGCGGCGATCCTCACCGTGTACATCGTGCTGGGCATCCTGTACGAGAGCGTGGTGCACCCGATCACGATCCTTTCCACGCTGCCTTCGGCCGGCGTGGGCGCGCTGCTCGCGCTGCTGATCTTCAGGACCGAGTTCTCGCTCATCGCGCTCATCGGCGTGATCCTGCTGATCGGCATCGTGAAGAAGAACGCGATCCTCATGATCGATTTCGCGCTCGACACCGAGCGGCGCCACGGCCGCACGCCGCGCGAGGCGATCTACGAGGCCGCGCTGCTGCGCTTCCGGCCGATCATGATGACCACCATGGCCGCCATGCTGGGCGCGCTCCCGCTCGCGCTCGGCAGCGGCAACGGCGCGGAGCTGCGCCGCCCGCTCGGCATCTCCATCGTGGGCGGCCTGCTCGTGAGCCAGCTGCTCACGCTCTACACCACGCCCGTGCTCTACCTCTACCTCGACCATTTCCGCCTGTTCGCGCGGCGCAAGCGCCGGCATCACGGCGGCGAAGCCGTTCCGGTGGCGCGATGAGATACGCGCCGTTGCTCTGCCTGCTGCTCGCGGCCTGCGCGGTCGGGCCCGACTACCGCCGCCCCGCGGTCGAGACGCCGCCCGCCTACAAGGAAGCGGGCGACTGGATCGTCGCGCAACCGAAGGACGCGGCGCCGCGCGGCAAGTGGTGGGAAATCTTCGGCGATCCCACGCTCGACGGGCTCATGGAGCAGATCGACGTCTCGAACCAGACGCTGAAGGCGGCCGAGGCGCGCTACACGCAGGCGCGCGCGGCGACGCGGGCCGCGCGCGCCTCGCTCTTTCCCTCGGTAGGCGCGAGCGCCGACGCGCAGCGCAGCCGCCGGGGCAGCACGGGCAGCGCGAGCAGCTACACGGTGTCGCTCGATGCGCGCTGGGAGGCGGATGTCTGGGGCCGCATCCGCCGGCAGGTCGAGGCCGCGCGCGCGAGCGAGGCCGCGGGCGCCGCCGACGTCGAGGCCGCGCGCCTGTCGCTGCAGGCCGAGCTCGCGACGGACTACTTCCAGCTGCGCTCGACCGATGCGCAGCGCGACCTGCTCGAGGACTCGGTGAAGGCATTCCAGGCCTCGCTCGACATCGCGCGCAACCGCTATCGCGCCGGCGTGGCGGCCAAGGTGGACGTCGTGCAGGCCGAGACGCAGCTGAACAGCATCGAGGCGCAGGCGATCGACCTGCGCGCCACGCGGGCGCAGCTCGAGCATGCGATCGCCGTGCTGGTGGGCAAGCCCGCCGGCAGCTTCGGCATCGAGCCCGCCAAGCTCGCGATCCACGTGCCCGACATCCCGCCCGGCGTGCCCTCGACGCTGCTGGAGCGCCGGCCCGACATCGCGGCGGCGGAGCGGCGCATGGCGGCGGCGAACGCGCGCATCGGCGTGGCCGAGGCCGCCTACTTCCCCACGCTCGACCTCACCGGAAGCGGCGGCTTCGCGGGCGCCTCGCTCGCGCATCTCTTCTCGGCGCCCAACCGCGTGTGGTCGCTCGGCGCCGCGCTCGCCGGCACGCTCCTCGACTTCGGCGCGCGGTCGGCGCAGGTCGAAAGCTCGCGCGCCGCCTACGACGAGGCGGTCGCCGACTATCGCGGCACGGTGCTCGGCGCGTTCCAGGAAGTCGAGAACGGCCTCGCTTCCGTGCGCTGGCTCGCCGAGGAGGGGCGCACGCAGGAGGAGGCCGCGCGCCTCGCGCGCGAAAGCGTGGCGCTCACGGTGAACCAGTACAAGGCCGGCACCGTGGGATTCCTGAACGTGGTGCAGGTGCAGGCCACGCAGCTCTCCGAGGAGCGCAACACGGTGAACGTCCTCGGCAGGCGCCTCGCCGCGAGCGTGGCGCTCGTCAAGGCGCTCGGAGGCGGCTGGCAGCCCTAGCGGGCGGTTTGGCGCGCTCACGGCGCGACTGCGTCTAAACTGTCGTCCGCGAAAGGCGCGCTCGGGCGTTGATCGAGCGCATGGAGACCGGTTCATGGCGAACGCCGCAACGAAGGAGCAGGATCCGGCCGCGTGGGTCGGCCGCACGGAACGACGCGAGGATGTGATCACGGCGGCGCCGCTCGCCTCCCTCGCCGCGCTGCTCGACCGCGACGAGCCGCGCCCCAGGCCGGGCGATGCCGCGCCGCCGCTCGCGCACTGGCTCTATTTCCTGCCGACCTATCGCCAGTCCGAGGCGGCGCCCGACGGGCACCTCGCCCACGGCGGCTTCCTTCCGCCGCTGCAGGCGCTTCCGCGGCGCATGTGGGCCGGGAGCCGCATCGAGTTCCTGCGGCCGCTGCGCGTGGGCGCCGAGGTCGAGCGCGTCTCGCGCATCCAGAGCATCGAGATGAAGCAGGGCCGCTCGGGCGCGCTCGCCTTCATCACGGTGCGCCACGAGATCGGCGACCGCGAGGGGCTCGTCATCGCGGACGAGCACGATATCGTCTTCCGCGAGCCGGGCAAGCTCGCCGCGCCCCCCACGCCCGCGCCGGCCGACGAGCAATGGCGGCGCGAGATCCATCCCGACCCGTTGCTGCTCTTCCGTTACTCCGCCGTGACGTTCAATGGCCACCGCATCCACTACGACCACCCGTACGTGACCCAGGTCGAAGGCTACCCGGGGCTGGTGGTGCACGGCCCGCTCATCGCGACGCTTCTCATGGACCTGCTGCGCCGCGAGCGCCCGGAGGCGAGCGTTCGCACGTACCGCTTCCGTGCGCTTCGCCCGCTCTACGACACGGCGAGTTTCTTCACGTGCGGCAAGCCGGGAGCCGATGGCTGCAGCGCGCGCCTATGGACCCGCGACGCCGAGGGCGCCATGACGATGGATGCGACCGCGACATGGTGAGCCATGCTCGTTAACTGCGCCGCCTACGCCGAAGGCCGCAAGATCGCGGACATCGCGAAGGAGGAGATCAGCGACTACCTCAAGCGGCCCGATGCCTTCGTCTGGGTGGCCCTGAAGGATCCGCAGCCCGCCGAGCTCGAGGAGATGCAGGAGGAATTCGGGCTGCATCCGCTCGCCGTCGAGGACGCGCGCCACGGCCACCAGCGGCCCAAGATCGAGGAGTACGGCGACTCCGTGTTCGTCGTGCTGCACAACGTCGAGATCCGCAACGACGAGGTCGAGGTGGGCGAGATCCACCTGTTCGTCGGCCCGAACTACGTGCTCACGGTGCGGCAGCGCACGGAACAGGGCTTCGGCTCGGTGCGCGCGCGCGCCGAGGCCGAGCCGCAGCTGCTCAGCCACGGCGCGGGCTTCGTGCTCTACGCGATCATGGACGCGGTGGTGGACCGGTATTTCCCCGTCGTCGACACGCTCGAGATCGAGCTCGAGACGATCGAGGAGCGCATCTTCGAGGACAGCTCCCCGCGCGCCAACATCGAGGCGCTCTACGACCTCAAGCGCAAGCTGATGACGGTGCGCCACGCCGTCGAGCCGCTCATCGAGGCGGTGCAGAAGCTCTACGGCGGGCGCGTGCCCAGGGTGTGCCAGGGCGCGCAGGAGTACTACCGCGACATCTACGACCACCTGTTGCGCGTGAGCCAGCAGCTCGACGGGCTGCGCGACATGGTGATCACCGCCATGTCGGTGAACCTCTCGATGATCCAGCTCGCCGAGAGCGTGGTCACCAAGCGCCTCGCCGCCTATGCCGCGCTCGTCGCGGTCCCCACGCTCATCGCCGGCATCTACGGCATGAACTTCGAGCACATGCCCGAGCTCAAGTGGATGTTCGGCTATCCCCTGTCGCTCGCGCTCATGGCCGGGATCGACTTCTACCTCTTCCGGCGCTTCCGCCGCGCGGGCTGGCTGTAGCGTTCACTCGGCGCCCGCGCGGTCGGCCGTCGATTCGGCGAGGATCCACTCGCGAAACGCCCCCACGGTGGGGTTGTGCAGCGCCGCCTCGGGCGTCACGAGGAAGAACGAGTACGCGGTCTCGGCGGCGATGTCGAACGGGATCACCAGGCGGCCGGCCTGCACCTCGCTGGTGAAGAGCGGGCGCAACCCGAGCACCACGCCCATCCCCTCGATGGCCGCCTCCGCCGCGAGCGAGGCGTTGCTGAAGTGCGTGCCGCGGTTGGCGTCCACGCCCGTCACGCCCGCCTGCTCCAGCCAGTCGGCCCAGGTCGGTCGCACGCCCTCCATGACCGTGTCGTCGTGCAGCAGCGTGTGGTGCCTGAGGTCCGCGGGGCTCTTCAGCGCGTGCTTGCCCTTCAGCAGCTTCGGGCTGCACACGGGGACGTAGCGCGCGGAAAACAGCTCGTCCACCACCATCCCCGGATAGTGGCCGGTGCCGAAGCGCACCATCACCAGCGGCGCGCCGTCGCCCTCGGGGGGCGGCACGATGCTGCCGCCTTCGCGGCCGTCGATGGTGGACAGCCGGCTCGCGAGGTGCAGCTCGACGTTGGGATGCGCGTTGGTGAAGCCCGAAAGGCGCGGCACCAGCCATCGCGACGAGAAGTTGGGAGGCGCCATCACGGTGAGCGCCTGCAGCTGCTCGCGGGCGCGCACGCGGTCCACCGCCGCCGCGAGGCTGTCCAGGCCCTCGCGCACCTTGGGCAGCATCGCCTGCGCCTCGGCCGTGAGCTCCAGAGCCCGCGTGAGGCGGCGGAAGAGCGCCACGCCCAGGTGGTCCTCGAGGAGCTTCACCTGGTGGCTCACAGCGCCCGCGGTCACGTGCAGCTCCCGCGCGGCCTTCTTGAAGCTCAAATGCCGCGCTGCGGCCTCGAAGGCCCGCAGGGCATTGAGCGGCGGCAAGCGCGTGCTGTTTCGGCTCATGGATGAAGTTTTTTCTTGCGTTACGCGAAAACAAATCGGTTGTTGCGGTGCAGCATAAACACTATATTTTGTTCCGTGCCCCGCATTCAAGCCCCAGAAGGGCCCCTGCGGCAGGCAGATCCCAAAAGGAGACGACGATGAGCAGCAAACCCCTCCCCAGCGACTACGCCTCCATCGAGGCCCACATCCGCAAGGCGCGCCTGGAGCGCAGCGTCGCCATGGCGAAGGTGTTCGCGGACGGCAGCGATGCGCTCGGACGCGGCCTCAGCCGCGTCGTCGGCGCGGTGCTCGGCAGCTTCTCCAACGCCCGCGACGCCCGCACCATCGAAGCCGACGCGCTGCTCAAGCGCCCCTTCAGCCGCTATTGACCGATCCCGTCGCGCCGGGCGTCCGACAACCCCCTCCTCCTCCGTCGGGCGCCCGGTAGCGCGGGTTCCATCCTCGCCCGTCCGGGGAACGGGCTAACATCGCCGCTGTCTGCTCAGGACCGCGCGCCATGACCCTCCCCACCGTTCTGCTGCTCCCCGGCCTGCTCGAGGATGCCGACGCCTTCGAAGAGCTCATCGGCGGCACGCGCGACATCGCCGTGACGATCGTCGCCGACATGACGCGCGCCGACACGATACCCGGTCTTGCCCGAGAAGCGCTGCGACAGGCCCCGCAGGGGCCGTTGCTCGTCGCCGGCCATTCGATGGGCGGCTACGTGGCGCTCGAGATCATGCGCCAGGCGCCGGAGCGCGTGGCGAGGCTCGCGCTGCTCAACACGCACGCGCGGCCCGATACACCGGAATCGATCGACAACCGCCGCCGCCTCATGGCCCTCGCCGACAGCGACTTCGAGGGCGTGGTGAACACGCTCATGCCGCGGCTCATGACCGGGGAGCACCTGCAGGACCCGGTGCTCACGGGCATCGTCGCCGCGATGGCGCACGGCGTCGGCAAGGAAGCGTTCAAGCGGCAGGAAAGCGCGATCATCGGCCGCATCGACAGCCGCCCGCACCTGAAGGCGATCCGCTGCCCGACCCAGGTGCTCGCCGCGCGAAACGACGCGATCATGCCGGTGGAGATCCTCGAGGAGCTGGCGAACGGCATTCCCGGCGCGAAGCTCGACGTGGTGGAGGATTGCGGGCACATGGCGCCGATAGAACGGCCGCCGGAAGTCACCCGCATCATGCGCAACTGGATACAAGGAGCCTGAACATGAGTCTTCAACTGTCGATCGGTCCGATCATCGCGCTCATCGCCGGGATCCTGATCCTGGTGATGCCGCGCCTGCTCAACTACATCGTCGCCGTCTACCTCATCGCCATCGGCGTCATCGGCCTGCTGGGCCACGTGCGCGTCGTCTAGCGGATGACGTCGCCGCTGCCCGCGCTCTCCCTGCTCGAGACGCGCGTCCTCGGCGTGCTGGTGGAGAAGCAGCACACCGTTCCCGACACCTATCCGCTCACGCTGAACGCCCTCGTCGCCGGCGCGAACCAGAAGACCAGCCGCGACCCGGTGATCGAGGCGAGCGAGGCGGAAGTGCAGGCCGCCGTCGATCGCCTGAAGGGACTGTCGCTCGTGATGGAATCGAGCGGCGGGCGCGTGATGCGCTACGCGCAGAACGTCGGCAAGGTGCTCGGGCTGCCGCCGCAATCGGTCGCGCTCCTCGCCGTGCTGTTCCTGCGCGGGCCGCAGACCTCCGGCGAGCTTCGCATCAACAGCGAGCGGCTGCATCGGTTCGGCGACATCCTCGCGGTCGAGGGCTTCCTGCACGAGCTGGCGGAACGGCCCGCGGGCGCGCTGGTGAAGGAGCTGCCGCGGCAGGCGGGCGCCCGCGAGAACCGCTGGACACACCTGCTGTCCGGCGAGCCGGCCGCCGCCCTGGTCGCCGCGGCGTCGCCCACCCCTTCCGCGGAAGCGCTCGACGCGAGCGAGATCGCGGCGCTCAAGGCCAACGTGGACCGGCTGCAGGGCGAAGTCGAGGCGCTGCGCGCCACGCTCGATCGCGTGTGCCGCGAGCTCGGCATCACCGCCAGCGGGCCCTAAGCCGAAATCAGGCGCTCCCGCGTGATGGGCAAGTCGCGCACGCGCACGCCGAGCGCGTCGAGCACCGCGTTGCCCAGCGCGCCGACCGTCGGGCCGTGCGCGGCCTCGCCCGCGCCGACCGAGGGCGCCTGCGGCTGCTGCAGCACTTCCACGTCGACCGCGGGCACCTGCGAGAAGCGCAGGATCGGATAGTCCTCCCACGTCGTGCTGGTCACGCGCGCGTCGTCGAAGCGCACCGCCTCGCGCAGCGCCCAGGAGCTCGCCTGGATGGCGCCGCCCTCGATCTGGTTGGCGACGCCGTCCGGGTTGATCGCCAGCCCCACGTCGACGGCGATGGTGAGGCGGCGCACGCGGATCTCCTCTTCGGCCTCGACCTGCGCGACCACCGCGCAATAGGCACCGTACGTCTTGTAGCGCGCGTAGCCGATGCCCCAGCCGGTGCCTTCGCGCTTCACGCGCTGCTGCCAGCCCGCGCGGCGCGCCGCCGCTTCGATGACGGCGCGCGCCCGCGGGTCGGCGAGGTGGCGCAGGCGCCACGCGACCGGGTCCTCGCCGCGCTCGCGCGCGATGTCGTCCACCATGCTCTCGATGGCGAACACGTTCGCGAAAGCGCCCAGCGAGCGCAGCGCCGAGGCGCGGATGGGCATCGTGAGCAGCCGGTGGCTGTTCACGCGGTAGGCCGGCAGCTCGTACAGCGGGACCGAGTTGCGCTCGCCGCCGCCGCCCGTCTTCACCGGCTGGTTGATCGAGATCGTCCGCTCGTACGGCTTCTCGAGGTGCGTCGCCGCGAGCAGGGTGGGGATCTTGGATCGCCCCGGCCGCACGCCGTGCCCGTTGCCCCAGATGTCGCCGCGCCACGCGGCGACCTCGCCCTGCGCGTCGAGGTCCACCTCGAGGTCGATCGCCATCGCGGGCCCGAACGGCGCCCAGCCGAGCTCGTCCTCGCGCGACCACACCACTTTCACCGGCCGGCCGGGCACCGCGCGCGCGAGCAGCGCCGCATCCAGCGCCGCGTCGTCCGCGCCGTTGTGGCCGTAGCAGCCCGCGCCCTCCACGTGGCGCACGACGACGTGTTCCGGCGGCACGTCGAAGACCGTGACGAGGTCGGCATGCAGGTTGTGGATGCCCTGCGTCTGGCTCCAGACCTCGAGCGAGTCGCCGGTCCACTTCGCCACCGCGCACGAAGGCCCGATCGACGCATGGGCGATGAAGGGACGCGTGTAGCGCGCGCGCAGCGTCTTCGCGACCTGCGGCGCCGCCGCCGGCGGCTTCTCGCCCACCCGCGTCGTCTCGTGGGGCTGCGCGCGGAGCCAATCGGCCAG
>DASTGG010000244.1:0-2384 GCA_035719385.1 Usitatibacter sp.
GACGCACCCCGTTCTCGCTGGCGCATCGCGCCAACGGCGTCGGGGTGCGTCCCCGGGGTGCGTCCCCGGGTTACTTCGGCCGCTTGAACGTCTTCACGCCCTCGGCCGTGGCGAGCAGCAGGATGTCCGCCGGGCGGTGCGCGAAGATGCCGTTCGTCACCACGCCCGGGATCATGTTGATGCGCGCCTCGAGCTCGACCGGATTCAGGATGGTGAGCCCGCGCACGTCGAGGATGACGTTGCCGTTGTCCGTGACGACGTGCTGGCGCAGCTCCGGCATCCCGCCCAGCTTCACCAGCTCGCGCGCGACGAAGCTGCGCGCCATCGGGATCACCTCCACCGGCAGCGGGAACTTGCCCAGCACGGGCACGAGCTTGGAGGCGTCGGCGATGCAGACGAACGTCCGGCTCGCCTGGGCGACGATCTTCTCGCGCGTGAGCGCCGCGCCGCCGCCCTTGATCATCGACAGGTGCTCCGTGACCTCGTCGGCGCCGTCCACGTAGACGTCGCAGCCGTTGGTGTCGTTCAGCTCGCGCACGGGGATGCGCAGGTCGCGCAGCCGCTTCGCGCTCGCCTCGGAGCTCGCCACGGCGGCCTCGATGCGGCCCTTGCGCGAGGCGAGCGCGTCGATGAAGAAGTTGACCGTCGAGCCCGTGCCGACGCCCACGATCGTGTCGTCCCGGACGTACTGGAGCGCCGCCTCGGCGGCGGCTTTCTTGAGGGCGTTGGGATCCATGCCCCGCAGGATAAACTAGCGGGCTATGGGCCGCGACAACTACCTCGAGAAGATCCTCACCGCCAAGGTCTACGACGTCGCCATCGAGAGCCCGCTCGAGCCGGCCCCGGCGATCTCCCGGCGCATGCGCAACCACGTGCTGCTCAAGCGCGAGGACAAGCAGCCCGTGTTCTCGTTCAAGCTGCGCGGGGCGTACAACAAGATGGCGCACCTCAAGCCCGCGCAGCTCGCGCGCGGCGTGATCTGCGCGAGCGCCGGCAACCACGCGCAGGGCGTGGCGCTCGCCGCGCAGCGCCTGGGCGCCCGCGCGACCATTGTCATGCCCGTGACCACGCCGCGCATCAAGGTGCAGGCGGTGACCGCGCGCGGTGCGAAGGTGGAGCTGCAGGGCGACAGCTACCACGAGGCCGCCCTGCACGCGAAGGCCCTCGCGCGCAAGCAGGGCATGACGTTCGTGCACCCCTACGACGATCCGCTCGTCATCGCCGGGCAGGGCACCATCGGCCTCGAGATCCTGCGCCAGCACCCGCATCCGCTGGACGCCATCTTCGTGCCCGTGGGCGGCGGCGGCCTCATCGCCGGCATCGCCGCGTACGTGAAGCGCATCTCGCCGCGCACGAAGGTGATCGGCGTGGAGCCCGTGGACTCGAACGCGATGCAGGCGTCGCTGCGGGCCGGGCGCCGCGTGACGCTGCAGCACGTGAACATCTTCGCCGACGGTGTCGCGGTGAAGCAGGTCGGGCGCGAGACCTTCCGGCTGTGCCGCGAGCTGGTGGACGGCATGGTGCTCGTGGACACGGACGAGATCTGCGCCGCGATGAAGGACATCTACGAGGACACGCGCTCGATCGTCGAGCCCTCGGGCGCCCTGGCGCTCGCGGGCGCCAAGCGCTGGCTCGAGCGCCGGCGGCTGCGCGACAGGACGGTGGTGGCGATCACGGGCGGCGCCAACATGAACTTCGACCGGCTGGGGTTCGTCGCCGAGCGGGCCGAGCTGGGCGAGCATCGCGAGGCCGTGCTCGCGGTGACCATTCCCGAGCGCCCCGGCAGCTTCCGCGCGCTCTGCGGGCTGCTGGGCCGGCGCAGCGTGACGGAATTCAACTACCGCTTCGCGCCGGCCTCCCAGGCGCACGTGTTCCTCGGCGTCGCGGTTTCCGGGCGCGAGGAGACGCAGCGCCTGCTCGCGCACCTCGACCAGCACGGCATGCGCGCCGTGGATCTCTCCGACAACGAGATCGCGAAGGAGCACGTGCGCCACCTCGTCGGCGGGCGCACGCGCGAGGCGAAGGACGAGATGCTCTACCGCTTCGAGTTTCCCGAGCGTCCCGGCGCGCTCATGAACTTCCTCGAGCACATGCGCCCGGGCTGGAACATCACGCTCTTCCATTACCGCAACCACGGCTCCGACGTGGGCCGCGTGCTGGTGGGCCTGCAGGTGCCGGACAAGGAACGCGCCGCCTTCCGCCGGTTCCTGCGCGAGCTGCGCTACGACTACGCCGACGAGTCGCGCAACCCCGCGTACCGCTTCTTCCTGAAATAGCCGCGCGACGATGGACGCCCCAGGCGAGGCCCGCACCGCGCGCGTCCCGCGCGGCGTGTGGGTCCTGGGGTTCGTGAGCCTGCTGATGGACGTCTCGTCGGAGATGAT
>DASTGG010000245.1:0-16264 GCA_035719385.1 Usitatibacter sp.
GGCCGGCGTCGCCGCGTCGGGCGTCCCCCCGATGCCGCCGCCCGCGCAGGAGCCGCCGCGGACGTCCACCGCGCAGGAGACGGCGCGCACGACGACCGCCAGGACGCTGGCGGCCGTGGGCACCGCCGAGCGTGCCTGGCGCAAGGGCCTCTCGTTCACGTTCGTCGTGCTGGTGGTGGTCGCCGCCGTGCTCGCCGGGCTCGGCATCATCGGCGTGGCGACCGGCATGTTGCCGATCGAGGCGCAGGGCGTGAACCTCTTCGGCGCCACGGGCACGGTCGCCGGCATGGTGGGCATCGTCGTCGCCTTCGTCGTGGTGGTGCTCGCCATCGCGATCGTGCTGGCCGTCGTATACGGGCTGGGCTTCCTCTTCGTGGGCCTCGGGATCTTCATCCCGCTCGTGGTCGTCGTGGCCCTGTTCCCGGTGCTCGCGCCGCTGCTCCTGGTCGGCCTCTTCATCTGGTGGCTGGTGCGCCGCCACGACCGCAAGCTCGACGCCGCCCGGCCGCCCGCCAAGTAGAATCGCGCCATGCCTACCGCGCTCCTCGCCGAGGACGAGCCGATCCTGCGCGCGCAGCTCGAGGCCAAGCTGCGCAAGCTCTGGCCCGAGCTCGAGATCGTCGCTTCCGTCGAGGACGGCGCCGCGGCGCTCGAGGTGCTCGAGGAGGCGACGCCGGACTTCGTGTTCCTCGACATCCAGATGCCGGAGGTGAACGGCATCGACGTCGCCCGCCGCGTCGCGGACCGCTGCCACGTCGTGTTCGTGACCGCGTACGACCAGTATGCGATCCAGGCTTTCGAGGCGGGCGCCGTGGACTACATCCTCAAGCCCGCCTCCGACGAGCGGCTCGCCACGACGATCGAGCGCCTGAAGTCGCGCGCCGCCACGGCGCCGCCGGACCTGAAGAGCGTGCTCGCGCGCATCTCCGAGCAGATCGGCGGCAAGCGCGAGCGGCTGCAATGGATCAAGGCGACGGTCGGGCAGAACCTGCGGCTCATCCCCGTCGGCGACGTGCTCTTCTTCCAGTCCGACGAGAAGTACACGCGCGTGGTCATGGCCGACGGCGAGGCGCTGATCAAGACGCCGATTCGCGAGCTGCTCGACGGCCTGGACCCGGACGCGTTCTGGCAGATCCACCGCTCGACCATCGTGAACGCGAGCGCGATCGCCGGCGTCACGCGCGACTTCCGGGGGCAGGCGCACGTCCGGATCAAGGGCAAGGACGAGACGCTCGTCGTCTCGCGGATATACTCGCACCTGTTCAAACAAATGTGAGATTGGGCCCCGGCCTGCGCCGGGGTGACGGCCGATGATCTACCAGCTCGACGACCGCAAGCCCGTCTTCAGGGGCGATTACTTCGTGGCCCAGAACGCCGCCGTGATCGGCTCGGTGGTGTTCGAGAACAACGCGAGCGTCTGGTACAACGTGACGATCCGCGGCGACAACGACGTGATCACGCTCGGCGAGAACGTGAACGTGCAGGACGGCTCCGTGCTGCACACCGACGGCGGCGTGCCGCTCGTGCTCGAGCGCAACGTGAGCATCGGGCACCTCGTCATGCTGCACGGCTGCACCATCCGCGAGAATTCGCTCATCGGCATCGGCGCGATCATCCTGAACAAGGCGGTGATCGGGAAGAACTGCATCATCGGCGCCGGCTCGCTCATCACCGAGGGCAAGGAGATCCCGGACGGCTCGCTCGTGATGGGCGCGCCGGGCAAGGTGGTGCGCAGCCTCACTCCCGAGCAGGTCGCGATGAACACGTGGATCGCGAACCACTACGTGGAGCGCTCCGCGAAATACCGCAAGGGGCTCAAAGCAATCGGATGACGGCGAGCCGATACGGCGGCTCCCTCGCGGTCTGGTTGCTCCTGCTCGCGTACGCGAGCCTGTACCCGTTCCTGCCGCTGCGCCTGCCTGCGCCGGATGCCTTCCGCGAGGCGTTCGCGATCCCGCGCCACCTCATGCGCTCGGACGTGGTGTTCAACGTCCTCGCCTACGTCCCGTTCGGCACGCTCGCCTGCCTTTTCTACCGTCAGCAGCGTGCGCGCCGCCCCATCGGCCGCGCGATCGGCATGGCGGCGATATTCAGCGCCGCGATGGAGGTGGCGCAGCTCTTCATCCCCAATCGCGTGACGTCGGTCGTCGACGTCATGGCCAACGCGCTCGGCGCGACGCTGGGCGCGCTGGTCTTCGCCGACCCGGTCTATTCCCTGGCCACGCGCCGGCTGGGAGAGCTCCGCGAGGCGCTGTTCATCGAGGGCGCATGGGGCGATGCCGGGCTCGTGCTGCTGATGCTGTGGCTGCTCGCGCAGCTCAATCCCGCGCTGCCCTTCTTCGGTGCCGGCAACATCGGCGAGCATAGCGAGCTCATGCTCGTGCAGTGGTTCGCCGTGGGCATGGGCATCTGCGGCTTCGGGCTGTTCGTGTCGTCGCTGCTGCGCGCCGGCGGCTCGCTGCGCACGACGCTCGTGCTCCTCAGCCTCGCGCTGTGGCTCAAGTTCCTGTCCACGAGCTTCATGCTGCAGCCCAACTTCACCGCCGAATGGGTGAGCGCGGGGCGCGTGGCGGCGATCGTGGGCGGCGTGGCGGCGATGTTCCCGCTGCGCCGGCTGGCGCGGCTCGTGCGCATCTACGTGGGACTGCTGCTGATCCTCGCCGGCGCGATGATCGCGAAGATCTTCGGCGCCTACAGCCCGCTGGAGGAGCTCCTGCGGCTGTTCCGCTGGCCCCACGGGCAGCTCGCGAGCTTCGCGACGCTCACGCGCTTCATCCACGAACTCTGGCCCGTGGCGGCGGTCGTCTTCCTGGTGGCCCTTTTCTTCCACGAGCGCCGCGCCGCCGCGCGCGGCTAGAATGCGGCCCATGAGCTTCTACAAGCACCACGTCTTCTTCTGCCTCAACAAGCGCGAGGCGCCGGAGAACTGCTGCGCCTGCCATGGCTCCGAGGCGCTGCGCGATTACGCCAAGAAGCGCATCAAGGAGCTGGGCATGAACGGCGCGGGCAAGGTGCGCGTGAATGCCGCCGGTTGCCTGGACCGGTGCGAGGACGGGCCCGTGATCGTCGTCTATCCCGAGGAGGTCTGGTACACATACGTGGACAAGGCCGACATCGACGAGATCATCGAGGAGCATCTCGTGCACGGCCGGGTCGTGGAGCGCCTGCGCATCTGATGGCGCCCAAGAGCCACCGCGACCTGGTCCGCGGCGACGCAGGCAACATCGAGGTCGCCTCCGCGATCCCCGCCTCGGCGCAGGCGATCGCCGTGATCGCGCATCCGCACCCGCTGTTCGGCGGCACGATGGACAACAAGGTGGTGACGACCGTCGCCCGCGCCTTCGCCGACGCGGGCGCCGCGACCTTCCGGTTCAACTTTCGCGGCGTGGGCGCCACGGAAGGGCCGCACGACGAGGGCCGCGGCGAGACCGACGACATGATCAGGGTGGTCGAGCACGCGCGCGGCGCCGTGGGGCCCGTGCCGCTCTTCCTCGCCGGCTTCTCGTTCGGCGGCGCGGTCGCCACCCGCGCGAGCGGCCGCGTGGAGTTCAAGCGGCTCGTGCTCGTCGCGCCGGGCTTTCGCCGCCTCACGCCGGGCGGCCTCGGCGAGGCGCCCGACGCCAAGGATCCGGCGCTCGGCGCGCCGGGCCGCCACAGCTACGCGAACACCGTCGTGATCCATGGCGACCTCGACGAGACCGTGCCGCTCGCCGATTCCATCGCCTGGGGCACGGTGCGCGAGGTGCCCGTGGTCGTGGTGCCGGGCGGCGAGCATTTCTTCCACCGCAAGCTGCACGTGCTGCGCGAGATCGTGTCGCACTGGGCGCGGTGACCGTCCTCGTCGCGCGCGGCATCCGCAAGTCCTATGACGGCCGCGAGGTCGTCGCCGGTATCGACCTCGAGCTCGCGCGCGGCGAATGCTACGGCCTGCTGGGGCCCAACGGCGCGGGCAAGACCACGACGCTGCGCATGCTGCTCGGCCTCGTGCGCCCCGATGCGGGCGACATCCGCCTGCTCGGCTACCCGGTGCCGCAGGCGGCGCGCGAGGGGCGCATGCGCGTGGGCGTCGTGCCGCAGATCGACAACCTCGATCCCGACTTCACGGTGCGCGAGAACCTCGTCGTGTACGGGCGCTACTTCGGCCTGCGCGAGGCCGAGATGAAGAAGCGCCTGCCCGCGTTGCTCGAATTCGCGGCGCTCGAGACGCGCGCCGACAGCCGCATCCAGGACCTCTCGGGCGGGCTCAAGCGCCGGCTGGTGCTCGCCCGCGCGCTCGTGAACGACCCGGAGCTCATCTTCCTCGACGAGCCCACGACGGGGCTCGACCCGCAGGCGCGGCACCTGATGTGGGAGAAGCTGCGCGCGCTGCTGCGGCAGGGCAAGACGATCCTGCTCACGACGCACTTCATGGACGAGGCCGAGCGCCTGTGCGACCGGCTGAAGATCATCGACCAGGGGCGCACCCTCGCGGAAGGGGCGCCGCGCGCGCTCATCGCCGAGCATATCGAGCCGGAGGTGGTCGAGGTGTACGGCGAGGGTGTCGAGGCCTGGTTCGAGGGCGAGGCGAAGCGCCTTTCCGCGCGCGCCGAGCTGCACGGGGAGACGGCGTTCTGCTACCTGCACGACGCGGCGCCGGCGGTCGGGAGCCTGCGCGCGCATCCGAGCCTGCGCTTCCTGCACCGGCGCGCGAACCTCGAGGACCTGTTCCTCAAGCTCACGGGCCGGGAGATGCGCGAATGACGTTCCCCATCTCGCGCACCTGGCTCGCCGTCTGGCGCCGCAACTTCCTCGTGTGGCGCAAGCTCGCCGCCGAATCGGTCACCGGCAACATCCTCGAGCCGCTCTTCTACCTCGTCGGCTTCGGCTTCGGGTTCGGATCGATGCTCCCCGAGGTGGAGGGCGTGCGCTACATCGCCTACCTCGCCGGAGGCACGATCTGCTACTCGACGATGCTGTCGGCGTCGTTCGAGACGCTGTACTCGGGCTTCTCGCGCATGCACGTGCAGCGCACCTGGGAAGGGATCCTGAACGCGCCCGTCACGCTCGAAGACGTGGTGTTCGCCGAGTGGGTGTGGGCCGCCTCGAAGAGCTTCCTTTCCGGCATCGCGGTGCTCCTCGTCGCGATCGCGCTGGGGCTCGGGCAGTCGTGGACGATGGTCTTCATCGTGCCGCTCGCCTTCCTGATCGGGCTCACGTTCTCCGGGCTCGGCCTCATCATGACGGCGCTCGCGAAGTCGTACGACTTCTTCATGTACTGGTTCACGCTCGCGCTCACGCCGATGATGCTGCTCTCCGGCGTCTTCTACCCGCTCGCCAACATGCCGCCGTGGCTGCAGGCGATCGCCAACGTGCTGCCGCTCACGCATGCCGTCGCGCTCGGGCGGCCGCTGCTGCTCGGCCGCTGGCCCGAGGCGCCGCTGCTGCACCTGGCCGTGCTCGCCGCCTACGCGATCGCGGGCTTCTGGACCGCCCTGCTGTTGTTCAGGAAGCGCCTGACCACCTGACCCGGGGACGCACCCCGGGGGTGGCGCCGTTGTAGACGACCGTGCCCTTCGAATCGACGATGAACATATGGGGCGTGGTCTTCGCGCCATATGCGCGGCCCACGGTGCCCGGATCGTCCATCAGGTAACGGGCCGGCGCGGCGTTGAATTCCTTCAGACGCGAGGCCACCTGCGCCGGCTCGACATGATCGCGCGACGCGGTGCTCGTCGAGTTGACCGTGAGCCACACGACATCGTTCGCGTACTTCCTCTGCAACGCCTGCGCTTCATGGTCAGCGCTGCGTGATGGCGGTGCCCGTGGATTGCCCGTTCGGCAGCCGCGACAGCTCCGCGATCACGATCGCGGGCGTGAGCACCTCGGGCAGCAGCCGCGGCTGCGCCTCGCCGGGCACGTACAGCGCGTAGACCGGCACCGCGTTCCTTCCCAGCGACGAAAGCGTCTCGGTGATGCGCGGGTCCTGGCGCGTCCAGTCCGCGCGCAGCGGCACGACACCGCGGGCGGCGAACTCCTTCACGACGCCGGCGTTGTGCAGCGCGACGCGCTTGTTCACCTGGCACGTGACGCACCATGCGGCGGTGAAGTCGACGAAGACGGCCTTGCCCTGCGCCGTGAGCTCGCTCACCTTCTCGGGCGACCACGCCTGCCATGCGAGGTCGCCCTGGCGCGCAGCGGTGGCGCCGGGCGATTCGGCCGCATAGGGGGAGGGCCACGCGACGGCGATGCCCGCTGCGCCGAGCACCAGCGCGACCGTGGGACGCCACAGGCCCGTCGAATGCCGCCAGCGGCCGTACATCCACGCGGCGAGGGCGACGATCACCAGCCCGCCCAGCAGCGCGAGGATCGAATCGTTGCCCGCCTGCGCGCCGAGCACCCATGCGAGCCATGCGACCGTGGCGAAGAGCGGGAAGGCGAGGATCTGCTTGAACGTCTCCATCCACACGCCCGGCTTCGGCAGCTTCCTCAGGAGCGCCGGGTAGAGCGAGAGCAGCAGCACGGGCATGGCCATGCCGATGCCCAGCATGGCGAAGATCGCGAGCGAGAGCGGCGCGCTCTGCGTGAGCGTGAAGCCCACGGCGGCGCCCATGAAGGGCGCGGTGCACGGCGTGGCCACGACGGTCGCGAGCACACCGGAAAGGAATGCGTCCGCATAGCGGCCGCGCGCGGTGATGCTGGAGGTCATCGACTGCGCGAAGGCGCCCCATTCGAAGACGCCGATGAGGTTCAGCGCGAGCACGAAGAAGAGCATCGCGAGCAGCATCACCACGATGGGCGATTGCAGCTGGAACCCCCAGCCGAGCTGCGCCCCGGACGCGCGCAGCACCAGCATCAGGCCCGCGAGCGCGAGGAACGAGGCGAGCACGCCCACGAAGAACATGACGCCCTGCATGCGCATGGCGCGCGCCTCGCCGTGCGCGTGCCTCACGAAGCCCATGACCTTGATGCCGAGCACGGGAAAGACGCACGGCATGAGGTTCAGCAGCACGCCGCCCATGAATGCGAAGGCGAGGGCGAGCCACGCGCTGCCGTCCAGCCCGTCGGCCGCGAGCGGGCCGCCGGCGATCGTGCCCGTCCCTGCCGCGGCGGGCATGGCCGCCAGAACCGGCGCCTCGACCTGGATCGCCTTGCGCGGGATGCCGGGCCAGCCGCTTTCGGCGACGGCGACGCCGGTCACGCTCTCGACCTTCCCGGGCGGCGGGTCGGCGAGCTTCATCTCGATGCGAATGCCGCGCCCGTCGCGGCTCACCTTCTCCGGCGCCGCGGGCTCGATCAGCAGCTCACGCTCGGGGAAGAAGGTGACCTTGGTGGGCAGCGTCGCGCCTTCGGGCGGCACGAGGCGCACGACGAGGCTCTTGCCGACGATGGCCGCGTCGAACTTCCAGCCCTGCGGCTGCACCGGCCACATGTTCTTCGCGCGCCCGATGTGCGCCTGCCAGCGCGGGTTGTCCGCCGGCGGGGCGTTGGAGACGGGCAGGGTGAAATCCAGCTCGCCCTTTTCCGGAATGCACACGTCCTTGCACACGAGCCATTCCGCGTGCGCCTTGATCGGTTGCGGCCCTTCCTTCGCGTTGGCGGGCGGCGTGAGCTCGGAGAGCAGCACCACCTCGTCCTCGTACCCGTAGTTCATGAGCGGGCCGACGGGCAGCGTCTGCGGGAAGGGCCAGTGGATGTCGCCCGCCTTCCAGCCCTCGGGCAATACCCATTTGATGCGCGTGGGTAATCCGGAATCGCCCGGATTCTTCCAGTACGTGTGCCATTCCGGCGCCATGCGCAGCTTGAGGCCCACGAGGACGGGCTTGCCGGGCTGGGCCGAGGCCTTGTCCGCGACCAGCTCCGCCTCGACGTGCTCGGTGTTCACGACCGGCGCGCCCCATGCGGCGGCAGCGCCCGTGGCGAGCAGCGCGAGGAGGGTAAGATACCGCCCCATGTTGTGGATCAAGGCCCTGCACGTCATATTCGTGGTTTCCTGGTTCGCAGGGCTATTTTATCTCCCGCGGCTCTTTGTCTATCACGCCGAGGCAAAAGACCACATTTCCAGCGAGCGCTTCAAGTTGATGGAGCGCAAGCTTTATCGCGGCATCATGATGCCCGCGATGGTCCTCACGCTCGCCTCGGGGCTGTGGATGTGGTTCGGCTACGGCTTTTCCGGCGGCTGGCTGCACACCAAGGTCGCGCTCGTGGCGCTGCTCGTCGCCTACCACTTCTGGATCCGCAAGTACCTGGGCGACTTCGCGCGCGACGCCAACCGCCACTCGCACGTGTTCTATCGCTGGGTGAACGAGGTGCCCACGGTGCTGCTCGTGGCCATCGTCATCCTCGTCGTCGTCAAGCCCTACTAGATGAGCTCGACCGGGCCCCGCATCCTGCGCAAACAGGAAAACACGGCGCATTATTTCTTCGCCCCGTGCCCGCGCGGGCTTTCTGCCGTCCTGCGCGAGGAGCTGGCCGCGCTCGAGGCGGCGAACGTGACGGAGGCCGAGGCGGGCGTGGCCTTCAGCGGCCCGTTCGAGATCGTGTACGCGGCGAACCTGCACTCGCGCGTGGCGAGCCGCATCCTGTGGCGCGTCGCGCAGTTCCCGTATGCGAGCGAGGACGACATCTACAAGCGCGCGCGCGAGGTGCGCTGGCACGACTACTTCTCCGCCGAGCGGACGTTCAAGGTGGAGACCAACGCGCATCGCAGCCCGGTGAAGAGCCTCGATTTCGTGACGCTGCGCGTGAAGGACGCGATCGCGGACCACTTCCGCGATGCGCTGGGGCGTCGGCCCTCGGTGTCGCCGCGCGAGCCGGACCTGCGCATCCACGCGTTCCTCGACCCGAAGCAATGCACGCTCTACATCGATACGTCGGGCGAGCCGTTGTTCAAGCGCGGGCGCCGGGACGCCGTGGGCGAAGCGCCGCTCAAGAAGAACCTCGCGGCGGGCATCCTCAGGCTGGCGCAGTGGCATCCGGGCACGCCGCTGCTCGACCCGATGTGCGGCGCGGGCACCTTCCTCACGGAGGCGGCCGAGATGTCGCTCGGCCGCGCGCCCGGGCGCGAGCGCGAGTTCGCGTTCGCGAAGCTCGCGCGCTTCAATCCCGCCGCCTGGGAGCGCGCGCTCGCCGATGCGGCGCGCCACGAGAAGCCGGTGGGGCCGCTGCCGATCCACGGCTCCGACCTCTACGGCCGCTCGCTCGACCACGCGCGCAGGAACCTTCACGACGCCGGTCTCGAGGCCGCCGTCAGCCTCAAGCAGGTGAACCTGCTAGAGCTCGCGGCGCCGGCATCGAGCGGGCTCATCGTGACCAACCCGCCCTACGGCGTGCGGCTGGGCGAGAAGGCGAAGCTCGCGGAGTTCTACCCGAAGCTGGGCGACGTGCTGAAGAAGCGCTTCGCGGGATGGACGGCCTACGTGTTCTCGGGCGACCCGGACCTCGCGAAGCTCGTCCGGCTCCACGCCTCGCGCAAGACCGTGCTCTACAACGGCGCCCTCGAGTGCCGCCTGTACGAGTACCGCATGGTGGCCGGCGGCAACCGCCGCAAGTGACCGTCGAGACGTTGCTGCGGCTGGCGCTCGTGCCCACGGCGGTGTGGCTCGCCTCGCTCGCCGCGCGCCGCTGGGGCCACGCGATCTCGGGCTACCTCGGCGGCCTGCCGATGATCGGCGGCCCCATCACGCTCTTCCTCGCGCTCGACCTGGGCACCGCATTCGCCGCGCGCTCCGCGCTCTTCACGCTCGCCGCGATCGTGGGACAGGGCGCGCACCTGCTCGCGTTCGCGTACGCCGCGCGCAGCGGCAGCTGGATGCTGGCGCTCGCATCGGGCTGGGCGGCTTTCTTCCTCGCATCGGCCGCCGTGGCGATGCTGCCGCTGCAGCCGGCCGGCGCCCTCGCGCTCGCCGTGCTCGCGCTGCTCGCCGCGGCACGCTGGCTTCCGCGCGAGAAGGCCGCGACGGTCGCGCCGAGGATCCCGCCCATCGAGCTGCGGCTTCGCGTGCTCGCCGCCTTCGGGCTCGCGGCGCTGATCCTGTTCAGCGCGCCGGTCTTCGGCCCCGTGGTGAGCGGCGTGCTGCTGTCGCTGCCCGTCACGGGCACGATCATGCCGCCCTTCACGCTCGCGCTGTACGGCTACGACGCGCTCGCGCGGCTGCTTCGCGGATTCGTGGTGGGCCTGTCGGGGTTCACGGCCTTCTTCGCGACGCTCGCGGCGACGCTCGCGCCGTGGGGCATCGTCCCCGCCTTCACCGTCGCCCTGGGCCTCGCGCTCGCGACCGTCTTCGCCGTGGACCGGGCCGCGCGGGGCCCCAGACCGTAGGAACGGGCCGACACCGCCGCACGCACTTGCCTGATTTCCCGGGCCTTCCCGGTCGGGGAGACTTGGGATGCGACGGGCAGGGCTCGTCCATGCCCGGACTTGACGCATCCAACTTTCGACACGGAGGCACCATGAAGAAACTGATCGCGCTCATCATCGGCGTCATGTTCCTGGCGGGCTGCAACACGATGGCCGGCGTGGGGCAGGACACCCAGCAGGCCGGCAAGAAGCTCGAGACCAGCGCCGAGAAGCACAAGGGCTACTAGCCCGCATTCCTCAACCACCCTGGAGATAACAATGAAAGTGAAAGCCCTCATCGCGGCCATCCTCGGCGCGTTCATCCTTACCGCGTGCAACACGATGGAAGGTGTCGGCCGCGACGTGCAATCGGGCGGCAAGAAGGTCGAGAAGGAAGCCGTCGAGCACAATCCGTCGAACCGCTGAGCGACGCGGCAGCGGACGCGGACTTGGACTCGCCCGACGACGACATTCGCGCCCAGCTTCGCGGGGACCACGACGCCTACCTCGCGGAGCTGGAGTCGCTGCGCCGGGAAAGCGACCCGCGACGCTGCAGCGCTCGCCTGGCCGGACTGCGGCGCGCGTGGGCGATCCACGCGCTCGCCGAGGAATCGGTCGTGTATCGCGCGCTCGAAACCGCGGAGGCGGCCTCCCAGCTGAACATCCACGCCGACGAGCGCTTCATCGAGCACGAGCTGGTCGAGGAGCTCTTCGACAAGCTCGCGCGCGGCCGTCCCGTCACGCTCGAGTGGCACGCGCGCCTGAAGGTCGTGCGCGAGCTCGTCTCGCGCCACATCGAAGGCGAGGAGCACGACGTCTTCTCGCGGCTCGAGCGGCAGTTCGGGGATGACGACATGCGGCGGCTCGCCGTGGAGTTCGGCGGCGAGCGCGCGCGCCTCGAGCGGCTGGAGGAAGCGAAAGCCGCCTAGGAAGCCAGCTCCGCCCGTGCGGCCAGCGCGCGCAGCTCGTCGGAGGCGAGCTGCAGCGTGCCGATCGTGCGGCCCCCTTCGAGGCAATCCGTCCGTGCCACACAGAAAGCTTCGGCCGCACTGGGATCCGCGTACCGCTTCATCAACGAAGCCTGCATGCCGGTCGCGAGCGCCTCGACGATCGAGCGCGCGCACGTCTCGGCCGTGGCGGGATCGGCGAGCGAGCGCCCGGCCCACGCGATCCGGCGGTCGATCCGCGGGTCGCGAGCGAGCGCGGCCTCTTCGGCGAGGGTCGCGAACGCCGCGGGCGAGCGGTTGATCGCCCGCAGCGCGTCCAGGCAGATCACGTTCGCGCTGCCTTCCCAGATGCCGTTCAACGGCGCCTCGCGGTAGAGCCGCGCGAGCGGCGACTCCTCCACGTAGCCGTTGCCGCCCAGGCATTCCATCGCCTCGGTGGCCACCGGCGTCATGCGCTTGCACAGCCAGTACTTCGCGATCGGCGTGAGCACGCGCTGCAGCTCGCGCTCCTTCGCGTCGTGCGGCGTCGCGTCGAACGCCGCGGCCAGCCGGAACGCGAGCAGCATCGCCGCTTCGGCCTCCAGCGCGAGGTCGGCGAGGACGTTGCGCATGAGCGCGTGATCCACGAGGCGCTTGCCGAAGGCCGTGCGGTGCTTCGCATGGTGCAGCGCCTCGTTGAGCGCCGCGCGCATCATGCCGGCGATCGCGACCACGATGTCGAAGCGCGTGTGGTGCGCCATGTTGAGGATCGTGGCGATGCCGCGGCCCGGCTCGCCCACGAGCCAGGCGCTCGTGTCCTGGTACTCGATCTCCGAGGAGGCATTGGAGCGGTTGCCCAGCTTGTCCTTGAGGCGCTCGATGCGCAGCGCGTTGCGCGAGCCGTCGTCCAGCGTGCGCGGCACGAAGAAGCAGGTGACGCCCTCGGCCACGCGCGCGAGCGTGAAGAAGCCGTCGCTCATGGGCGCCGAGCAGAACCACTTGTGGCCGTTCAGCCGCCAGGCGCTGCCGTCCTTCGCGGCCACGCTCTGCACCTCGCGCAGGTCCGAGCCGCCCTGCTTCTCGGTCATCGCCATGCCGATGGTCACGCCGGCCTTCACCTGCATGCGTTCCGGCCGCGGGTCGAACGCGTCGGCGAGCACCTTCGGCCGCCAGGCGCGCGCGAGCTCGGGGGCGTGCTCGAACATGGGGATCGACGCGAAGGTCATCGTGACCGGGCACGACGTGCCCTGCTCGAGCTGGTTCCACAGGTAGAAGAGCGCCGCGCGCGCCGAGAAGGGCGCCTCGGCCCGTTTCCACGCGAGCGAATGCAGGCCGGCGCCGAACGCGTGCCGCATGAGCACGTGGTAGGACGGGTGGTACTCGACCGCGTCGATGCGGTTGCCGAAGCGGTCGTGCGTGCGCAGCTCCGGCGTGTAGCGGTTCGCGAGCGCCGCGTGGTATTGCCCTTCCGCCGAGCCCACGAACTTCCCGAGCTCCGAGCAGGCGGCCTGCATGCCGGTCACGCCGGCGCGCGCGAGGGCCGCGCCGAGCCAGGGATCCGCGGCGAACGCGTCGTGCCCGGTGAAGGGCGGCGGCTGGTTGAGCACTTCGTGGGTGGCCCGATGTCCGGCGGTCATCGCACACCTCCCGGGCCCGCCTCGCGGTAGACCCATTCGGCCAGCGCGTCCATCGCGGGCTGCGCCGCGGGCGCGTTGGCATGGTTGACGAGCATCACGACGATCCAGCGCCGGCCCTGGCGGTCCACGATGTACCCCGCCATGGCCTTCGCATCGTCCAGCGTGCCCCCTTTGAGGTGGGCGTGTCCACTCGCCGGGCCCACGGGCCATGACTTGAACGTGCCATCGACCGAGAGAATCGGCAGCGACGCCATCAGCTCGGGCATGACGGGGCTTTTCCACGCGCTCCGGAGCACGGCGGCGAGCGTCGCGGCGCTGATGCGCGCCTCGCGCGAAAGGCCCGAGCCGTTCTCCATCACCAGCTCCGGGGCCACGATGCCGCGCTCGCGCAGCCAATCCTGCACGATGTGCACGCTGTCCTCGGCACGCCCGGGATTGCCGCGCTCGGCCGAGAGCGCGAGGAAGATGTGCCGCGCCATGACGTTGTTCGAGTACTTGTTCATGTCGCGCACGAGGTTCGCGAGCGGCTCCGATTCGAAGCGCAGCAGCGTCTTCGCCTCGGCCGGCGTGGCGCCGTCGCGCACCTTGCCGCGCAGCACGCCGCCCGCCTCGCTCCAGACCCAGCGCCACGTGGACTCCGTGAAGCGCGCGCCTTCGAGGACCGCGAGCGGCCACGAGTGCTCGCCGCAATCGGCGGCCATGGTGCCGGAGAAGACGACGGTCGCGCCGGCTCCGCTGCTGTCGATGTCGTAACGCAGGTCGCGGCGCCACCACGAGCACGGCTCGGCGGTGGCCTTGATGCGGCTCACGACGCGCACGTCGGGCAGGTCCGGCTCCGCCGTCACGCGCACGGCACCGGCGTCGGGCGCGAAGGTGAAATCCACCGCCTGGAAATTCACGAGCAGCGCGTCGGGCGCCACGTTGTAGGCGCGGCGCGGCTGCTGGTCGAAGCGGCCGGGATCGGCCGGCGCCGGCGCGAAGTAGGCGCGATCGAGGATCACGTCGCCGCGGATCTCGCGCACGCCGCGGCTGCGCAGGAGGTGCGCGAGCTGCCACAGGCGCTCGTACGTGAGCTTGGGATCGCCGCCGCCGCGCAGCACGAGGTCGCCCGCCAGAACCCCGTTGGCGAGCTCGCCGGTGTGCAGCACGTCGGTGCGGAAGCGGAATGCGGGCCCGAGAATGTCGAGCCCCGCGTACGTGGTCACGAGCTTCATGACCGAAGCCGGGTTCATCGGCACGCTGATCTGGTGCACCAGCACCGGCGGGCCGGACTCGACGGGCTCGACGAGGATCGCCACGGCGCTCGCGGGCAGCTTCGCCTGCGCGAGGGCCGCGCGCACGCTCGCGGGCACCGGCCGCGCGGCCGCCGCCAGCGCCGGGCAGAGCAGGAGCAGCAGGACTGCCGCGAGCCTCCTCATTCGCCGTGCATCTCCGCCACCGCGATGCCGGCCTGGACGAGCAGCTCGAACTCCGCGTCGCCGACCACGTACGGCGGCATGAAATAGACGGTGCTGCCGATGGGCCGCAGCAGCACGCCCGCCTCGAGCGCGCGCCGGAACGCGCGTGGCGCGAAGCCCGGGTCCACCGTATCGACCTCGAACGCCCAGATCATCCCGAGATGCCGGAAGTCGCGCACCCGCGGATGGCGCGCGAGGCGCCCGGCCGCCGCGAAGAAGCGCGCCGCCTTCTCCTCGTTCGCGGCGATCACCTTCTCGCGCTCGAAGATGTCGAGCACGGCGCACGCCGCGCGGCAGGCGAGCGGGTTGCCGGTGTATGAATGGGAATGGAGGAAGCCGCGCGCGATCTCCTCGTCGTAGAACGCCTCGTAGATCGCGTCCGTCGCCATGACGCAGGATAGCGGCAGCGCGCCGCCGGTGATGCCTTTCGACAGGCAAAGAAGGTCGGGGGCGATGCCGGCCTGCTCGCACGCGAAGAGGGTGCCGGTGCGGCCGAAGCCCGTCATGATCTCGTCGGCGATCAGCAGCACGCCGTAGCGCGTGCAAAGCTCGCGCGCGCGCCGCAAGTATTCGGGGTGGTAGAAGCGCATGCCGGCCGCGCCCTGCACCAGGGGCTCCACGATCAGGGCCGCGACCTCCGCGTGGCGCTCCTCGAGCAGCTTGGCGAGCGCATCCGCCGCGGCGTTCGCGCCCTGCACGCCGAGGAAGTGGTGGTCGCGCGGGCCGCGCGCGGGGAAGGGGGCCACGAGCGCGCTGCGCACGAGGGGCGCATACGCGTCGCGAAAGATCGGCACGTCGGTCACGCCGAGCGCGCCGACGGTCTCGCCGTGGTATGCCCCCTGCAGCGCCACGAAGCGGCTCTTGCCGCGCACGCCGCGATTGGCCCAGTAATGGAACGCCATCTTGAGCGCGATCTCGGTGGCCGAAGCGCCATCGGAGGCGAAGAACGCGTGGCCCAGGCCGGGCGGCGCGACCGCCTGCAGCCTTTCGGCGAGCTCGATCGCCGGGGCGTGCGTGAAGCCCGCGAGCATCACGTGGTCGAGCGTTCGCAGCTGCTCCGTGATCGCGGCGACGATGGCGGGGTGCGAGTGCCCGAAGAGGTTGACCCACCAGGAGCTCACGCCGTCCAGGTAGCGCCGGCCGTCGAAGTCGTACAGCCACGGCCCCTCGGCGCGCGCCACGGGCACGAGCGGGATGCGCTCGTGCTGCTTCATCTGCGTGCACGGATGCCAGATGGCCGCGAGGCTGCGGCGCATCGCCTGCGCGTTGTCCATGGCCATCAGCAGAATTCGTCGGGCTCGCCGTGACGGATCGCACATTCTAGGGGATGTCGGATCAACGGCACGGCCCTGTCGGGCGTTGAAGAGGAAACGCGTCGGTGAAATGGCCCACTGGCAACCGTCACTACCGAGTGCTAGCAACACGAGGCGTTGATTTCATGCAAGAAAGGCGTATGCGCATGCATGTTGCTTCCGTGAATGGAGCGCGGGCGGAACTTCGCCAGCCGAATTTCCTTCGAAAAGGGGAGGAGCATCGAAATGCACTTACTCGACCGCATTGAAACGCAACTCATCTCGAACCGCCTGCCGCTCGTCGCGGTGACCGTGGCCGCCGTGCCGTACTCGAACACGCCCGTCGTGCTCACGCTGCACTGGCACGGCTTCGTGGAGACGCGCCTGGCCGAGGTCACCGACGCGAACGTGGTGGCTTACCAGCCGGTGCCCAGCTCCGCGCTGCAGCTCAACGAGCGCTGGGACCGGCTCGACGAGCTCGAGAACGACGTGCTCGACGTCGCGTGGCAGCTCGGCTCCTGGGACGTCGCGCGCACCGAGGCGCTGCCGTTCATCCGGCCCGGCGCCGACGAGCAGGAGTCGTTCGAGTGCATGGGCGCGTTCGGCACGCCGCCCGTGCTGCTCGACGGGCAGCCTC
>DASTGG010000246.1:0-4068 GCA_035719385.1 Usitatibacter sp.
TGAACCGCGAGTACCTCCGGCGCGGACAGCTGAGCGTGGAGGTGCTGGGCCGCGGGTTCGCCTGGCTGGACACCGGCACCCACGCCTCGCTCCTGGAGGCCTCCTCGTTCATCGAGACCATCGAGCGGCGGCAGGGGCTGAAGATCGCCTGCCCCGAGGAGATCGCGTACCGCATGGGCTACATCGGCGCGCCGCAGGTGGAAAAGCTCGCCGCCCCCATGAAGAAGAATGCGTACGGCCGGTACCTGCTCGACATGCTGCACGACAAGGTGTTCTGAGTTGAAGGCCATTCCCACGGCGCTTCCCGGGGTGCTGCTGATCGAGCCGGCCGTGTTCGGCGACGCGCGCGGCTATTTCTTCGAGAGCTGGAACCGCCGGCGCTTCGGCGAGCTGGTGGGGCGCGACGTCGATTTCGTGCAGGACAACCATTCCATGTCCGCGCGCGGCGTGTTGCGCGGCCTGCACTACCAGGTGCGGCAGGCGCAGGGCAAGCTGGTGCGCGTCGTCCAGGGCGAGGTGTTCGACGTGGCGGTGGACCTGCGGCGCTCGTCGCCCACGTTCGGGCGCAGCTTCTCGGTGACGCTCTCCGCCGACGATCGCCGCATGCTCTGGGTGCCGGAAGGCTTCGCGCACGGCTTCCTCGTCATGTCCGAAACGGCGCAGTTCCTCTACAAGACCACGGACTATTACGCGCCGGCGCACGAGCGCTCGCTGCTGTGGAACGACCCCGCGCTCGGCATCGAGTGGCCGCTCGGCGGACGCGAGCCGCTGCTCAAGCCGAAGGACGCAGCCGGCGTTCCGCTCGCGAGCGCCGAAACCTTCCCGTGATGCGGTTGCTCGTGACGGGCAGCGCCGGCCAGGTCGGCAGCGAGGTCGTCCGGCGATTGCAGGGGCGCGCGGAGGTGATCGCGCACGACCGCCGCACGCTGGATCTCGCACAGCCCGACCAGATCGTCGCGCGGGTGCGCGAGGCGCGGCCCGATGTCATCGTGAGCGCAGGCGCATACACCGCCGTGGACCTCGCGGAAAAGGAGGCCGCGCTGGCGCACCAGGTGAATGGCGTCGCGCCCGGGATCCTCGCCGACGAGGCGAAACGCCTCGGCGCCGTGCTGATCCATTTCTCCACCGACTACGTGTTCGACGGCACCAAGGATTCGCCGTACGTTGAAACGGACGCGACGAGCCCCGTGAACGCCTATGGGGCCTCGAAGCTCGCGGGAGAGCGCGCGATCGCGGCTACCGGCTGCGCGCATGCGACGCTGCGCACGAGCTGGGTATACGGTCCCCACGGAAAGAACTTCATGCTCACGATGCTGCGGCTCGCCGCCACGCGCGACGAGCTTCGCGTGGTCGACGACCAACGCGGGGCGCCGACGTCGAGCCTGCAGCTGGGAGAGCTCGTGCGCGAGCTGGTCGAGCGCGAGCTGGACGCGATTCGCGCGAAAGGCGGCGTCTATCACGCCACCGCGGCCGGCGAGACCACCTGGTTCGGATTCGCACAGGCGATTTTCGAGGCCGTGGCGCGCCGGCGCGGCGCCGGGTTTCGCATGCCGCGCCTGGTGCCCATCCCGTCGAGCGAGTACCCGACGCCGGCACGGCGTCCGGCCAATTCGGTGCTGTCGAACGAGCGCCTCGCGGCGCAGCTCGGCGTGCGCCTCGGCGACTGGCGCTCCGCCCTCGAGGAGGCGGTGTCAGCCCTTCCCGGCTGATGGCGGCGCCGGTTCATCGCGCTTGAGCATCGACAGGCACACGCGCCCGTCCACGTTCCTCGCGAGCATGACGCGGTAACCCGCGGCTTGCGCGAGCTGCCCCAGGTGGTACAGGCCGATGCCCAGGCCGCCGCCGCGCTCGATGGGCTCGCGGAACAAGCGGTGCGCCATGGCTTCCGGCACGGCCTTGCCGGTGTCGCACACGGAAAGCTCGGCGAGCCCGGCGTCGAACACGAAGCGGATCGAGATGCGCACCGCAGCATCGTCCGCGCGCTTCGCCCGCGCGTTCTCGACGCCGTTCTCGATGAAACTGTCGAAGAGCGTCGCCGGAATGCTTCCGTCCGCGGTGATCCGGCCGTCGAGCACGACGTCGGAGCCCGAGAGGCGGCGCTCGACTTCCGCCCACCACGCGGTGGCCCGCACGGGCAGGTCCCCCGTCGCGAGCTCGGGGCTCCTCAGCTTGTCGAGCGTGAGCTGCAGGCGCTTCGTGAGCTGCGGCAGCTGCCGCTGCAGGAGCGCCGTGTACTGGTCGCTCTCGCCCTTCGGTGCCATGGAGGTGAGGGTGTACAGCGACTGCAGCAGGTTCTTCACGTCGTGCGTGAGGCGCGCGCCGGTCTCGTGCATCGCCTGCAGGTAGGCATTGCGGCGCAGCATCGCCTCGCGCCGCTTGCCCTCGTAGAACTCGCCGACCACCTGCGCCAGCAGCCGCATGTGCAGCAGGAGCGCCGGCGACAGCAGCATCTTCGTGTAGAAGGCGATCTCCAGGCTGTGGTACGAGTAGCGCGACACATACTGGGTCCGCTCGCCGAAGCTTCCCTCTCCCTCGGGCGATTTC
Source organism: Usitatibacter sp. (assembly GCA_035719385.1). Lineage (GTDB taxonomy): Bacteria > Pseudomonadota > Gammaproteobacteria > Burkholderiales > Usitatibacteraceae > Usitatibacter. Next base: position 2,545 of record DASTGG010000246.1, read on the forward strand.
CAGGTGACGCCGCGCATCCACGCGAAGCCGGTCATCTCCCCGAGGGACATCTCGAGGAAGCGCCGCGAGTCGCCCTCGGTCTCGGCGAGCTCCGCCACGCGGCGCATCCACAGCTCGAACGGCAGCCCGACCGACATCAGGTAGACCGAGAAGTACGTCCGCAGCCCGCCAAACCCGCGCATCGGGTTCCACAGCGCGCCGAACATGAAGAGCGCGAGGGCCGTGCCGAAGAGCGTGATGATCACGGCGTTCACGTACGGCGCGCCCGTGAAGCGCATCACCACGATCGATCCCAGCACGATCATCATGCCCAGCTGGAAGACGAGCAGGGCGTAGAAGAAGTCGAACACCTGCGCGACATGCTCTTCCGCGGGCCGCGGCAGGAATGCCAGGAGCACGAGCACCAGCGGCAGGAACTCGCGCGCGAAGCGGCCGACGACCACGGGCACCTCGCGCTCCTGCAGCAGCAATGACGGCACGACCCAGAGCAGCAGCAGCGTGAGCACGTACATGAACGCGACGAGGTAGAAGCGGTTGCGGTCGTCGGCCTGCGCCATGAACACACGCCCGCCGAGGATTCCGAGGAGCACGAGCATCCACAACACGATCAGCCACGCGGGGAGGAAGAACAGCGTCGCGCCGGTGATGCCGAGCAGCAGGATCACCGAGAAGATCTTCAGCTCGCGCTCGGCGGCGAAGAACGGCTGCCACACAAGGAAGAATCCGAAGTGCGACAGGAGCAATAAACGCTGCAGCACGCTGCCGCGCTCGGCCACCATGGCGGCATGCAGGGCGAGCAGCATGCCGATCACCAGCCACCGGCGGTTGGCGATGAGCAGGGCGGCGAGGCGGTGCGGAGAGGCGCGGGAGGCGACCACGGGAAGGCCGGGGAAGGTCTGGCGGCAGGATAAAAGAAAGCGTGCACGGCTGCCATGAACGACTTGCGCATGTCGGGATTCCGACGGCGCGTGTCGGGATCCCGTACACGGCTGTATCGGCCAGAAGCCCGGGAAAACCCCGTGAGTTGAACAAAAGCCTTGTAAAACAGCGCAATCTCGCGTTGGCACGCAGTTTGCACGGTGGCACTGGACCGTTTCGGAGGATAACAACATGAAATCGCAGCAATCGGGCTTCACCCTCGTCGAGATCGCGATCGTGCTCGTGATCATCGGCCTGCTGCTGGGCGGAATCCTGAAGGGCCAGGAACTGATCAACAGCGCGAAGGTGAAGAACCTCGCCAATGATTTCCGCGTGGTGCCGACGTACATCTACGGCTACCAGGACAAGTTCAAGTCGCTGCCGGGCGATGACCCCAATGTCACGGCCCACGTGACGAATGCGACGCCCGCGTCCACGCCGGCGGCTCCGGCGGCGCGCGGAAATGGCGTGATCGAGGGCAACTGGAACAGCACGACCGCGACGGACGAGTCGTTCCTGTTCTGGCAGCACGTGCGCCTGGCCAACCTCGCCTCGGGCCCGACCACCACGGGCGATCCCACCTACCGGCCGCAGAACGCGGTGGGC
>DASTGG010000247.1:0-3697 GCA_035719385.1 Usitatibacter sp.
GAGAGAATAATTGGGGTAGAGAATAATTGGGGTCAGACCCCCATTTGGCAAATCCTGAATCTGAATTCAGTGAATTGGGGTCTGACCCCAATTATTTTCCCCCGGGAGGTCCGCTTGAAAGCGCCGAACATCCTCGCCACGATCGGCAACACCCCGCACATCCGCATCAACCGCCTCTTCGGCCCGGCGGCCGAGGTCTGGATCAAGTCGGAGCGCTCGAACCCGGGCGGGTCCATCAAGGACCGCATCGGGCTCGCCATGATCGAGGCGGCCGAGGCAAGCGGCAAGCTCGGGAACGGCGCGACGATCATCGAGCCCACCTCGGGCAACACCGGCATCGGGCTCGCCATGGCCGCCGCGGTGAAGGGTTATCCGCTCATCCTCGTCATGCCCGACAGCATGTCGGTCGAGCGCCGCAAGCTGATGCTGGCCTACGGCGCGAGGCTCGTGCTCACGCCGCGCGCCGGGGGCATGAAGGGCGCGATCGCCAAGGCGCAGGAGATCCGCGACGCCACGCCCGGATCGTGGATCCCGCAGCAGTTCGAGAACCCCGCGAACGTCGAGGTGCACGCGCGCACCACCGCGCGCGAGATCGCCGAGGATTTTCCCGAGGGCCTCGACGCCATCATCACCGGCGTGGGCACGGGCGGGCACATCACGGGCTGCGCGCAGGTCCTCAAGAGGCAATGGCCGAAGCTCAAGGTGTTCGCCGTCGAGCCGACGCTCTCGCCCGTGCTCTCGGGCGGCAAGCCTTCCCCGCACCCGATCCAGGGCATCGGCGCGGGCTTCATCCCCGCGATCATGGACATGTCGCTCGTCGACGGCGTGATCCAGGTCGAGCCCGAGGCGGCCAAGGAGATGGCGCGGCGCAGCGCGCGCGAGGAAGGCATCCTCGTCGGCATGTCGTCGGGCGCGACGCTCGCGGCGATCGCGCAGAAGCTGCCCGAGTTGGGCAAGGGCGCGCGTGTCCTGGGGTTCAACTACGATACCGGCGAGCGCTACCTCTCCGTCGAGGGCTTCCTGCCGCAGGAGTGAGGCGCGGGCCCCGCGCCTCACACGCGGGGCCGGCGCCAAAGCGGCGCCGATAAGCTACAGTCTCCCCCGGGAGAGACAGCACACCGATGAAGTCCTATTTCATGCACGCGAGCGATCGCGCCGGCACGCTCGAGCTGCGCGACGTGCCCATTCCGGAGCCCGGGCCGCGGCAACTGCTGGTGCGCATGCGGGCGGCGAGCCTGAACCGCGGCGAATTCATCCTCGGCCACGGGTTGCAGAAGGGCGGCACGAGCAAGGCGATCGGCGCGGAAGGCGCCGGCGAGGTGGTGAAGGCCGGCGCCGAGGCGACGGGCTTCGAGCCCGGACAACGCGTGATGGGCCGCTGCGCGGGCGCCTTCTCGGAATACGCGTTGATGGATGCGCGCGAGGCGATTGCCGTGCCCGCCTCCCTTTCGTTCGAGGAGGCCGCCTCGGTGCCGTTGGTGTTCCTCGTCGTGCACGACATGCTCGTGGCCCAGGGACGCCTCGCCGCGGGCGAATGGGTGCTCGTCACCGGCGTGTCGTCGGGCGTCGGCGTGGCCGCGCTGCAGGCGGCGAAGGCCCTCGGCGCCCGGGTGATCGGCACGTCCGGCTCGCGCGAGAAGCTCGAGCGCCTGAAGGCGCTGGGCCTCGACGTCGCGATCGAGACGCGCGCGGGCGATTTCCACGATGCCGTCATGCAGGCGACCGGCGGCAAGGGCGTGAACCTCGTGGTGAACACCGTGGGCGGCTCGGTGTTCGCCGAATGCATCCGCGCGATGGCCTTCGAGGGCCGGCTCGCGATGGTGGGCTACGTGGACGACACGCTGAAGGCCGAGATCGACCTGCAGGCGTTGCACGCGAAGCGGCTCACGCTGTTCGGCGTTTCCAACAAGCTGCGCAGCGCCGAGCAACGCGCGGCAGCGCTGCCCGCCTTCATCCGCGACTTCCTGCCACGGATCGCCGACGGCCGCCTCCGGCCGCTGATCGACAGCGTGCATCCGTTCGACCAGCTCGCGGCCGCGCGCTCGCGCATGGAATCCAACCGCCACGTCGGCAAGATCGTGCTCGCCATCCCATGACCCGCAAACTCGCCGTCCTCGCACTGCTGGCCGGCCTCGGCACGGCCACCGGTGGCCACGCCCAGACCTATCCCACGCACGCCATCAAGCTGGTGGTCGGGTTCGCGCCCGGCGGCGCCGCCGATACCGTGGCGCGCGCGTTCAGCGAGCCGCTCTCCCGCGCGCTGGGGCAGCCCATCGTGATCGAGAACCGCGCGGGCGCGGGCTCGTCGATCGCGGCCGAGAGCGTCGCCAAGTCGCCGCCCGACGGTTACACCGTGCTCATCGCGAGTCCCGCGAGCATTTCGGTGAACCCGGCGCTGAACCCGAAGCTGGGCTACAAGCCGTCCGACCTGGCGCCCATCACGAAGGTGTCCTCTTCGCCGCTCGTGATCGCGGTGAATCCCGGCACCGGCATCCGCTCGGTGAAGGAGCTCATCGCCGAGGCGAAGAAGATGCCGGGCCGGCTGAACTACGCCACCTCGGGCGTGGGCTCGGCGCCGCACTTCGGCGCGGCCCTCTTCTGCCAGTCCACCGGCGTCGAGATGGTCCATGTCCCCTTCAAGGGCGGCGCGCCGGCCATCACCTCGGTCGTGGCGGGCGACACGCAGGTGACCTTCGCCACGCCTCCGTCGGTGCTGCCGATGGTGAAGGCGGGGCGCCTGCGCGCGCTCGCGGTCACCATCCCGGAGCGCTCGCCGCTCATGCCCGACATTCCGGGCATGGTCGAGGCCGGATTGCCCGAATACAGCATCGCGTTCTGGTACGGCCTGTTCGTTCCCGCCGGCACGCCGTCGGACATCGTCGGCAAGCTCTTCGACGCCGCGACGGTCGCCGCCAACGACCCGCACGTGAAGGCGGCGCTCGCGCGCGAGGGCACGGACGTCTCGGTGTCGAAGTCGCCGGAGGATTTCGCCGCGTTCCTCGCCAGGGACGAGAAGCTGTGGGTCAAGCTTGCGCGCGAATCGGGGGCCCGGGCGGAATGACGACCGACGCGCTGATGATGAGGGTGCTCAAGCAGTTCCGCGTCCTGCTGCGGTCGATGGACACGCACTACCGGCGCGTGGAGCGCCGCTCGGGGCTCGGCGGGGCGCAGCTCTGGGCTCTCTCCGAGATCTCGCGCGATCGCGGGCTCACCATGGGAGAGCTTTCGAGGAAGCTGGGCATCCGCGTCTCCACCGCGAGCAACCTCGTGAAACGCCTGGAGGAGCTGGGGCTCGTGGGGCGCGCGCGGGAGAAGGCCGATCACCGCATCGTGCGCCTCGCCGTCACCGCGGCGGGCCGCCGCACCCTTCAGGGGGCGCCCAAGCCCTCCGCGGGGCTGCTGCAGCAGGCGCTCCTGGAGATGCGCGAAGCCGAGCTGCGCGCGCTGCACGGCGAGCTGGACAGGCTGCTGCGGCGCATGGGCCACCTCGACCGCGAGGGCGCGACCACGCTCATCGGCGACCTGCTGCGCGAGCACGAGCCGGCCGCCCCAATAAAAAGGGGGCGGTAGAACCGCCCCCAACAAGGACCAAGCACTGCTTGCTCCTCCTCCCCCTGCGTGCCGCCAGTACGGGCTGCGCGCAGGGCCCACCGGACTGGTTTTGGTTTTGTACCAAACATTCGGCGGCGGCGTCAAG
>DASTGG010000248.1:0-19958 GCA_035719385.1 Usitatibacter sp.
CGTGAAACGACGCCGCGCCGATGATATTGCGGATTGCCCGTGAGAAAGTAGGTCATCGCCAGGGCCCTTTGAAGACAAACGCCCAACCGAAAACCGGTTGGGCGTTTGCGTTTGCGGCGGTCATCGTCGTAGCTCGCCACGATCGCAGCTCAGTGCGCGGCGACTTCGGCCGGCCCGAGGCGAGCGTGCAGGTCGGTGATGGCGGCCTGGTCGTTGCCATAGAGGTTCTCCCGACCCAGGACGTCGACCGCGCCCGTCCGCTCCAGCACGTCCAGCACCTGGCGTTTGACGCCGCTCAGCACCAGTGTGACTCCGCTCTGGCGCAGCCGCTGCGCCAGGTTTCGCAATATCTCGACGCCCGTTGCGTCGATGTCGTTGATGCTGTGCGCCGCCACGAGGATGAAGGCAACGTCGGGGCGGTCGCGCTGCAGCCGCAGCACCGCCTCCTCGAAATAGGCGGCATTGGCGAAGTACAGCGACGCGTCGAACCGCAAGGCGCCGATTCGCGCGTGGAGGGGCGGCAGGTCGAGGCGCTCGGCATCGCGCAGAGTCCCGTCCGCATGCAGGCTGACCAGCGCGATCCGCGGTCGCATCCGCCTGTAAAGGAACGCAGCCAACGACAGGAGGATGCCGGTAAGGATGCCGATCTGGATGTTGGGTGCGAACGCGAGCGTCGCGACGAACGTGATGCTCGCGGCCAGCCCGTCGTCGCGGCTTGCGCGCCAGGCCTGCCGCATCGCTCGCACGTCGATCAGGTTCAGCACCGCCAGCATGATCATCGCCGCGAGCACGGGCTTGGGCAGGTCGTACAGGTAGGACGTGAAGAACAGGAGGGTCGTGACGACCGAGGCCGCCGCGAAGACCGACGAAAGTCCCGACACGGCGCCCGCGGCGAGGTTCAGGGCCGAGCGCGAAAACGAACCGCTCACCGGCATCGACTGGCACAGCGCCGCCGCGATCTTCGCGAGGCCCTGCCCGATCAGCTCCTGGTTCTCGTCCCACCGTGTCCGTCGGCGAATCGCGATGACCTTGCAACTCGACATCGCCTCCATGAAGCTGATCAGCGCCACTACGAACGCGGCGGGCAGGAGCGAACGGATCGCGGCCCAGTCGAGCGCAGGCACGGCAAGCGAAGGCAGGCCCGACGGAATTTCCCCCACGATCCGGCCGCCGTGACCGGCGAAACCTGCGGCATGGCTTACCCAGGTTGCAAGCGCGACGGTGATCAGTACGCCGGGCCACCGCGGGGCGAACCGGCCGAACAATAGCAGCAGAACGATGGCGGCGAGCCCGAAAGCGAGCGACATCTCGTGCAGCAGGTCCGGGCGGGACACGACGTTCCAGGTGTCGAGCAGCAGGTGGCGCGACTGGCGGACGGGGATGCCCATCAGCGCCGGCAGCTGCGACAACGCGATGATCAGGGCCGCCGCGTTGATGAACCCCATCAATACCGGTTGAGACACGAGACTCAGAAGCACGCCAACGCGTGCGAGGCCGAAGCCCAGCTGGAAAAGTCCTGACAGGAGCGCCAGCATGGTCACATAGGCATAGAACGTATCGGTCGCGGGCGCGACGAGGACCCCGACACTCGCCGCGGTGAGGAGGGATGTCATCGCCACCGGCCCGGTCGCGAGGATCGCCGAAGAACCGAAAAGCGCTCCGACGATCGAGGGAATGAACGCGGCATACAAGCCGTAGATCGGCGGCACGCCGGAAAGCTGGGCGTAGGCGAGCGATTGCGGAATGGCGACGAGCGAGACGGTAATGCCGGCCACGAGGTCGGCCCGCAGCGATGTCGGAGTGACGCGCGGCCAGGCGAGGAACGGAAGCCAGCGCGCGAGCTTGCTTGGCCGGGAATCGCCAGCACGGGCCGACGGGGAGTCGCTCATCGTCGCGTCGCGCCCGGCAGGCCGAGCTGTCGGCTTCCGATCAACGGGTGGTTGCAGGCGACGACGCCTGGCTCGCGAGGTTGTCGGGGTCGATCCACCCCATGTTGCCGCCCGCGCCCAACATGAACCAGCCGGCACGCGTGGCGTCGGCGAACACGCTTGCGTCGTCGATCTGCTCCATGACAGGCATGGTAGCCCAGGCGATGGACTCGAAAGAGACAAGCGGCTTCCGGTGCTGAATTGCCGCCGCCTTTCGCGGACATCCATGACACATCACAACGAAAGCGCATCAGCGCGCATCCCCGGTGAGCAGCTGGGTAGCTCCCCAAGCGCGAGCACCTCGCGCATGATCGTGCGCGAGGTGCCAACACTTTCGTCGTCTGCTGCAGCCGTCTCGCCCCGATCAGGGCGAAATTACCAGGGCGCCTGCTTGCCCCGCGAACGGCTCGCTTCAGCTATCTGCGGTCAATCGCGACCTCCATCGTGACCGTCTTCCTCTTCTCCGTCTCCGGTTCTGCAGCTACGGGGCGTACCTTCGACCGTTCTTACCGCCGACGACAAACCGCCGGCCTTGGCCTGGATCCGGCACGGGGCGGTGGTGAGCGTGATTCTGAAGTTCCACTCGCCTTCGCCATCGGAAACGGCGGTGCCCAGAGTCGCGCCCGTGTCGGCGTTGATTATCGTCACCGTCGTTCGCGCCGGCCGAGCGCGACCCTCTACCCTGAGCCTGGAATCATCCCACTCGGCCTCATTGATCGTCAGGAAAGTCGCCGTAGGCGGCGGTGCCGAGGCCTGCACGGTGATGACGAAGGACTCCGGCGCGCTGGTCATCGGCGGGCTTCCGTTGTCGGTCGCAGTGACCGTGACGGTGAAGCTTCCGACCTGATCGGATGCCGGTGTCCAGCTGAAGGCACCGGCCGGGCTCAGGGTCGCGCCGGTCGGCAGGTTGGCACTCGCGAAGGCGAGCGCGTTTCCATCCGGATCCGTCCCGGTGATCGTGAACGACAGCAGTTGTCCGACCGTGGCCGTCTTGTTGCCCGGGTTCGTCACCACTGGTGGGTGATTCACGGCGACTGCGGGAACCGTGACGGTGAAGACCTCCGAGTCGGTCAGCGTCCCATCACTCGCGGTGATCGTCAGATTCAGGAAGGTGCCCGTTTGATCCGCGGCGGGCGTCCAGCTGAAGGTGGCGGCGTCGGGCCCGTTGGCCAACAGTGTCGCTCCGGTCGGAAGGTTCGCGCTGCTGAAGGTGATCGCGTCTCCGTCCGGGTCGCTCGCGGTGATTGCGATGGTGAGCGTCTGCCCCACGTTCACGGTTCGATTACCGATCGGGCTCGGGCTCAACACCGGCGGGCGGTTGACGTTGCCGACGGTGATCGTGAACGTCTCGGAGGCGGTCAACGTGCCGTCGCTGACCGTGATGGTCACGCTGAAGTTGCCGGCCTGCGTGAAGCCCGGCGTCCAGCTGAACGCGCCCGCCGGTGTCAGGGTCGCACCGGCCGGCAGGTTGGCGCTCGCAAAGGTGAGCGCGTCTCCGTCCGGATCGGATGCAGTGGCCGTGAACGCGAGCATCTGTCCCTCATCGACCACCTTCGCGCCGATCGGGTTCAGCACCGGCGGACGATCGACGTTGCCGACGGTGATCGTGAACGTCTCCGAAGCCGACTGCGGCGGGTTGCCGTTGTCGGTCGCGGTGATCGTCACGCTGAAATTGCCGCTCTGGGTGCTGGTCGGTGTCCAGCTGAAGGCGCCGGCCGGAGTCAGCGTCGCACCTGCCGGCAGGTTGCCTGCCGAGAAGGTGATCGCGTCTGCATCAGGATCGGTGGCGGTTGCGGTGAACGCCAGCAACTGCCCGACGAGGGTCGTCTTGGCGCCGATCGGGGCGAGCACCGGCGGCCGGTTGGCATCGAGGACCGTGATCGTGAACTGGGCCGTGGCACTCTGGGGCGGGCTACCGTTGTCGGTCACGGTGATCGTTACATTGGGGAAGGAACCGGCCTGGGCGAAATCAGGCGTCCACGCGAATGTCGCCGTCCCGTTGAGGTTATCGGTCAGGGTTGCACCGGTGGGCAGATTCGATCCCGCGAAGGTCATGGCGTCGCCGTCCGGATCGGTCGCGCTGATCGGAATCGTCTTCGACACGCCTTCGGTCGCAGTCTGTGACGCGGCTATCGCGCCCAGTACCGGTGGCCTGTTGACGTTACCTACCGTGATGGTGACGATTTCAAAGTCGCTCTGCGCCGGGCTCCCGTTGTCGGTCACCGTGATGGTCACGTTGTAGTTGCCGGATTGCGTGAACGTCGGCGTCCAGCTGAAGACTCCCGCGGGGGTGAACGTGGCGCCGGTGGGCAGGTTGCCTGCCGAGAACGTCAGCGCGTTTCCGTCGGGATCCGTGGCGGTGGCGGTGAAGGTGAGCAACTGCCCTTCGCTAACGGACTTGGCGCCGATCGGGGCAAGCACCGGTGCCTGGTTCGCGGCCGCTGCCGGATCCAGGACGTTCCCGGTAATCGTTGGCGGGCTCTGATTGGTGGCGGTTACCGCAAGGGTGAATATGTCGTAGAACGTGTTGACTGGTCCGGGAGTCCAGCCGGGCTGCGCGCTTGCATCGATTTCCACCTTGTTCGACGAGCCGGTCGGGTCGCCGTCGGAATTCACGCCTTCGATGGCGAGAAACGACGCCCTGATCGACATGCCGCTGTTGTGCTGCTCGGCCCAGGCCCTTCCGTACGCATTGAGATCGGTACCCCCGCCCCTGGAATGGCAGGTATTGCACTGGGCGTTGACGCCGGTGAGCGAGGCGGGATACACGAGATTGAACCCATCGGGAGAACCGCTCAGATAACGGCTGATGGCCATTGCCGGGCCCGAGCCCATCAGCAACGTGAGGAAGACGAATATCCATCCGGTTGCGAACCGCTTTATCTGATCCATGATTGATCCTCGGTAGTTTTCGACAGCCCCCGCGTCCCTGCCATCGCCTAAGGCGGCTTCATGCATGGGAGTACCCCTGACACTCACGAACCGTGCCAGACGGGGCCGATCGCCGCCTTTATCGAGTGTCCATGCGGTTCTTCACGATGTGTCCCGGCACCGGGAAGCTCGCGAATTGTCGGGATGGAGCGTCTCCCTGGCCGATGCAAATGGCCAAGGCGCTGTTGCGAAAGGAAACCGGCGTGTCTGTCGTGGGCGACGCACACGACAGAATGGAGCTGTTACGAAAGGAAGCTAGCCTGTCTGTCGTGGGCTACACACGACAGCAGCTACGGGCTCGCCTCGAGCGGGATCTTTCCTTCGAGCTTCGCGAGCGGATGCGACGTGCTCGAACCACGACGCGCACACGATGCAATACATAGCTCATTGCCAGGGCCCCATACAAAACGCCCGATCTCCAACGAGATCGGGCGTTCGCATTTGTACCGCCGCTTGCAGTCAAAGCGTACGCAGGAACGCGACGAGATCATCGCGCTCCGCGTCCGTAAGCCCGATTCCGAAGCGCCCGTTGTAGAAGTCCACCACAGCACCGAGATCCGCCGCCGAGCCGTTGTGGAAGTACGGCGGGCGCGAGGCGAGCGAGCGCAGCACCGGTCCCTTGAAGCGACCGATGTCCTTCCATTTGCCGGTGATGAGCGCGCGGCCCGGATCCGTCGTGGCGATCGTCTCGCCGGTCGCCTTGTTGCGCAGCACGTAGAGCGGCATGTCCGGCGTCCTGCGCGACGCATCCGTGAGCCCGATGTCGAGCGGCGCGGGGATCGAGTGGTTGCCGGCCGCCGGCGTGTCGTGGCAGGTCGTGCACGTGCCCTGGACCATCGGCGCGCCGAGCTCGTCGTTGAGGCCCTTCACACCGGTGATGCGGATCGGCTTCGTGTTGAAGAGCGCCTGCCCGCGCGCCACCGATTGCCGCGCCATGACGGAGCGGGCGTCGTCGCCGCGCTGGGGCGACGAATTCGTCCACGCATCGTAAAGGTGGAAGACCTTCGGATCGAACGCGGCGAACGTGCGATAGTCGCCGTTCACGACATCGTTGATGCCGAAGTACGAGAGCTGCATCGACAACGCCTTCGGCCCGCCCGTCGCGCCCCTTGCGGTGAGGTCCTTCGCGTTCGCGTCGAACACCTGCGCGGTGAAGAGGCCCATCTCGAAGTTCACGATCGCCTCGCGCTGCGCCGTCGTGAGCGGCTGCGTCGCGGCGGCGTGGCCCAGCGTGGCGCCGTTCGACTGGTCCGACAGGTCGAATTCGATCGATGCGAAGCACTTGTTCGTGCCCTGGATGCAGTCGGAGGAATTCGCGTCCGCGAACGTCTCGCGCCCGTCCCACATCACGGTGCTGAGGAACCCGAGGTTCGCCGAGGGCAGCGGGCGGCGGAACAGCGACAGCTCCCTCGCGGACGCGTAGCCGTAGGGATCATCGACGGAGGCGAGTTCGAACTCCGCGTCCGCCGGGATGCCGATGCCCACGCGGATCAGCCCCTTCGTGAGCAGCATGCTGTAGGCGCGCGCCCTCGCCGCGACGGTCGATACGTCCGCATTCGGCGAAGTCGCGCCGTCGTTCGTGCGGAAGATCGGATCCAGGCCGCGCGTAGCGAGGAATCGCCGCACGACGGAGGCGGGCGTCACGCTCCAGCCGTCGCTCGCCGCATGGCAGCTCGCGCAGCTGCGCCCGTTGGTGCCCAGCGACTGGAAGAACGGGCCGCTCGTGTCGATGGGCCCCGTCGTGCTGAATGTCGCCGATACGCCGGTCGCATTGGTGAAGAGGATGTAATCGGTGTTGGAGGTCGCCTGGGCCGCCGCTTGCGTCGCGGCAACCAGTGCGGTGCAAAGCAGGGCGAGGCAGCGCAGTGCGTTCTTCATGGCCGCCTCACTGGTACGTGCAGTTGCGAACGATGCCGAGATCGCGGCGGCATTCGCGCGGCATGCCTTGCGCCGCGTCGGCCGCATCCTCGTCGTTCGCCGCGGCGCCGGGATGCGCCCCGGGCTCCGGCGCGAGTTGCTCTTGCGAGGCGGGCGATTCGATCAGGGCGCCGTAGCCGATCGCGACCACGCCGAGCAGTCCGGCGGCAGGAATCATCAGTTTCCGCATTGTCATGAGGGTCTCCTTGGGATGAAAAGGCGTTCGATCCTTCCGATGAGCTCGCCGGACATCGGCTCTGCCGACTCCAGCGTCATGCGCCGATACGCGGATTCGGACGGCCCTGCGGGACAGTTGAAGCGGAACCATGTCGCCGCATCGACGAGCGCGCCCTGCCCGTCGATGAAATCAGCGATCCAGAGGCGGCCGTCGCGCAGGAAGATCGCGACCTCGCGGCGCTTGCTGCGCCGCAGGATCTGGCCCTGGACGGGCCGTCGCTCACGATCGTCTGCGGGATTTATCATTGGGGGCGCTGAGGCTCCGGATCGTGATGCGGAGCTTCGTACAGGAGCGCCTGCAAAGTCCTTAAGAAACCCTTAAAGATGGAGCGGCATGTACGAGATCGGCCCCTTCCTCCTCGACCCCGAAGCGCGCGTGCTCATGCAGCAGGGCGTCGCCTTGCCCCTGGGGTCCCGTGCCGTCGCGGTGCTCGCCACGCTCGTGCGGCGGCCGAACGAGCACGTCGCGAAGAAGGAATTGCTCGAAGCGGCCTGGAGCGGCCTGGTCGTCGAGGAGAGCAACCTGGCGGTCCAGATCTCCGCAATTCGCCGCGTGCTCTCGCGCGCGCCGGGAGGCGAGGGCTGGATCGAGACGCTCGCGAGAAGGGGTTACCGATTCGTGGGGCCCGTCTCGCCGCTCCCGGTCGCCGCCTCCGGGTTTCGCCGCTCGAACCTGCAGCCGGCATTGACCCGTTTCATCGGGCGAGAGCGCGAGCTCGTCGAGATCAAGCGTCTCCTGCCGAAGACCCGGCTGCTCACCATCGTCGGCATGGGCGGCATCGGCAAGACACGGCTGGCGCAGCAGGCGGCCGGGGAGATCGTCGATGCCTACCGCGACGGCGCGTGGTTCGCGGACCTGGCGCCGTTGGTCCAGCCGGACCTGGTCGCGAGCGCCGTGGCGCAGGCCCTTGGCGCGCCGGCCGCGCCCGGCGCATCGGCCGCCAACGCCCTGCATGCCTACTTGCAGGGCCGCGAGCTGCTCTTGGTTCTCGACAACTGCGAGCACCTGCTCGCTTCCTGCGCGCTGCTCGCCGTTTCCCTGCTGCGCGCGCACGAGGGCCTCACCATCATCGCGACCAGCCGCGAGCCGTTGCACGTGTCCGGCGAGCAGGTGTTTCCGTTGTCGCCGCTCGCGTTGCCTTCGCCCGCCGCGGATGCCGACGCGATCGCCGACTCGGATGCCGTGCAGCTCTTCGTCGATCGTGCGCGCCGTCACCAGCCGCGCTTCGAGTTGACGCCGGCGATCAGGCAGGCCGTCGCGCGACTGTGCATCCACCTCGACGGAATCCCGCTCGCGCTGGAGCTGGCGGCCGCGCGTGTCGCGAGCCTGTCCATCGAGCAGATCGACGCGCGGCTCGACGACCGCTTCAGGCTGCTCGGCGGCGCCGGCCCGGCGAGCGGCTCGCGGCACCAGACGTTGCGCGCGACGATGGATTGGAGCCACGACCTCCTCGCGCGGGACAAGCGCGTGATGCTGCGCCGCTGCGGCATCTTCGCCGGCGACTTCACGGTCGAGGCCGCCATATCGGTGGCGGGATTCGATCCCATCGATGCCGATGCCGTCACCGAGCTGGTGCCCCAGCTCGTCGATCGTTCGCTGCTGATCGCCGATACGACGGGCGCGTCGGCACGCTACCGGCTCCTCGAGACGACGCGCGCCTATGCGCTCGAGAAGCTGCGCGATGCAGGGGAGACCGCGGCGCTGCGGCGGCAGCATGCGCAGTTCTTCGCCGCCCATCTCGAGCGCGCGGCCGACACATGGATGCGAACGCCGGACAAGGACTGGTGCACGCTGTACTGTCCGGAGCTCGACAACGTGCGGGCCGCGCTGGATTGGGCGTGCGGATCCGAAGGCGATCCACTGCTTGCGGTCCGCATCACCGCAGCGGCCGGCCCCATGTGGATCAACCTCGCGCTATGGACGGAAAGCCTCCAGCGCCTCGAGTGGGCCGTGAGCCACATGCCACCCGATGCGCCGGATGCCGTGCGGGCGCGGCTGTGGTTCTGGCTCGGCGCGCGTCACCAGGGAGCGCCCGAGCATGCGCTCCCCGCGCTCGAACAGGCCACCACGCTCTATCGGCGTTGCGGGGATGCGCTCGCTCTCGGCGACGCGCTCACCCGGCTCGCGCGGGTGCTCGCGACGCGCGGACGGTACGAAGAGGCGCGGACACTGCTGGATGAAGCGTGGCCGCTGCTGCAGTCGGCGGGAAGCGCGAAAGCGCTCGGCGTCCACTTCGCCGCGGCCGGCTTCCTGAAGGTGCAGACGGGTGACCTGCCGGGAGCGCGCTCGGACTACATCCAGGCGGTGACCGAATACCGCCGTGCCGGCGCGACGGTCCCGGCCCTCGTGATGCTCGGAAACCTGGGCAACATCGCCTGGGCGCAGGGCGACCTCGATCGCGCAGCCGCCGCGTACGCCGAGAGCATCGAGATGCTCGACGCATCGCCGAGCACGCGCAAGACCGCGCTCGCGCTCGCCTACTGCAACTACTGCGGCGTGCTCACCGAAATGGGCCGCCTGGACGAAGCGCTCGAGGCCGCGCGCAAGGGCTTGCCGCTGTTCCAGAACGCCGAGCAGCACTGGCTCATGGCGGACCATTTCGCGTTGCGCGCCGCCCTCGCGGGCGACGTCGAGGCCGCGGCGCGCCTCGCCGGCTATTCCGATGCCATGATCGCCGCCAAGGGAGCGGCGCGACAGGTCAACGAAGCACGCGCCCGTGCGCGCTTGCAGGAGGTCCTCGTGCAACGGCTGTCGCGGGCGCGCCTGGACGAGCTGCTCGCGGAGGGCTCGAGGATCACCGGCGACGAAGCGCTCGCCGTCGCCATGCGTGATTGACCTCGCGCGCGGGACGGCCCCTCACGCATCGGGTCCCTGCGGCGCAAGCTGCTTCGCCCCTGAACGAGCGAAATCGAGGAAGGCGCGGGCGACCGAGGAGAGCTGCTTGCCTTGGGGATACACGAGCTGCCATCGGTTATCGAGGGGGAAACCCTCCACGTCGAGGCAGGCGAGGCGGCGATTCTCGGGCTCGTGCCGGAAGGTGTGGCGCGGCATGATCGATACGCCCTGGCCGTCGAGGATCGCCTCGCGGATCGATTCGTCCGTGGCGAGCTCCATGCGGATGCGCGGCGTGAGGCCGTGCCGCTCGAAAAGGCTCATGGTGAGCGCCCGCGTGCCCGCGCCCGGCTCGCGCATGAGGAATGGCTCTTCGGCCAGGCGCTCGAACGCGATCGCCTTCGCTCGCGCGAGCGCATGGTCGTCGCGCGCGAAGACGACGATCGGATTCGGCACGAGGGCCTGGGTGACGACCCGCTCGACCGGCGCCGCTTCGCCGAAGACGTAGAGGTCGTCCTCGTTGTTGGCGAGCCGCCCGGCCAGCGCATCGTGGTTGTGGATCTGCAGTGACACCTGCACCGCCGGATGCTGCTCCACGAACGCCGCGAGCAGGCGCGCCGCGAAGTACTTGCACGGCGATCCCACCGCGAGCTGCAGGCGGCCGCACGTCACCGAGCGCATGCCGCCGAGCGCCTCCTCGAGCGTCGAGAACGCCCGGAAGAGGTCCTCGCAGCTGCGGTAGAGCACCTCGCCCGCATCGGTCAGGTAGATGCGCTTGCCGACCTGCTCGAAGAGCGGCAGGCCCACCGTCTCGGTGAGCTTCTTGATCTGCAGCGACGCGGTCGGCTGCGCCATGTGCAGCTCCTGCGCGGCGCGCGTGAAGCTTCCCAGGCGAGCGCTCGCCTCGAACAGGCGAAGCTGCGGAAGGGTGCCGTGGCGGATGTAGCGGCGGATGTTCGGTTGCAGCATGGCGCGTCCTTCCGGAGTTCGTTGGCCATGCCGCCATGCGGTGCGATGCACGGCGGCCTTCACCTCGCGACGCCCGCCCGAACCGCGGCACGCATCGCCGGCAAAGGTCTCGCTCGCACATCTAGGAGTGCCGACGCGACCGGGGCCGTAGCCCGTATTGACGGCCGCGCCGCGGCAGCCGATGCGGCTGCCGAAGCTACTCCCCTTTGGAGGGAGCCCGGCTTTCGCCGGACGCAATCCACTTATAGCGCACGCCACGCACGCTTTCAACGCCGCGGCGGGCCCGATTCATTGCAAAAGCTGATGCCGATCATCGCATTTCGCAATATCGGCGCAGCTTTCGCAATGGATGCCATCAGAAGAACCGAATATCGCCCGCGCCGCCGCGGATCCATACTCGATCGCGTTCCGCCAACGACAGGGAGCGGCCATGCACGACAAGGACAGCCACGGCAAGCCGATCGAGGAGCTGGTCGACGGGTTCGGAACCCACCTCGAGCTCGGCGTCACGCAGGAGCAGGCGCGCGAGCGGCTCGCGAAGTTCGGCGCCAACGAGCTCACCGAGAAGCCGCGCCCCGGCTTCCTCTCGCTGCTCTGGCAGCAGTTCAACAACTACCTCGTCATCATCCTCATCATCGCCGCGCTGGTGTCGCTCGCGCTGGGCGAGTGGGTGGACAGCATCGCGATCATGTTCATCGTGGTGCTGAACGCGATCGTGGGCGTGGTGCAGGAATCGAAGGCCGAGCAGGCGCTCGCGGCATTGAAGAAGATGTCGGCGCCGAACGCGCGGGTGATCCGCGACGGGCGCCACGTCACCGTGCCGGGGCGCGAGATCGTGCTGGGCGACATCGTGATGCTCGAGGCGGGAAACTACGTGCCGGCCGACGTGCGCCTGGTCGAAAGCATGAACCTGCGCATCGACGAGGCGTCGCTCACCGGGGAGTCCGTGGCGGTCGAGAAGAACGCCGCCGTGGTCCTCGACAAGGAGATCCCGCTCGGCGACCGCAAGAACACGGCGTTCATGGGCACGCTCATCGCGTACGGCCGCGGCAAGGGGTTGGTCACGTGCACCGGCATGAACACGCAGATAGGGCTCATCGCCCAGATGCTGCAATCGTTCGAGGACGAGGAGACGCCGCTGCAGCGCAAGCTCGAGCACCTGGGCAAGGTGCTCGGAACCGCGTGCCTCGCGATCTGCGCCGTGGTCTTCATCTACGGGCTGTTCCGCGATACGCACGTGACGAACATCGCCACCATGGGCCTGCTGCCGTGGCTCGAGGTGGAGAAGAAGGACATCATCAACCTCTTCATGACGGCGGTGAGCCTCGCGATCGCCGCGGTGCCCGAGGGGCTGCCCGCGATCGTGACGATCTGCCTGGCGCTCGGCATGCAGCGCATGATCCGGCACCACGCGCTCATCCGGAAGCTGCCCGCGGTGGAAACGCTCGGCTGCGCGACGGTTGTCTGCTCGGACAAGACCGGCACGCTCACGCAGAACGAGATGACGGTCGTGCGCGGGTGGGCCGGCGGCGTGCCGTTCAAGGTGACGGGGGAAGGTTATAGCCCCGAGGGCCGCTTCTTCACGGGACAACAGCATTTCGATCCACGCTCGAACGGCGATGCCGCGGCGCTGCTCGTGGGCGCGCTTTGCTGCAACGACGCGAAGCTCGAGCCGGTGAAGGAAGACGGCAAGGCCTCGTGGCAGGTGATCGGCGACCCGACCGAGGGCGCCATGGTGGTCGCCGCGGCGAAGGGCGCGTACCGGCAGGAGGAGGTCGCGACCGCGCTGCCGCGCATCCAGGAAATTCCTTTCGACGCGGATCGCAAGCGCATGACGACCATCCATCGCAACCAGGATGGGCATCGCTTCCTTTCGGCGCCCGCCTTCGCGGATGCGCCGGTGGTCGCGTTCGTGAAGGGCGCGCCGGACATGATCCTCGAGCTGTGCGTCGAGCGGCTGCACGATGGCAAGCGCGTCGGCCTCGACGATGCGATGCGTGCCGAGATCCTCGAGCGCAACCGCGAGATGGCGCGGGATGCGCTGCGCGTGCTCGCGGTCGCCTGCCGGCGCCTCGACGCCGCGCCCGACGACGTGCGCCCGGAGACGATCGAGAAGGATCTCGTGTTCGTCGGCCTGCTCGGCATGATCGACCCGCCGCGGCCCGAGGTGATCGAGGCGCTCAAGGTGGCGCACGGCGCCGGGCTGAAGACGGTCATGGTCACCGGCGACTACAAGGACACGGCCGAGGCGATCGCGCGCGAGATCGGGCTGCTCACGCCGAACGGCCTCGTGCTGACCGGCCCCGAGATCGAGAAGATGACGGACCAGCAGCTCGCCGCACAGGCCGAGCGCCTCGACGTCTGCTGCCGCGTCTCGCCGCAGCACAAGACGCGGATCGTCGATGCGCTCAAGTCGCGCGGGCACGTGGTCGCGATGACCGGCGACGGCGTGAACGACGCGCCGGCGCTCAAGCGCTCGAACATCGGCGTGGCGATGGGCATCACCGGCACGGACGTCGCGAAGCAGACCGCCGACATGGTGCTCACGGACGACAACTTCGCGAGCATCGTCGCGGCGATCG
The DNA here is from genome assembly GCA_035719385.1 of Usitatibacter sp. Classification (GTDB taxonomy): domain Bacteria; phylum Pseudomonadota; class Gammaproteobacteria; order Burkholderiales; family Usitatibacteraceae; genus Usitatibacter. The sequence goes on from DASTGG010000248.1 coordinate 13,398, forward strand.
AGCAGGGCCGCATCATCTACTCGAACATCCGCAAGTTCGTGTACTTCCTGCTCGCGTGCAACGTGGGCGAGATCCTGATCGTGTTCGGCGCAATGCTGGTGGGCCTGCCGATCCCGCTGCGGCCCGTGCAGCTGCTGTGGCTGAACCTCGTGAGCGACGGCGCCCCGGCGCTCGCGCTCGGGCTCGAGAAAGGCGACAGCGACATCATGAAGCACGCGCCGCGCTCGCCGAAGGAGCCGATCATCAACCGCGACATGGCGATCGGGATCGGCATCGTGGGCGTGGTCGATGCGCTGGCGATCCTCGCGGTGTTCTTCCTCGCGATCGGCCGCTATCCCGGCCACCTGGAGGCGGCGCAGACGATCGCGTTCGCCACGCTGTGCTCCTCCGAGCTCGTGCGGGCGTTCACGGCGCGCTCCGAGCACCACAGCATCTTCTCGATCGGCATCTTCTCGAATCGCTGGATGGTCTGGGCGGTCGGCGCCTCGTTCCTCATGGTGCTGCTGGTCATCTACGTGCCGTTCCTCCGGCCGTTCTTCGACACGGTGCCGCTCTCGCCGTCCGATTGGCTGTTCATGCTGCCGTTCGTGTTCGCCTCGCCGATCGCCATGGAGCTGCTGAAGGCGTGGTTCCGCCGCCGCGAATCGCGTGCTGCGCAGGCCGCGGTCACGGCGCGCCCGGCGTTCGAGCCCGTCCTCGCGATGGCGGCAGCGTCCGTGCCGGCTCCCGCGAGCCGTGAAAGGAACGTCATGAAGAGAGTGCTCATTCCTGTGGACGGCTCCGGAAGCTGCCGCGCCGCCGTGCGACAGGTGGTGCAGGAGTTCATGGCCAACAGCGCGATGGAGATCCACCTCGTCAACGTGCAGCCCCCGTTCTCCAACGACATCGCGCGCTTCGTGAGCCGCGGCAATCGCGACGACTTTCATCGCGAGCGCGCGCGCAAGGCGCTCAAGCCCGCGCAGCACATGCTGGAGAAGCACGGCGTGCCGCACGCGGTGCACACGATGGTGGGCGACCGCGCCAAGGCGATCACCGACCTGGCGCGGCGCCTGCGCTGCGACCTGATCGTGATCGGCACGGCGCGCAAGAACACGCTCACGCGGCTGGTCGAGAGCTCCGTCACGAACCGCGTGCTCGAACTCACCAGCGTGCCGGTCGAGGTCGTGGCCGGCGAGTCGATGTCCAACTGGGAGCGCTGGGGCATTCCCGCGGCCATCGCGGCGGTGGTGGCCATGGTTCTGGCGATCGAAGACTAAGATCGCCGAATGTGGGTAAGCGGCTTGCCATCCCTCCAGGCGAGCCGCTTTATCCACATTCATTTTTTGTCCGAAAACGGCGTTTGATCTGCATCATGGAGCACGTAAACTGCTCCGATGCCTCTCAAGACCACCGCCGGCAATCACGGAGAAGTCGCGAAGGGTCGCGGCGCGCCCATCAACCTCGAGGGCCGCTACGAGTGGTGGCGGCGCGAGCGCGCGGACGACGGCTGGTTCCAGCACGAAGGTGAGGAGCCGCGCGGCCCGAAGACCATCGTCACGATCGAGCGGGCGAAGGGCATCGTCTCCCACAACGATTCGCCCGACGTCGGATTCTCGCAGTCGATCAACCCGTATCGTGGATGCGAGCAGGGGTGCAGCTATTGCTTCGCACGTCCTTCGCACGCGTATCTCGGCCTATCCCCGGGAATCGATTTCGAAACGCGCCTCTTCGCGAAGACCAACGCCGCGGAACTGTGGCGCGAAGCACTCGCGAAGCCCGGCTACCGCTGCGAGATCATGGTGTTCGGCGTGAACACCGATGCGTACCAGCCCATCGAGCGCAAATACCGCATCACGCGCTCGCTGCTGGAAGTGGCGAGCGAGACGAACCATCCGGTCGGCCTCATCACCAAGTCCGCGCTGATCGAGCGCGACATCGACATCCTCGCGCCGATGGCGGCGAAGAATCTCGTCAGCGCGACGCTCTCCGTCACCACGCTCGACAACGAGATCTCGCGGCGCATGGAGCCGCGCACGAGCGCACCGGCGAGGCGGCTGCTCGCCGTCGAGCGGCTCGCCAAGGCCGGCATCCCGGTCAACGTGAACGTGGGGCCGGTCGTGCCCTTCCTCACCGACAGCGAGCTGGAAGCGATCCTGGAGGCGGCGGCGAACGCGGGTGCGAAGACCGCCGGCTTCCACCTCGTGCGCCTGCCCTGGGAAGTGAAGGACATCTTCAAGGCCTGGCTCGAGGAGCATTTCCCGCTCAAGGCCGCGCACGTGATGAGCCGCCTGCACGAGATGCGGGGAGGGCGCGACAACGACCCCAATTTCGGCTCGCGGATGAGCGGGCAGGGCCTCTTCGCCGAGCTCCTGGCCCAGCGCTTCGAGAAGGCTTGCAGGCGGCTGCACCTCAACGAGGGCCCGGAGCGGGAACTGGACTGCAGCCTCTTCCGCTCCCCAAGTCTCCACGGACAAGGTACCCTTTTCTGAGGCGTGGAAACGCCATGGGGCCGGCGGCGGTCGAATCGCTATAATTGCCGCCCGTTGCCTGCCGAGGACAAAATCCGGAGCGGGCCGGATCGACCCCAAAAGCACGACTTTCGAGGAGACCCGATGTCCGCGTTGCCCGTGACGCTGGAGGACAAGTACAAGCTCGCCTCCGGGCGCATCTACCTGACCGGCACCCAGGCGCTGGTGCGCCTCGCCATGATCCAGCGCGAGCGAGACCTCGCCGCCGGCCTGAACACCGCGGGTTTCATCTCCGGTTATCGCGGCTCTCCGCTGGGCGGCTTCGACCAGGCGCTCTGGAAGGCGAAGGACCACCTGCGCGAGCACCACATCCACTTCGTGCCCGGCGTGAACGAGGAAGTCGCCGCCACGTCCGTCTGGGGCTCGCAGCAGGTCGGCCTCTTCCAGGGCGCGAAGTACGACGGCGTCTTCGCCATGTGGTACGGCAAGGGCCCGGGCGTGGACCGCTGCGGCGACGTGTTCAAGCACGCGAACGCCGCGGGCACCTCGAAGCACGGCGGCGTGCTCGCCATCGCCGGCGACGACCACGCCTGCAAGTCCTCGACGCTGCCCCACCAGAGCGAGCATGCCTTCGATGCGGCGATGATCCCGGTGCTGTATCCGTGCGGCGTGCAGGAGATCATCGACCTGGGGCTGCACGGCTTCGCCATGTCGCGCTACTCGGGCTGCTGGGTCGCGTTCAAATGCGTCACCGAGACGGTCGAGACGTCGGCATCGATCCACATCGATCCCGAGTCGCCGCGCATCGTGCTGCCCGAGGATTTCCCGGTCGTGGCGGGCGGCCTCAACATCCGCTGGCCCGACCAGCCGATGGAGCAGGAGTACCGGCTGCAGCACGACAAGATCTACGCCGCGCTGGCGTACTGTCGCGCCAACAAGCTGAACCGCATCGCGATCGATTCGCCGCGCGCGCGCTTCGGCATCGTCGCCTCCGGCAAGAGCTACCTCGACGTGCTGCAGGCGCTGCGCGACCTGGGCATCGATGAGCGGGTCGCGGCCGACATCGGCATCCGCGTCTACAAGGTCTCGATGCCGTGGCCGCTCGAGCCGAACGGCATCCGCGAATTCGCGCAGGGGCTCGAGGAAGTGCTGGTGGTCGAGGAGAAGCGCCAGCTCATCGAGTACCAGATGAAGGAGCAGCTCTACAACTGGCCCGACGCCATGCGCCCGCGCGTCGTGGGCAAGTACGACGAGCACGGCGAATGGGAAGTGTCGCGCAGCGAATGGCTGCTGCCGGCCGCCGGCGAGCTCACGCCCGCGATGATCGCGCGCGCGATCGCCTCGCGCATCGCGAAGTTCCACACGTCGCCCGTCATCGAGGCGCGGCTCAAGTTCCTCGAGGCGAAGGAGGCGGCGCTCGCGGCGCAGAAGGGCAAAGTCGCACGCATCCCGTACTTCTGCTCCGGCTGCCCGCACAGCAGCTCGACCAAGGTGCCCCAGGGCTCGAAGCAGCTCGCGGGGATCGGCTGCCATTACATGGCGATCTGGGTGAATCCCGACCAGACGATGACCTTCACGCAGATGGGCGGCGAGGGCGCGCCATGGATCGGCATCCAGCCGTTCACCGAGACGCGCCACATTTTCGCCAACATCGGCGACGGCACGTACTTCCATTCCGGCCTGCTCGCCATCCGTGGCGCGGCGAGCGCCGGCGTGAACATCACGTACAAGATCCTCTTCAACGACGCGGTCGCGATGACGGGCGGCCAGCCCCACGACGGGCCGCTCACGGTGCCCGCGATCGTGGAGCAGGTGAAGGCGGAGGGCGCGAAGCGCGTCGTCGTCGTGACGGATGAGCCCGACAAGTACAAGGGTGTGCCGCTTCTCGCGGGGACGACCGTGCACCATCGCGACGACCTCGACGCCGTGCAACGCGAGCTGCGCGAGATTCCGGGCCTCACGGTGCTCGTGTACGACCAGACGTGCGCCGCGGAGAAGCGCCGGCGACGCAAGCGCGGCAAGTTCCCGGATCCCGCCAAGCGCGTCGTCATCAACGACCTGGTGTGCGAGGGCTGCGGCGATTGCGGCGTGAAGTCGAATTGCCTGTCGGTGGTGCCGCTCGAGACCGAGTACGGCCGCAAGCGGACCATCGACCAGAGCACGTGCAACAAGGACTATTCGTGCCTCAAGGGCTTCTGCCCGAGCTTCGTGACCGTCGAGGGCGGAAAGCTACGCAAGCGCACCGCCGCGGCGCAGATCGAGATGAGCCTGCCCACGCCCGCGCTGCCGGAGCTGGACCGCCCCTACGGCATCCTCGTCACCGGCATCGGCGGCACCGGCGTGGTGACGATCGGCGCGATCCTCGGCATGGCGGCGCACATCGAGGGCAAGGGCATCGCGGTGCTCGACATGGCGGGCCTCGCGCAGAAGGGCGGGTCGGTCTATTCGCACATTCGCATCGCGCAACGGCAGGAAGACATTCACGCGGTGCGCATCGCCGCGGGCGATGCGAGGCTCGTGCTCGGTTGCGACATGGTGGTCGCGGCGTCCGAGGAAGCGCTCGCCAAGATGCAGTCGGGGTCGACACGCGCCGTGATCAATGCGGACGTCGCGCCCATCGGCACGTTCACGAAGAATCCCGACCAGCGGCTGCCGCTCGACGAGATGGTGGCCACGATCCGCGAGGCGTGCGGCGAGAATGCGGTGGATACCATCGATGCGACGGGGCTTGCGACCGGGCTCGTGGGCGATTCGATCGCGACGAATCTCTTCGTGGTGGGCTTCGCGTGGCAGAAGGGGCTGATCCCGCTGTCGGAGGCGTCGATCGTCGAGGCGATCCGCCTCAATGCCACGGCCGTCGAGTCGAACATTGCGGCCTTCGAGTGGGGGCGCCGTGCTGCGTGCGATAGCGACACGGTGCATCGTGCCGCGAAGCCCGCCGAGGCGCTGCCCGAAAGCCAGCGGCCGTCGCACACGCTCGATGAGCTCATCTCGCGCCGCAGCGAATTCCTGACGGCGTACCAGAGCGCGGTGTACGCGCGGCAGTACACCGAGCTGGTGGATCGCGTGCGGCGCACCGAGGCCGAGCGCATCGGCGCCGCGGGCGAGCTCACGCAGGCGGTGGCCCGGTACCTGTTCAAGCTGATGGCGTACAAGGACGAGTACGAGGTCGCGCGCCTGCACACGGACACGGGCTTCCTCGAACGCATCGCGCGGCAGTTCGAGGGCGACTACGAGGTGAAGCTGCACCTCGCGCCGCCGCTGTGGGCCAAGCCCGATCCCGCGACCGGCGAGCCGCGCAAACGCACCTACGGCCCGTGGATGTTCTCGGCCATGCGGATGCTGGCGGCGCTGAGGTTCCTGCGGGGGACGCCGTTTGACGCCTTCGGCTACAGCCGCGAGCGACGCATGGAGCGCCAGCTCGTCGCCGACTACCGCAAGACGATCGACGAGCTTCTGCAGGGATTGAAGCCGGAGAACCTGGCGCTCGCGGTGGAGATCGCCTCGGTGCCCGAAATGATCCGCGGCTTCGGCTCCGTGAAGGCACGCCACCTCGCCAACGCGAAGCCGCACGAGGCCGAGCTGCTCGAGCGCTGGCGCTATCCCGAAAAGGCCGGCGCCCGGCCCAGCATCCCCATCCGCGCCGCCGCCTGACCCGGGGACGCACCCCGGGGACGCACCCCGGGGACGCACCCCGGTCACCGCAACCGGCTGGCTGCCGTTGGGGGTGCGTCCCGGGGGTGCGTCCCCGGGTCTTCCGTTAATTCTCCGGACGGATGATCTTCTGTGCGTCGCCGGAGAGCTGCAGCACGTGCAGCCCGGTGTTGGCGCGATCGACGATGTAGATGAAGCCGCGGTCGTCCGTGTCCACGTTGTTGGTCTGGATGGCGCGCTTGCAGCTCTGCACGCCGTCGATCGTGGCGCAGCGGAAGTCCGTGTTCGCGGTGATCTGCGGGATGAAGAACGCCACCTCCGTCGGCCGCAACGGGTCGCGGATGTCCACGGCGCGCACTCCGGCGTTGAAGTACGCGATGAACACGATCTTCTGGTAGAAGGGCGGGCCGAACTCCTCGTTGTTGGAGTGCGGGCCGAAGCGGCCGCCGACGTCGCAGAA
>DASTGG010000249.1:0-9063 GCA_035719385.1 Usitatibacter sp.
GCTGTCGCCGCGGTCGCGGCCGGGAAAGCGTTGCGCGGGCGCTTCGGTGGCCGCCAGGGCGAGCAGGGCGGCCACGAGCACGGCGGCGGGCATCTTCATCGTCGTCTCCCTCGGAATGACCGCATGGTGCCCGATCATCGAGGAGCGATCATGAAAAAAAGAACCCCGCCGAAGCGGGGCAAGGCAACAGTCACCTCAACGAAAACCGGTTACCAGTGGCGGTGGTGGCGGTGATGGCCGCCCCAGCTCGAGCTGTACACGACGGTCGGCCCGTAGTAGACGGGCGCGGGCGCGACATACACGGGCGCCGGCTCGTAGTACACGCGCGGGGCCGGCTCGTAGTACACCGGCGCGGGCGGCGCGTAGTAGCTGCGCTCGTAATAGCCCGGGCGGTCGTAGTAATAGCGGTTCGAATCCGCGGCGATGCTGGAGCCCACGACCGCGCCGATCACGCCGCCGACAGCGGCGCCATTGTGGCGATTGACGTCATGGCCGATGGCGGCGCCGATGCCTCCGCCGATCAGCGCGCCCAGCAGCGGATCCGCGGCTTCTGCCTTGGTGGAAACGGCCGTAGCGGCCACCGCCGCGGCCAGGCTGGCGATCAACAGGGGTTTCTTGAACATTCCGATCTCCTTCAATTGCGTCAAGGGTCTGACAATTCTGGGGGCCCGGCGTGCGCTTTCGGCCCTTTACGTCCGTAACGCCCCACGGGGACGGCCGGTTGGCACCCTTAACAATTTGTTACCTCTTCGGGGTAATCTGGCGCCGTCCAGCGACAAACAGGGGGTCGCACCATGTACCGACGCATCCTGCTGGCCTACGACGGCTCCGAGGCGGGGCAGAAAGCGCTGCTCGACTGCGAGGAAATCGCGCAGATGCACAAGGCCGAGCTCTTCATGGTCGCGGTGATGCCGCCCGCGGCGGCGCTCATCGGCGGCGAGGGGTTCGTGTACGACGCGCGGCGCGAGGAGGAGGACCGGCGCCGCTACCAGGAAGTGCTCGACGACGGGCTCGCGCGCCTTGCCAACAAGGGCCACCAAACCAGCGGCGAGGTGGTCGTGGGCGAAGCGGTCGACGAGATCGTGCGCTACGCGAGGAAGGTGGACGCGGACCTCATCGTCGTCGGCCACAAGCACCTGGACAGCTGGGCGGCGCGCTGGTGGCGCGGGTCGCTGTCCAAGTCGATCATCGAGCATGCGCCGTGCAGCGTGCTCGTCGTCATCACGAAGTGATCTTCACGCTGCTCGAGAACAGACGGAAGAACGGAGTGACGCGGAGTTAACCGAGTGAACGGAGTTCTTTGTGTGCTTCGTGGACCGGCCGGCGTGTCACGAACCCGGCAGAAGAAAACTCCGCTTACTCCGCTAACTCCGCGTCACTCCGTTCTTCCGCCTTGCACAGCGCCAGCCCGGACCCTCGCTAGAGGTTGACCCCCGCGAGCTCGAGCGTCTTCCTGGGGTTGATCAGGTTCACGCGGCCGTTGTGGTCCGCGCCCTTGATGATCAGCTCCTTGACCTGCGCGACGGTGAGCTCCGGCTTCATCGCGAAGAGCTTCGCCGCGAGGTTCGCGACCTGCGGCGAGGCCATCGAGGTGCCCGAGAGCTTCACCTTCTCGCCGCCGGGAACGTAGCTCGAGATCTCGAAGCCGTTCGCGTGCACCTTCACCGTGCGCCCGAACGTCGAGAACGACGTCTCGGTGCCCGACTGGTCCACGGCGCCCGCGGTGATGAGGTTGGGCAGCTCCAGCCCTGCGGGGATGTACTGCGAGAAGTCCGCGTTGTTGTCCTCGTTGCCGGAGCCCGCCACGAAGAGGATCTCCGGCGCGCCGGCGATCGCCTCCTCCAGCGCCGTCTTCTCGATGGCGAAGAGGCGATTGGCGATGTCCTTGCGCTCCTGCGGCGTGGACCCCACGTTGTGATACGCAAGCGCGGACTCGTAGAACGACGGGGCGTAGCGCCAGCTCATGTTCACCACGCGCGCGCCCGCCTTCCTGAACGATTCGACCGCTTCCTTGTAGGCCGCCGCCGTGCGCCGTGAACGCTCCTCGCTCGGCTTCTGCGGCTCCGTCCTGCTGCTCCAGTGCATCGCGACGGCCGTCACTTCCGCGAACGGGTTGCCGTCGACGGCGATGCCGGCCACGTGCGTGCCGTGGGCCCACATCGAGATCGCGGCGATGTCCTCGGAGAACTGCTTCACCTCGTCGCGCTTGAGCGAGGCGATGCGCTGCTTGAACGCCCTCGCATCGGGGGAGTCGATCGCCGCGCGCATGTCCATGGCGCCCTTCATGTACTGCTTGAGGATGCCCATCCGCGGCTCGGCCGGCCCCATGGGGCGCACCAGCGCGTCCACATGGTTGAAATCCTCGTCGAACGCGATGCCCTTGACCGGGCCGGGGTGGAAGAGCGCGACATCGGTGCCGCTGTCCCAGATGCCGACGACCACCGGCTTCGCGTGCGCGCTCGCCGGCAGCACGACCAGGCGCTGCGACCAGATGTCGGCCTTCGCCACCTGGTTGCGGTCGACGACCTGCTGCAGCACGGCGACGGCGTCGTCGCGGAACGGCAGCATGTGGTCGAAGGTGTTGCGCACGGACGCGATCGCCAGGACGAAGCTCGCCGGCACCATGAGATTGAGGTTGCGCGCGGCCGGGTCGAGCGAGGATTTCATCGCGCCGACCGACACGTCCTTCGACATGAGCTCGAACGACGCCTTCGCCTGCTTGAGGTTCTCGCTCACCACGCCCCAGGGCATCGCGCCGTAGGCCCTGGCGATCGCGTCCTTGAAGTAGGCGCGTTGCTCTTCCATCGTGCCGCCGTGGATGCGCGCATCGAGCACCTTCTCGAGCGCCGTGCCGCTGGTCATCTTCTCGGCCGCCTTCTCCTGCTCCTCGCGCACCTGGCGGATGAATCCCTGCGCCGCCTTGTAGTCGCCGCGCTGGATCGCGACCTGGGCGCGGGCGTTCAGCATGCCGGCGCGCGCGGAGCGGTCGCGGATGTCGAGCGTCTCGAGGTCGTTGGCGACGTCGCGATCGAGCTGGTCCAGCACCGGCTCGAGCTCGGCTTTCGGCGCCTCGACGAGCTCGCTCGGCAGCTTGCCGATGCGGTAGACGCGCCGCGGCAGCTGGTCCGCGCTCGTGATGACCTTCTTCTCGACCTGCTGGAGCAGGGGCGAGGCGGCCGAATGCGACACGCCGGCCGCGGCCGCGAACGGCGCGGCGACGGCAGCCAGCAGGAGAAGGGGGCGAATTTGCATCGGCTGTGGTCCGTTCGGATCAGTCGCGGGCGGGAAGGGACACAAAATCTAGCACGAACGCCGCCGCCACAATCAATCCATGCGGAGGCATTTTGTCGCACTGTTGATCGCCGTGGCACCCGCTTTCCTCGCCGCGGAGGTCCAGGCGCAGCCCAGGACCGTCTGCACCGTCACGGTCAACTCCGCGGACGAGAAGGAGACGATCCGCCAGCGGCTGCCCAAGGGCGAGTACAACTTCGTGGAGCTCGTCGAGAAGGGGCGGCCCGACTGGCTGCGCTCGTCGTGCCAGAAGAAGGTCTCCTGCGACGTGCTCGTGATTTCCGGCCACTTCAACGCCGGGGACACGTTCTATTCGGACCAGATGGACCGCAACGAGTACCTGTCCGTGGACGAGCTCGAGCGCGCCTCGTGCAGCGCGTCGTGTCCCACGCTCTTCTCGCATCTCAAGGAGGTGTACCTCTTCGGCTGCGAGAGCCTCAACCCGGACGCCACGAAGTATTCGTCGTCGTACGGCGAGAGCGGGCGCGACCGCATGCGCCGCATCTTCCCCAACGTGCCGTCGATCTACGGCTTCTATTCGTCGGCGCCGGTCGGTCCCACCGCCGCGATGCTGCTCAACCGCTATTTCGACGCCGGCGGGGCGCGCGACTTCGGCACGGGCAACCCGAGCGCGCGGCTGATGAAGACCTTCGGCCACAACCACATCACGCGCGTGAGCGGCGTGCGCGCATCCGAGGCGCCGGCGTGGTCCTACCGCGGCCAGGTTTGCCAGTTCTTCGACGAGCGCCTGTCGCCGGGGCAGAAGCTCGCCTACGTGCACTCGCTCTTCGGCAACCCGGCCAACATCGACACGTTCTTCGAGCGCGTCGAGAAGCTGGTGGGCGCGTTGAGCGACGCGGAGCGGCAGGCGCCGGACTTCACGCAAGCGCTCGCGGAGCTCTCGGCGGACGAAAAGGTGCGCGCGCAGTACGTGGAGGCGATGCGCCGCGCCGACCCGCCGACGCGGCGCTCGCGCATGATCGCGCTCGGCGTGACGCTCGGCTGGTTCGATCCCGCCCAGGCGCGAGCCGAGCGCGTGGCGCTCATCAACGACATGCTGTCGCGGCGGTCCATGGGGTTCGCCGAGGTGGATCTGGTGTGCTCCCTCGATGCGGGCCACGAGCTCGATGGCGAACGCGCACGCATCGTCGCCCCGCGCGCCGCCGCCGGCTATGCGCCGCACGTGGCCGCGCTCGCCTGCCTCGGCGACGAGCAGGCGCACGACCGCATGCTGCGCACGCTCGCGAGCGCGGACGCGGGCGACGTGCAGATCGCCCAGACATACCTGCGCAACCGGCCGGTCACCCAGACGGGCGAGCTTCGCCGGATCGCGGGCGAGATCGCGCGCTCGTCGGGGCCGGGGCAGGTGCGCGCCATCGGCGCCATCGCGCAGCTCAACATCTCCGATCGCGAGGTGCTGCAGCAGCTCTCGCAGCTCTTCGCGGAGTCGAAGTCGCTCGACGTGCAGCGCGCGCTCGCCGAGCTCTTCATCCGCTCGGATCCGAAGGCGCTGCCCAGGCCCGGCCTGCTCGGCATCCTGCGCGAGCATCGCGTGCGCCACAAGGGCGGCGGGCGCGACCTGATCGACACGCTCATCGATCGCCTGCAGCAATCCGGTTAGCTTGACGTCGCGAGGCGATTGCCACACCCTGCGCGCTCTCGCCCACGGGGAGCCCGCCATGATCCTGCGCACCGCCGCCGCCGCCGTCGCGCTATCGCTCGCCGCCTGCAGCGCCGCGCCGCCCGCGTCCCAGGCCGTCCGCGACGAGCTGGCGCCCACCGGAGTGCTCCGCGCGGGCATGAATACCGGCAACACGCTCTTCACGACGAAGGACGCGTCGGGCCAGCTGCAGGGCGTGAGCGTTGACATCATGCAGGAGCTCGGGCGCCGGCTCGGCGTGCCGGTGCGGCACGTGGTGTACGCGACGCCGGGCGAGGTCGCCGACGACGCGGCGAGCGGCAAATGGGACGTGGCGATCCTCGCGATCGAGCAGGCGCGCGCTCAGAAGATCGCGTTCTCGCCGCCGATGACCGAGATCCAGGCCACTTACCTCGTCCCGTCGCGTTCGACGTTGCGGCAGGTGGGCGAAGTCGATGCGCCGGGGCATCGCATCGCCGTCTCGGAGAAGGCGGGTTACGACCTCTACCTCACGCGCACGCTCAGGCACGCCACGCTCGTGCGCGGCAAGGCGATCGGCGGCGCCATCGAGGTGTTCAAGCGCCAGGACCTGGACGCGCTCGCGGGCCTCAGGCCGCAGCTCATCGAGCACCAGCACGAGATCCCCGGCGCGCGCATCCTCGAGGGCGGCTTCATGACGGTGAACCACGGCATCGGCACGCCACGCGAGCGCGCTGCCGGCGCCGAATACATCCGCGGCCTCGTCGAGGAGCTCAACCGGTCGGGATTCATCGCGCGCTCCATCGAGCGCCACCGCGTCCAGGGACTGTCGGCGGTGCGGCCCGGGAGTTGATCCGGCGCATCGCGCGGCGTGCCGGCCGACGCGCCCCTATAATCCGGGCGTGATCACACTCAAGCCGATGACGCAGGCGCAGTTCGACGACTATCTCGAGCGCGCCGTGCCCGAATACGCGCAGGCGCACGTGGAAGCGGGCGACTGCGCTCCCGACGATGCGCTGCAACGCGCGCGCGCCGACTACGTGGCGTTGCTTCCCGCGGGCCTCAAGTCCGAGAACCAGTTCCTGTACAGCATCCACGCGCCCGGCCAGGCGCAGCCGATCGGCATGGTCTGGTTCGAGATCCGCGAGCAGGACGGCCGCAAGTCGGCCTTCATCTGGGATTTCCGCATCGATGCCTCGCAGCGCGGCAAGGGCTACGGCAAGGACACGCTCATGCGCGTCGACGAGCACCTGAGGGCGCTGGGAGCGCGCTACGTGAGCCTCAACGTGCTGGGCCAGAACCACCGCGCGCGGGCGCTCTACGAGAAGCACGGCTTTCGCGTGACCGGCATCGGCATGCGCAAGGTCTTCGCGGCGCGGCAGGAGCCATGAGCCGCGGGCGACGCGGCGCCGACCGGCTCGCGCAGGCTTTCTCGCAGGCGGGCGTGAAGCGCCTGTTCACGCTCTCGGGCAACCACATCATGCCGTTCTTCGACGCCGCCATCGACGCCGGCATCGAGCTCGTGCATGCGCGCCACGAAGCCGCCGCGGTGCACATGGCCGACGCATGGGCGCGGCTCACGGGCCAGACCGGCGTCGCGATGGTGACCGGCGGCCCGGGGCACACCAACGCCGTCACCGCGCTCTATACGGCAGCCATGGCGGAGTCGCCGGTGCTGCTGCTCTCCGGGCACGCGCCGACCGACCAGCTCGGCATGGGCGCGTTCCAGGAAATGGCGCAGGCGGAGATCGCCGCACCCCTCGCGAAGGCGTCGTGGACCTCGACCTCGCCCGACGGGCTTGCCGGCGATTTCGCGAAGGCCGTGCGCGTCGCGCGATCCGGGCGGCCGGGCCCCGTGCATCTCAGCCTTCCGAGCGACTGCCTCGAGCGCGACGCGGCCGAGACGCCCATCGCGCTCGGGGAGCCGACGACGCGGCTGCAGGATCGCGACGCGCAGGCGATCCTGGAAGCGCTGCAGCGCGCGCGACGCCCGCTCGTCGTCACCGGTCCTTCATCGCTCACCGCCGCGGGGCGCGAGCGCGTCGCGAAGCTCGAGCAGGCGTGCGGCATTCCCGTCGTCGGCACCGAGAGCCCGCGCGGGACGGCCGATCCGAGCCTCGGCGCCTTCGCCGAGATGCTCGCGCAGGCCGATTGCGTCCTGCTGCTCGGCAAGCGCCTCGATTTCACGCTCAAGTTCGGCAAGCCGCCCGCGTTCCGCGACGATTGCGAGTTCCTGCAGGTCGACGCCGACCTGGTCGAGATCGGGCGCACGCGCCGCGCGGTTTCCGGCCGCTTGCGCCATGGCGTCGTTGCCGATTTCTTCCCGGCGGTCGATGCGCTCGCCGCGCACGCCCGCGCCGCAAGCCACGGCGCGTGGAAGGAGGAAGTGCGCGCCGCGATCGAATTCCGCCCCGCGGCCTGGGAAACCGCGCGATCGAACGAGCCCGGCCGGCTGCATCCGGTGCAGGCGCTGCGGCCGCTGCAGGCGCTGCTCGACGCGCATCCGCGCTCCGTGTTCATCTCCGACGGCGGCGAGATCGGGCAGTGGGCCCAGGCTTGCCTGCGCGCGCCGCAACGCGTGATCAACGGGGTGGCCGGCTCCATCGGCGCGGCGCTGCCGTTCGCGATCGGCGCGCGCTACGCCGAGCGCGAGGCGCCGGTCATCGCGGTGATGGGCGACGGCACGTTCGGCTTCCACTGCGCCGAAATGGACACCGCGGTGCGCTACGCGCTGCCCTTCACCGCGGTAGTAGGCAACGACGCGCGCTGGAATGCCGAATACCAGATCCAGCTGCGCGAATACGGGCGCGAGCGCGCGCGCGGCTGCGAGTTGCTGCCGGCGCGCTACGACGAGGTGACCGCGGCCTTCGGCGGGCACGGGGAGCGGGTCACCCGTGCCGAAGATCTCATGCCGGCCGCGCGCCGCGCCGAACAATCCGGAAAGCCCGCCTGTCTCAACGTGATGATCGAGGGGCTCCCCGCCCCGAACATCCGCCGGAACGGCTAATGGAAACCATCAAGGTATGGCAGTGCATCGGCTGTGGGCGCGTCGAGGGCCCGGCCCAGTGCATCGGCGTTTGCCAGGATCGCATCGCCGAGCTCGTGGACGCCTCGGCCCTGCGTGCGGCCGAGGAACGCATCGAGCAGATGCGCGCGTTGCTCGCGTGGGTCGTCCACACCACGCCGCGCGACGGCGAATGGGAACGCACCTATCGCGCGTTCCAGGACAAGGCGAAGGCGCTGCTCGCCTAGGGCTTGCCCGACCCCGTCTCGCGGTCGCCCGTGCGCTTCGTGCCCTGGACGATGTCGCGCGTCACGCGCGCGGCGCGCAGGTGCTCCTCCAGCGTGGCGACCTTGGATGCCGCGAAGTTGCGCACGTCGGCGTCCTTCCCGTGCTTCGCCTCGTGCCGGAACGCCGCGACGTCCTTGCGATGATCGCGCACCATGTCGCGCATGTACGCGCGGTCGAAATCGGGGCCGAGCGCCTTGCCGAGCTTGTCCATGGCGCGCTCGTCCTTCCTGTCGATCTCGGAGGGCAGCGCCACGCCCTTCGCGGCGGCGAGCGAGCGCAGCGCATCGTTGGCGGCCGTGTGGTCCTCCACCATGCGGCTTGCGAACTCCTTCACCTCGACGCGCAGGCCGCGATCCTTCGCAAGCTGGCCCATCCGGACCTCGGCCATGCCGTCACGCATGACTTTCTCGATGAAACGCTTGTCGGTGCTCGACAGCGCGCCGGCCGGCTCGCCTGCGGCCTTCACAGTGGGCGTATCGGTCGCGCTCGTCTGGCCGGAGGCGCCGGCCGCCAGCAGCAATGACGCGAGGGCGGCCGCGGCCGCCCCCAGGATGCTCGTGCGCATGACTTCCTCCTACAGTTTTCCCAGGACGTCGAGGGGTTTCGTAATGGCTTGGGCTTCGCCTTCGGCGGGAAGTTGCGGCCGGTCCCGCTCGCTCGCCACCAGGCACAGGAACCCCAGGGGCTCGCCAGGGGCGGCGCGGAACTGGTGCCAGGTCAGCGGCGGGACGCTCACGAGGTCGTGCGTGCCGATCTCGTAGGCCTCGTCGCCCACGAGGCACTGGCCGCTGCCGCGGATCACCATCACCGCGTGGACGTGCTCGTGGCGCTCGAGCGTGGTCCATCCGCCGGGCGCCACCTC
>DASTGG010000250.1:0-7138 GCA_035719385.1 Usitatibacter sp.
TCCGCTATTTCGGAGTGGCGGCGCAGGCTGCGCCGCTCATTGTGCGGTACAGCATGACATAGCGCATGGCGATGTCCTGGGATGGGCTGCACGCCGGGGTGATGCCGCGCAGGGCAACGCTGCCCGGGTCCGCGGGATCCCACAGCACGGTGAGGGTGCAAGTGCGCTTGTCGTCGGGTGCGGCCGCGGGTGGAAAGAAACCACCTGCATCCCGAACCATGCCGGCGAGCGCAATTGCGATGACCAGGCTGAAGATGATCGCTTTCATGGCTGGCTGCCTTTGTCTGGAGGAATCGGAGGCCAACGATCCGAAGCTGCCGGCAGGCAGATTGCCGCCGCCGCACCCGCAGCGCGAGCGCTTTGCGACGCACGGCAGGAATCCCCGATGGAAGCGGCCTTTCGCCGACGGATCCATCCCCACGATGACTCCATCGGGCGAAGCCGGCGAACCATCCGCGTGCGCTCACGGCGATCTCGCCTCCCGTTTCCTGGAGCGGAAGTATGACGACTCACCATAGAACTCTTGCGATGCCGTGCGCGGATGCCATCCCGGCACGCCGAGCACCGGCATCGGCGCCATGGCCTTCGCCGACGGGAAACGCGTGCGTTCCGCGAAGTGTGCGGCGACGAGCCGGTCGGCTTCCTCGCGCTGGGATTCGGGCGCGAGCATGAAGAAGAAATCGCCCACGGGTATGAACACCGTCTTGGCGACCATCCCGATGTAGGGATTCAGCGCCTGCTCGAGCAGGCCATGGCCGAACGCGAAGAAACGCATCTTCTGCGCGAGCTCCGCACGGCGTTCCCAGAACAGTGACTTCCACTCGAAGGCGGTGATGAGGCGCAGCAGCTCCGGCGAGCTGGACGCGACGATGACGCCGCCCTCGTCGAAGAGCGTGAGCGCGTCACGGGCCGGGCTGCGATGCCGCGTCTCCGGTTCGCCGCCCTCGGTGAGGATCGCGACGTGCTGTGCATTGATCTGCGCCTTCGTACGCGGAAAGGCGATCCACGCGAGCGCATTGAAGAGGTCGTGCCAGTTGCCGGCGCGCGTCGGCACCTCGCCGGTCTCGGCGACGTGCAGCTCGTAATAGCGATGGGGGACCCGGGGACGCACCCCAGGGTGCGTCCCCGGGGTGCGTCCCCGGGTCTCGCCTTGCGGAGGCACGAAGCGCAACGGCATTCCGCGCGAGGTAGTGATGCCCGCGGCGAGCGCGTTGAGCTCGTCGTGCGTGGGCCAGCGATCCTGCGGCAGCCGCTCGAGCCACGGGCGCAGCACGTCGAACATCGCATCGCCCAGGCGCGGCGAGAGCACGGCGGCGCTCAGGGCCCCTTCATGCGCCAGCCGAGCCGCCCGCCCGCCGTGAGCGGCACGAGCGTTCCGGCACCGAAGGGCAGCTCGGCGGGAATCGTCCAGTCCACCTTTTCCAGCTCGATGCGGTCGCGGTTGCGCGGCAGGCCGTAGAAGTCCGCACCGAAGTGGCACGCGAACCCTTCGAGCTTCTCGAGGGCGCCGGCGGCTTCGAACGCCTGCGCGTAGAGCTCGATCGCCGCATGCGCCGTGTAGATGCCGGCCGAACCGCACGCACATTCCTTGGCGCCCTTGTCGTGCGGAGCGCTGTCGGTGCCGAGGAAGAACTTCGGGTTGCCGGACGTGGCCGCCGCGACCAGGGCGCGGCGGTCTTCCTCGCGCTTGAGCACCGGCAGGCAATAGTGATGCGGCCGGATGCCGCCGGCGAAGAGGGCATTGCGGTTCATCAGCAGGTGGTGCGCGGTGATGGTCGCCGCCACGTTGGCCGGCGCGCCCTCGACGAACGCCGCCGCGGCCCGCGTGGTGATGTGCTCCACGACGAGCTTCAATCGCGGGAAGCGCCGCACCAGTTGCGTGAGCGTGCCCGCGACGAACACCGGCTCGCGGTCGAAGACGTCCACTTCCGGGTCCGTGACCTCGCCATGCACGAGCAGCGGCATGCCGACGCGCTGCATGGCGTCGAGCACCGCGTCGCAGCGGCGGATGTCGGTGACGCCGGAGTCGGAGTTGGTGGTGGCGCCCGCGGGGTAGTACTTCACGGCGGTCACGATGCCGCTCGAGGCGCCCTTCTCGATCTCGGCGGGCGAGGTGTTGTCCGTGAGGTAGAGGGTCATCAACGGCCGGAACGACGCTGCGCCGGGCAGCGCCGCCATGATGCGGTCGCGGTACGCCCGGGCCTGCTCCACGGTCACCACCGGCGGGCGCAGGTTCGGCATCACGATCGCGCGGGCGAACTGGCGGGCCGTGGCGCCCACCACCGAGGCCATCGCCTCGCCATCGCGAAAATGCACGTGCCAGTCGTCGGGGCGCGCGATGGAGATCGTCTGGGCCATCGGCGAATTATAACTGGGGGTCAGACCCCGATTATTGGCCTTTCAGCTTCAAGGCGAGCGCGTAGAGCTCGTTGCGCTTGCCGCCCGTGATCTTCGTGGCGAGCGCCACGGCCTGCTTGAGCGGCAGCTCCGCCATGAGCGCTTCGAGCACCGCCTGGGGATCGAGCGCGGGCTTCGCCTCCACCGGCCGCCCTTCGACAAGCAGGACGAACTCGCCGCGGCGGCGATCGTCGTCGGCCTCGAGCCACGCGCCGGCCTCGCCCAGCGGCATGCGCGCGATGCTCTCGAAGCGCTTCGTGAGCTCGCGCGCGATGACGACGGCGCGATCACCGAACACCTCGTGCAGGTCGCGCACCGTTTGCACGACGCGATGCGGCGCCTCGAAGAGCGCGATCGCCCAGGGCCCGGCGGCGAGCGCTGCGAGGCGTTCGCGGCGCGCGGCGCCATGCGTGGGCAGGAAACCGGCGAACACCACGCCGTCGAACTGCAGGCCGCTCGCCGAGAGGGCGGTGGTGAGGGCGCTCGCGCCCGGCAGCGGCACGACCGCGAAGCCGGCGCCGCGCACGGCCTCGACGACGGCGGCGCCGGGATCGCTCACGCCCGGCGTGCCGGCATCGCTCACCAGCGCGACCGCCTTGCCCTCGCCGATCCACGCGCACACGCGCGCGGCCGCGGCGCGCTCGTTGTGCTCGTGCAGCGCCACGAGCTTCGCGCCGATGCCGAAGTGCGCAAGCAGCGCGCGCGTGTTGCGCGTATCTTCGGCTGCCACGATGTCGGCGCCTCGCAAGGTCTCGAGGGCGCGCTGCGTCACGTCGCCCAGGTTTCCTATGGGAGTGGCCACCACATATAATCCGGGTGCCAATATGTCGCGCTCCAACGCGATCCTCCTCTTCGCCTTCGTCCTCGGTGTGTGGCCGGCATTCTCGGCCGACCCGCCGAAGGGCACAACCGCTCCCGCGACACGCATCACCGTTCCGGAAGCGCCGCCCGCGGACGACGACATCGATCCGGCGACCGGTCTCGCGCGCAGCACGGTCGTGCGCCCGTATTCCTCGATTCCGCAGGCGCCGGGCAACGCCGGCCGGCCGCTGATGCCCGGCCTCACGCCCACGCCGATGCCCGCGCCGGTCCCCGTACCCGGCGCGAAGCCGCACATCGCGCTCATCCTGCCGACCGCCTCACCCTCGCTCGGACGCCTTGCCGAGGCGGTGCGCGAGGGCTTCGCCGCGGCCCGCGAGGTCGCCGGCGCCGATGCGCCGCCCGTGAACATCACCGCGGTGGAGAACGAAGGCGGCGTGCTCATCGACGCGTGCCGCCATTCGCAGGCGACCGGCGCGCTGATCGTGGTCGGCGGCCTCACGCGCGACGGCGCCCACACGCTCGCCGGGAGCGATTGCGCCCGCGTGCCCGTGCTCGCGTTGAACGAGGTGCTGCTCGCCGATCCGCGCGAAAAGCTGCCGCCGCGGGTGTTCTCGATCTCGCTCGCGCTCGACCAGGAGGCACGCCAGGCGGCGCTGATGGCGGTGGCCGACGGCTTCCACTCCGCCGTCATCATCGGCTCCGCTTCCCCGCTTTCGAAGCGCGTGCAGGAAGCGTTCGATCGCGAGTGGACGCGTGCCGCGGGCGAGGTGCGCCGGGTCGTCACCTACGGCGGCAATCCCGAGGATGCGCCCGCGCTGCGCGACCGCGTGCTCGGCGCGCGGGCCGAGATGGTGTTCGTCGCGCTCGATCCGCCCGACGCCCGCGCGATCCGGCCGTACATCCCCGCGATGCTGCCGATGTACGCCACGTCGCTCAGCGTGAACCCGCGCGCCGAGACGGTCGTCAACGTGGACCTGCAGGGCGTGCGTTATGCGGAAATGCCCTGGTTCGTGCAGCCCGACCATCCCGCGGTGATGGTCTATCCGCAGCCCAAGACCTCGATGTCCGTCGAGCAGGAGCGCCTTTACGCGCTCGGCATCGACGCATTCCGGCTCACGATGCTGCTGCTCAGGCCCGGGGGCGAGCGCCTGCAGCTCGATGGCGTCACGGGCCGCATCACGCTGGAGGACGACAACACGTTCGTGCGCACGCTGGTCCCCTCCGAAGTGGATGGTGGAAGGGTGGTGCCGCTGCGCACCGCGCCCTGATGGAGCGCCGGCGCGCCACGCCGGCGCAGCGTGCCGGCGACGGCGCCGAGGAACAGGCCGCGAGCTTCCTGCAGCGCCACGGCGTGCGCATCGTGGCGCGCAACTACCGCACGCGCCTGGGCGAAATCGATCTCGTCGGCTACGAAGGCGGCACGCTCGTGTTCGTGGAGGTGCGGCTGCGCTCCGGCTCGCGCTTCGGCGGCGGCGCCGAAAGCGTGGACCTGCGCAAGCAGCGCCGCATCGTCATGGCGGCGCGCCATTTCCTCATGGCGCTGGGCCGCGAGCCGCCGTGCCGCTTCGATGTGGTGTCGCTGGAGCGAGGCGCGCCGACGTGGATCCGCGGGGCGTTCGAGGTGGGCTGACGGGTTACAATCGCACGTTCATGAATCTCGTCGAACACCTTCGCGCGCACTTCGAGGAAGGCATCGAGCTGCGCACCCGCATGGCGCAGACGCTTCCCGCGGAAATCGCGCGTGCCGGCGAAGCGCTCGCCAATGCCCTCAGGTCCGGACGCAAGGCGCTCGCGTGCGGCAACGGCGGGTCGGCCGCCGACAGCCAGCATTTCGCCGCGGAGCTCGTCGGCCGCCTGGAACGCGAGCGCCCGGGGCTGCCCGCGGTCGCGCTCACCGTGGACACCTCCGCGCTCACCGCGATCGCCAACGACTATGCCTACGACCTCGTGTTCTCCAAGCAGGTCGAGGCGCTCGGCAACGCGGGCGACGTGCTGCTCGCCATCTCCACGTCGGGCAACTCGAAGAACTGCATCGAAGCCATCAGGTCGGCGCAGGCGAAGGGCCTCGTCGTGATCGCCCTCACGGGCCGCGACGGCGGCGCCATGGGCCGCATGATGCGCGCCGGCGATTTCCACCTGAACGTGGCGCACCCGCGGACCATGCGCGTCCAGGAAGTGCACCTGCTCGTGATCCACTGCCTGTGCGAAGTGGTCGACAACCTCATTTTCGGAGAGAAGAAATGACGCGCTCGCTCGTGCGCCTGGCCGCGATCGCGGCACTGGTCCCCGCCCTGCAGGGCTGCTTCCCGCTCGCCGCCACCGGCGTGGTCGCCGGCGGGCTCATGGCCGCGGACCGCCGCACCACCGGGATCTACATCGAGGACGAGAACATCGAGCTGAAGATCCTCGCCCGCGTCCGGGACCAGTTCCCCGGCGCCCACATCAGCGCCACCAGCTTCAACCGCCGCGTGCTGCTCACGGGCGAGGCGCCCTCGGAGGCGGTGCGCAAGCAGGTCGAGGATGCGGTGCGCGGCCTGGAAAGCGTGCGCGAGGTGGTGAACGAGATGCAGGTCGCCGGCGCCTCGTCGCTCGCCTCGCGCGGCAACGATGCGTTGATCACCTCCAACGTGAAGGCGCGGATGGTGAACAACCGCAGCTTCTCGCCCAACCACGTGAAGGTCGTCACCGAGGCCGGCGTCGTGTACCTCATGGGCATCGTGACGCCCGCGGAAGGCGAGGCTGCCGTGGAAGTCGCCCGCACCACGAGCGGCGTGAACCGCGTGGTCAAGGTATTCGAATACACGCATTGACGCGTTACAGCTGTATTCGCGAAAGGTGAGCTGAGTCACACGGCGGCGCCCCCGGCGCCGGCGAAAATTCGCGCATCTGTCACGAGGAGCGGCGTTCGATGCGCAAGCGGCTGAATGGGATGGCGGAGGCCCTCCGTTCGCCCATTCCATGGGTGGCCGTCACGGCCGCCCTCGCCGTGACCGCCGCGGCCTGGTTCGGGCTCGCCCGCAACCAGGAGCAGCAGGCGGCGGCGCAGTTCGAGCGCCGCACCGAAAGCGCGGTCTCCGCCGTGCGCACGCGCTTCCTCACCTACGAGCAGGTGCTGCGCTCGGGGGCCGCGCGAATGGCCTCGTCGCCCACGGTATCCCGCGACGAATGGCGCCAGTTCATCGTGCACCTGCAGCTCGAGGAACGCTTCCCGGGCATCCACTCGATGGGCTATGCCGAGCGCTCGAACGGGGACAACGCGGAATCGGCCATCGTGCTCTTCAACGAGCCCGCGGTCCCGCGCAATGCGCGCCTCATCGGAACCGACCTGCAGGCGGACCCGGTCCAGCGCGCCGCCATGGAACGCGCCCGCGAGACACTCGACGTCGCGATCACCGCACGGGTCCTGCTGCCCGGCGAGCCCAGCCGCGGCCCGCAGGCGCGCCAGGCCGGCTTCGTGATGTTCATGCCGGTGCTGCCGCAGATGCCGCGCTCGACGACCCGGGCCGAGCAGCGCAACGCCGTGTCGGGCTACGTCTTCACGCCGCTGCGCATGAACGACATGCTGCGCGGCGTCCTGGACGAGGGCGTGCTGCAGCGCCTGGACCTGCGCCTCTTCGACGGGCCCGCGGCCGATGCCCAGCACGAGCTCATCGACACGCGCGTGGCGTGGCGCGCCGCGCCCGCGCAGGCCGAGCCGCCGCTCTTCCAGCGGACGGTGGCGATGGAGATGCCGGGCCGCGTCTGGACCGTGCATTTCATGTCGCGGCCGGATTTCGACCAGGCGGTGCGCGAATCGCGTCCCTGGATCGTGCTCTGGGTCGGCATCGTCGCCAGCGTGGTCATGTTCGTGCTCACGACCGCGCTGCTGGCGACGTGGAATCGCGCGCACCAGCTCTCGATGCGCGATCCGCTCACGGGG
>DASTGG010000251.1:0-4382 GCA_035719385.1 Usitatibacter sp.
CCCGCGTGGGTCATCGCCCTCAAGTGGAATGAAAGGTTCGATGGAGGCAGCCCGAGCGCCTCGGAGATCTCGCCCGCCACCAGCCCCCTGGAACCCGCCTTGACGAGCAGCCGGTAGGCATCGAGCCGAATGCCCGACGACAGGCATTCGAACATTTGTGTGGCGGTGGCTTTCTTCATGGAATCAATTCTACAACAAGCGT
Organism: Usitatibacter sp.; assembly: GCA_035719385.1. Taxonomy (GTDB): domain Bacteria; phylum Pseudomonadota; class Gammaproteobacteria; order Burkholderiales; family Usitatibacteraceae; genus Usitatibacter. The sequence goes on from DASTGG010000251.1 coordinate 203, forward strand.
TGAAATAACGAGGCAGTCGTCGTTGCACATCCTGGCGCACGTGATCCATGTCAGGTCGGAGGAACGCTGCGGAGCCGCGTGCAAACCGTGCGTTGACGCGGCGCAACACGCCTCGCCGCCAGAATTCCAGCATACGTAGGGGCGTTGTACGCCGCATGACGGGCACGCCACGCAGCACCGCTCGATTCCTGAAAAAACTCGCGAGGGCTCCGGATGAAACTCACAAGACGCGAATTCATCATGACGTCGGCCATGGCGGCCGGGTGGCTGGTCGCCGGATGCGCGGGCCTCGGGCCGCGCGAGCCGGTCACCAGCGCGTTGGCGGTGCGCAAGCCCAAGGAGGCCGGGCCTGCCAGGGGCGAGTGGGTCGCATCCACGTGCCAGGGATGCACCCAGTGGTGCGCGATCCAGATCTTCGTGCAGGACGGGCGCGCGGTCCAGGTGCGCGGCAACCCGTTGTCGAAGACGAACCACGGCACCACTTGCGTGCGGGGTCACTTGATCCCGCAGCAGGTCTACGACCCCGACCGCATCAAGGTTCCCATGAAGCGCACCAACCCCGCGAAGGGGCGCGGCGTGGATCCGAAATGGGTGCCGATCACGTGGGACGAAGCGCTCGACACGCTGGCCGAGCGGATGATGGAGCTGCGCCGCAGCAACGAGACGCACAAGTTCGTCTACATCCGCGGGCGCTACTCACCGACCTCCACGGAGATCCTTTACGGCGCGTTGCCGAAGATCTACGGCACCTCGAACTATTTCTCGCACAGCGCCATCTGCGCGGAAGCCGAGAAGATGGGCCCCGGATTGACGCAGGGCTTCTTCGGCTACCGCGACTACGACCTCGAGAAGACCAATTGCCTCGTCGCATGGGGCACCGATCCGCTCGCGTCCAACCGCATGGTCCCGAACGCAATCCGGCGCATCGGTGAAATCTCGGCACGCGGCACGGTCATCGCGGTGGACCCGCGGCTGTCGAACGTCGCCGCCAAGGCCCACGAGTGGCTGCCCGTCAAGCCCGGCACCGACGGCGCGCTTGCCGGCGCGCTGGCCCATGTGATCCTCACCGAAGGCGGGTGGAGCAAGGAATTCGTCGGCGATTTCAAGGAAGGCAAGAACCTCTTCGTCGCGGGGCGCACGGTCGACGAGTCGACGTTCCAGGAGAAGGAAACCTCCGGCGTCGTACGCTGGTGGAACCTGGAGCTCAAGGATCGCACCCCGAAGTGGGCCGAGAAGGAAACGGGAATTCCCGCGAGCCAGATCGTCAAGGTCGCGCGTGCGATGACCGCGGCCGCTCCCAAGGTCTGCGTCTGGATGGGCCCCGGTGTGGCCATGGCGCCGCGCGGGACGTACGCGGCGATGTCGGTGTACGCGCTGAACGGCCTGTTGGGCTCGATCGACGCGGAAGGCGGGGTATGGCAGTCCAGCAGCGTTCCGATCACGGCATTCCCGAAGCCCGACGCCTACGTCGACGAAATCGCGAAGAACGGCTCCAAGCAGAAGAAGCTGGATGGCCGCGGCGCCAAGGACATGCCGGCGATGATGGGCGCGAAGCCGGGCAGCGGTGTCGTCACCAACAACGTGGCGAACGGAATGCTCAAGGACCCCGGCGCGGTGAAGGTCCTCCTGGCGAGCTGGAGCAACTTCAACTTCTCGTGCACCGATCCCAAGCGCTGGGACCAGGCGCTCGCGAAGGTCCCGTTTTTCGTCCACATGGTGACGAACCCGTCCGAGATGACGCAGTTCGCCGATATCGTGTTGCCCGCCACGTTCAATTCGGCCGAGGGATGGTCGGTCGTGACCAACATGGGCAACGGCTACGGTTACGCCTCGATCCAGCAGGGCGCCGTGAAACGCTTGTGGGACGTGAAGCAGGAAGAGACCGAGATCCCCTGGCTGCTCGCGGAGAAGCTGAAGCAGAAGGGCTTCCCGAACCTGTTCGACTATTACTCGAAGGAGTTCAAGGACCCCGAGACCGGCAAGGCGGCGACGAGCGCCATGGAATTCTCGATGCTCCAGGCGCGCATCGCGAGCGCTTCCCTGTGGAAGCCGAAGGAGCCGCTCAAGGGAGAGCAGCTCGCCGGGTGGGACGACTTCCGCCGCAAGGGCATGGTGAGCAGCGCGCGGTATCCGCTCAGGAAGAACTGGGGCGGCAAGTTCGCCACGGCCACGAAAAAGTTCGAGTTCTACAGCGAGACCGCGAAGAAGGGCCTCGCCGAGCATGCCGAGAAGCACAAGATCACGATCGACGAGGTTCTCGCGGCGAGCGGTTACGTCGCTCGCGGAGAGCTCGCATTCGTGCCGCACTACGAGGCTCCGAAACGCAACGGCAGCATCGATGAGTATCCCTTCACCTTCGTCGACTACAAGTCGCGCCTGAACCGCGAGGGAAGGTCCGCCAACTTGCCGTGGTACCAGGAGTTCAAGAAAGCGGACCCCGGCGACGTTGCCTGGGAAGACGTTCTCAAGATGAACCCGGCGGATGGCGCGCGCCTGGGGCTGAACAGCGGCGACCGGGTGAAGATCAGCTCTCCCGCGGGCTCGATCGTGACGACGCTGAGGCTCTGGGAAGGCGTGCAGCCGGGCACGGTCGCCAAGTGCTACGGGCAGGGCCACTGGGCCTACGGCCGGGTCGCGGCGAAGGACTACGCCAAGGCCACGCCACGCGGCGGCAACAACAACGAAATCCTCGTGGACGATTACGACCGGCTGAGCGGCGCCACGGCACGCAACGGCGGCTTCACCGGTGTCCGGGTCGAAAAAGCCTGATTCCCAATCCAAAGGTCTGAAGGAGAGAAACAATGGCGAGACTCGGAATGGTCATTGACCTCGCGCGATGCGTCGGCTGCGGCGGCTGCACGATCGCGTGCAAGGCCGAGAACAACACGCGCACGCGCGCCGCGGGGCAAAGCCACAACTGGAGCGACCTGCTCATCCGGACGGAGGGGAAATTCCCGAACGTGCGCCATACCGTGATTCCGGTGTCGTGCAATCACTGTTCCGATGCGCCGTGCGTGAAGGCCTGCCCGGTGGAACCCAAGGCGATGTACAAGACGCCGGACGGCGTCACGATGCACGACGACGCGTTGTGCATTGGGTGCCGCGCCTGCCAGAACGCGTGTCCGTACAGCCATGCGGAGCTCACCGCATCCAGCTTCACCGGCGAGACCTACAGCGTCATCAGCTTCAACCCGCAAGACGCGCCGACGCAACCTCAGTGGCAGGACAAGACCGCGTTGATCCCGGGCTGCACGTCCGCGCCCGCGGAGGTGGCACAACGCTCGGGCGCCGCGACGCCCACCATGAACCAATGGGTGGCGGGGGACGTGGATCCCATCCGCAAGCCGGGCGTGGTCGAGAAGTGCACGTTCTGCTACCAGCGCGTGAGCAAGGGCCTTCAGCCGGCATGCGTCGAGGCGTGCCCCGCACGGGCGCGGATCTTCGGCGACCAGGACGATCCGGGCTCCGAGATCTCCAGGGTGCTGAAGAGCCAGAAATCGTTCCGCTTGCAGGAGGACAAGGGCACCCGGCCGAACGTGCACTACGTGGGCAAATACAGCCCGCGCGCTTGAGCACCGGGCCGCGGTACATTCGGGGGCGGGAAGACCCGCCCCTGTTTATTGGTGGACCCGATGACAGATACGCCTGAATCACTCGTGGCGCGCGCCGATTTCTGCCGCCTGCTCGCCGCGTGCTACTACGAGCCGGGAACCGAATTCGCTGAAGAGCGAGTGTTCGACTTCATGCAGCAGGCGGGCGGGCGCTTTGATGCGCAGCTGGCCGCGAGCGCGCAGGAATTGGGCGAGGCATTCGCGGCCGTCCCCCTGCAGGACCTGCTGGTCGACTACACCCGCCTGTTCCTGGGGCCGATCGACGCGCCGGCGAGGCCCTACGGCTCCGTGTGGCTCCCCGGGGAGCGGGGCCTGATGGGAGAATCCTCGATCGCGCTGCAGCTACTTTACGGTGAGGCCGGATTCGAGCTATCGGAGGATTTTCGCGAGTTGCCGGACCACATCGCCGTCGAGCTCGAGTTCCTTTACGTGCTCCTGTTCCGCGAGGCTTCGGCGCAGGGCGGCGACGACCTGGCGCGAGCGCGGGAGATGAAGGCCCGTTTCCTCGGCAAGCATCTCGCCGCATGGATCGCTTCTTTCGCGCAAGCCTTGCGGGGCGCCGCACAAAC
>DASTGG010000252.1:0-6236 GCA_035719385.1 Usitatibacter sp.
CGATGTATGGACGGATTGAAGAACCGGGCAGGATTTCAGCGCGGCTTCGGCAGGCAACCACGGCTTCGGGGGCCGGACGAGCGAAAACCTCATTTGGTCGTCGATTCTGCGGGCAACCACCTCGGGGCCGCTCGAGAAACGGACGGCCCTCGCCGATGTCCAGTCCCAAGTCGCGCTGCGACCTGCTATTTGAAAGGTTCGCCGCTACCGACTGCTCGCGCAGTCAACGCGGCCGCCACCATCTCATTGCCGCGCATCCGTCATTCCCGCGCACATCCGTCATTCCCGCGCAGGCGGGAATCCAATCACCCAAGACCTCTCAAAAGCCGCACCAGCGGTCCGGCAGGCGCGGTCGTGACGAGGGCGTGCCTGTTGTGCGGCCCCCGAGGTAGTTGCCCGCAGAATCGACAACCAAATGAAGGTTCTCGCTCATTGGGCCCCCGTAGCAGTGGTTCTGTATCGCAAGCCCCGCTGAAGTCCTGCCAAATTCTTCAAGGGGTTCTGACACCATCAAAGGGCCGCACACACAGGCACCCCTCGTCACGACCGTGTTGAGGAGCGCCGGCTAACTCGCGGACAACGCCGCGCGAATCTCGGCGAAAGTCCCCACTCCCACCGACGGCGACACCGGCGTGCCGAGCTGCGCCTCGAGCTGCGAGGCCGAGAAGATGCCGCGCACGAGCTGGCGCCCGGCCGCCCCGTCCTCCACGACCATCGCGTGCTGGCGGCGCGACGCGCGCAGCGTCGCGAGCACGTTGCCCACGCGCGCGCGCATCACCTCGGCGACGGAAAGCACCTCGAGCTGCGAATGCGGCGTCATCACATGGCGCACGAGCACGTCGCTGCGCGCCCCGCCGTGCACGTGCAGGTGGCGCAGCGGCTTGTCGCCCAGGAGGTCGGTCGAGGTCACGAGCCCGATCACCTCGTCATCGACGTCGAGCACGAAGAGCGAGCGCACGCCGCGGCGCACCATGACGCGCATCGCCGCCTCGATCGGCAGGTCCGGGTCCACGGGCACCGCCGGCACCCGCTTGAGGTCGGTCATCACCTCGATCGCCGAGTCCTCGAGCGTCACGGCGCGCGGCGCGGCCGCGCCCGGCTGGCGGACGATCGTGCCGGGGCGCATCGCCTGCGAATGCATCGGAGCGTAGTGGGTGTTCATGCGGCGTGCACCTCCCGTTGATCGACGAGACCGCTGGTGGCGCGATCGAGGCGCCAGTACTGCACCTTGAGCGTGGCCCAGCATCCGGCCACGATCGCCGTCGTGGCGAGGATGGAGCCCACCGAGAGCGTGGAAAGCCCGCTGAGGCCCTGCCCGATGGTGCATCCCGTCGCCAGCACGCCGCCCGCGCCCATGAGGATCCCTCCTACGATGTGCAGGGCGGTGTCCTCGGCCGAGGCGAAGCCTTCCCAGCGGAACGTGCCGCTCGCGACCGCGTAGGCGAAGGAGCCCGCGATGACGCCGAGCGCGATCGCGATGCCGAAGGTGATCCCGAGCGACTTGTCGCTCCACAGCATGAGCAGCTCTAGCAGGTAGGCTGCCGGCGCGATGAAGGACATCGACTCGATCGTGCGGCTGTTGGTCGCGAAGTACGCGTTCTCGAGCGTCTCCGGGTTTTCGCCGAATCCCACGTGGCCCGTGATGTACCAGCCGGCCACGACCGCCAGGCCGATGATCGCCCCGCCGGCGATGTGCGAGGCGTTGCGCCGGAAATCGCGATCGGCGAACACGAATGCGAGCAACGCGATCGCCGCCACGGTCGCCACGGCCAGCAGCGCCGTGCCGCGGGCGGTGCCGAGCGCCTTCGAGGCGATCGTGCCGAGGTCCTGCGCCGGCATGCCGCGCGCCGCGAGGTCCACCGCGACCGGGTCGATCCAGGTCACGCGCCACACGCCGAACAATCCCTTGAGCGCCATGTACGCGGACACCGCGAGGAAAAGCAGCACCACGATCGACTTGAGGTTGCCGCCGCCGATGCGCACGAGCGTCTTGTTGCCGCAGCCCGAGGCGAGCGTCATCCCGATGCCGAAGAGGAAGCCGCCGAGGAGGTACGACAGCCACGTCACGTTCGGCCGCGCGTAGATCGACTTCGCGAGGTCGACCTGGCCGGCGTAGTGCAGCGCCGTGCTGCCGGCGATGGCCACGGCCACCGCGAGCATCCACATGCGCATGCGGCCCCAGTCGCCGATGTTCACGACGTCCGAGATCGCGCCCATGGTGCAGAAATTCGTGCGGTTGGCCACCGCGCCGAAGACGAAGGCGACGACGAAGCCGGAGACGACGACGATGGCGGCGATGCTCGGCGTGGCGCTCATGCGGGCTCCCGGGAAGAACGGCGTCCCGATTATTGGGCGCGCCGTGAAGGCGGCCCATTCCCCCTAAGGGCTACGCAGCACTACCCAGCCGGGCGGACGGCACGCGAATGCGTATCCCACACCATCGGCGCCGGCGCGTGCATCGAATCTCGTTATGGGGTCATGCGGCGGCGCCGGGGTCGCGGCTCGCGGCACGCGGTGCACCCAGCTCCGCCTCGATGAGCGCGCGCGCCTCGGCGTCCCGGCCGTCGAGCACGGCCTGCGCGATGCGCCCATCGATCACGCCCTGCCAGAATGCGCGGCGCGCGGCCACGTCGGGAAGGCGGGCCTGCGCCTGCTCGCGATAACGCGCGAAGAAATCGGCCAGGCGCGCGAAACCTTGCGGGACCGCGGACTCCACGATCGCGGCGATGTGCTTCGCGAGCACGGGCGACGCCCCGGCGGTCGAGATGGCGATCTGCACGGCGCCGCGATCGACCAGCGCGGGCATGATGAAGGTCGATGCCGGCGGGAAGTCCGCCACGTTCACCAGCACGCCGCGCGCCCTCGCCTCCCGCGCCACCGTGGCATTCACGCGCGGATCGTCCGTGGCCGCGATCGCGAGCGTGACGCCCTCGAGGTCGCTCGCCTCGTAGGCTCGCGGGCGATGCTCGATCGCGCCCTCGCGGGCCCACGCGGCCAGCCGCTCGCCCACGCGCGGTGCGACGACGCGGACCCGCGCACCCGAGCGCAACAGCGTCCCGGCCTTGCGCTCCGCCACGCCGCCGCCGCCCACCACGAGCGCCACGCTGTCGTGCAGGTCGAGGAAGGCGGCGAAATATTCGCGATCCGGGTCGGGCTTCATGCCGGCATTTTGCGCTTGCGCGCCGGTGCTTTCGCCGCGCCGGGCTTGCGCCGGCGGCGCGTGGCCCCCGGGGGTGCGTCCCCGGGGTGCGTCCCCGGGTCACGGGTGAGCAAGTCGAGGAGGTTGCCCTCGGCGTTGATGAGCCCCTCGGCTTCGCGCAGCAGGAATTCGCCGAACTCCTCGGCCGCCGGCACCAGGCGGCGCGAGGTGCGCCGCACGAGATACCACTGGCGGCGCACGGGCAGGCCGACCACGTCGAGCAGCGCGATGCGCCCACTCGCCAGCTCGCCGCGCACCGTATGCAGCGACAGGAAGCCCAGCCCCAGTCCCGCGATCACGGCCTGCTTGATGGTCTCGTTCGAGGCCATCTCCATGGAGGTGCGGAACTTCACGCGATGCTCGCCGAAGACGCGCTCCATCGCGGCGCGCGTGCCCGAGCCCGGCTCGCGCACGATGAAGGGCTCGGCCGCGAGGTCCGCGAGCTCCATGCGGCGGCGCCGCGACATCGGATGCTCGGGTGCCGCGACGATGCCGAGCAGGTTCGGCGCGAAGGGACTCGCGACCGCGTCGATGCCCTCGGGCGGGCGGCCCATGATCACGAAGTCCACCGTGTTGTCGCGCAGCTCGCGCAGGATCTCCTCGCGGTTGTGCACCGAGAGCCGGAAGTCGATGCCGGGGTGGCTGCGCAGGAACTGGCCCAGCAGGCGCGGCACGAAGTACTTCGCCGTGGACACCACGCCCAGGCGCACGCGCCCGGCGCGCACGCCGCGCCAGCGCGCGGCCATCTCGTCGAGGTTCTGCAGGCGCTCCAGCACCTCCTCGACGTGGCGCGCGAACTCGCGCCCCGCCTCCGTGGGGCGGATGCCGCGGCCGTCCGGCTCGAAGAGCGGCAGCCCGAGCGCCTCCTCGAGCTGGCGCACCTGCATCGAGACCGCCGGCTGCGTGAGGTGGGCCTCCTGCGCGGCGCGGGTGAGGCTGTTCAGCCGCGCCACCGCGGCGAAGAGCTCGAGCTGCCTCAGGGAGTAGCGTCGCATCCCATCAGCATAGCTTATATGAGGCGCGGAAAGAACTGAATTGTGCTGATGCGTCGATGCGCCCTATCTTCGGGCCATCAACGACGAGGCCAACCATGGGTGCTCCCGAACTCCAGCAGATCCGCGACAGCCGCCTGCGCTACCAGGCCGGCGTCCTCAAGTACGCGCAGATGGGCTACTGGCAGCCCGACTACGAGCCGAAGGCGACCGACGTGCTCGCGCTCTTCCGCGTGACGCCGCAGGAAGGCGTCGATCCGGTCGAGGCCGCCGCCGCGGTGGCCGGCGAATCGTCGACCGCCACGTGGACCGTCGTGTGGACCGATCGCCTCACCGCGTGCGACGCCTACCGCGGCAAGGCCTATCGCGTCGAGCCCGTGCCCGGCAGTCCCGGCCAGTACTTCTGCTGGATCGCCTACGACATCGACCTCTTCGAGGAAGGCTCCGTCGCGAACCTCGCCGCCTCGATCATCGGCAACGTGTTCAGCTTCAAGCCGATCAAGGCGGCGCGCCTCGAGGACATGCGCTTCCCCGTGGCGTACGTGAAGACGTACAAGGGGCCGCCCACCGGCATCGTCGTCGAGCGCGAGCGCCTCGACAAGTTCGGCCGCCCGCTGCTGGGCGCGACGACCAAGCCCAAGCTCGGCCTCTCGGGCAAGAACTACGGGCGCGTCGTGTACGAAGGGCTTCGCGGCGGCCTCGACTTCCTGAAGGACGACGAGAACATCAACTCGCAGCCCTTCATGCACTGGCGCGACCGCTTCCTCTACTGCATGGAAGCGGTGAACCGCGCGCAAGCGGCCACCGGCGAGGTGAAGGGCCACTACCTCAACATCACCGCCGGCACGATGGAGGCCATGTACGAGCGCGCGGAGTTCGCCAAGCAGCTCGGCTCCTGCATCGTGATGGTGGACCTGGTGATCGGCTGGACCGCGATCCAGTCGATCTCGAACTGGGCGCGCGCCAACGACATGATCCTGCACATGCACCGCGCGGGGCACGGCACGTACACGCGGCAGAAGTCGCACGGCGTCTCGTTCCGCGTGATCGCGAAGTGGCTGCGGCTCGCGGGCGTGGACCACCTGCACGCGGGCACCGCGGTGGGCAAGCTCGAGGGCGACCCGCCCACGGTGCAGGGCTACTACGACGTGTGCCGGGAAAGCGTCACGCGCGAGAACCTCGCGCGCGGCAACTACTTCGAGCAGGACTGGGCGGGCCTTCGCAAGGTGATGCCCGTCGCCTCGGGAGGCATCCATGCGGGCCAGATGCACCAGCTCATCGACCTTTTCGGCGAGGACGTCGTGCTGCAGTTCGGCGGCGGCACGATCGGCCATCCCATGGGCATCGAGGCGGGCGCCACCGCCAACCGCGTCGCGCTCGAGGCGATCATCCTCGCGCGCAACGAGGGGCGCGACCTGAAGGCCGAAGGACCGGCCATCCTCGAAGCCGCCGCGCGCGGCTGCAGGCCGCTCGCCGCCGCGCTCGACACGTGGAAGGACGTCACCTTCGACTACGCGAGCACCGACACGAGCGATTTCGTCCCCACCCTCACACCGGCCTGACCATGCGCATAACCCAAGGTGCTTTCTCGTTTCTTCCGGACCTCACCGACGCGCAGATCCGCGCGCAGGTCGACTACTGCCTGTCCAACGGCTGGGCCGTCTCGGTCGAGCACACCGACGACCCGCATCCGCGCAACACGTACTGGGAGATGTTCGGGCCGCCGATGTTCGACCTGAAGGACGCGGCCGGCGCGATGGCCGAGATCGCCGCGTGCCGCGCGACCTTCCCCGGGCACTACATCCGCGTCAACGCCTTCGACGCCACGCGCGGCTGGGAAACCATCCGGCTGTCGTTCATCGTGAACCGCCCGGCCCAGGAGCCCGGCTTCCGCCTGGTGCGCACCGAGTCCGAGGGGCGCATGCAGCGCTACTCGATCGAGCGCCGCGCGTGAACGCACCGGACACGAGCGTCGAGATCGGCGCGCTGCTCGGCGAACTCGATCGCGAGCTCGTGGGCCTCGCGCCGGTCAAGCAGCGCATCGC
>DASTGG010000253.1:0-2471 GCA_035719385.1 Usitatibacter sp.
TTCATCACCGCCAGCCTCAAGCAGGGAGTCTAGAAACACGATGCATCGAGCCCTTCGCATTCGCTCCATCCTCGCCGCCGCGCTGCTCGCCGCGGCCGCCGCCGTCGCTGCCGAGCCCATGGAGCCGGTGCTCGCCGAAGCGAAGATGAACACGCAGCCGCTCCTCGACACGCTGAAGGACCTCGTGTCCATCGAATCGGGCAGCGACGACCGGGAAGGCCTCGACCGCCTTTCCGACCTCATCGCGGGCAGGCTTCGCGCGCTCGGCGGCGAGGTCGAGCTCATCGAGCCGGCCGACGTCTATCGCATGGAGGACACGCCGGCGAAAGTCGGCCGCATGGTGCGCGCGACGTTCAAGGGCACAGGCACGAAGAAGATCATGCTCATCGCCCACATGGACACGGTGTACCGCCGCGGCATGCTCGCGAAGCAGCCCTTCCGCATCGACGGCAACAAGGCCTACGGGCTCGCGATCTCCGACGACAAGCAGGGCATCGCCGTGATCCTGCACACGGTGGCGATGCTCAGATCCCTCGGCTTCAGCGGCTACGGCACCCTCACCGTCCTCATCAACGCGGACGAGGAGATCAGCTCGCCCGGCTCGCGCGCCACCATCACCAGGCTGGGCGCCGAGCACGACGCCACCCTCTCCTTCGAATCGACGCGCGTGAATTCGGACAAGCTCTCGCTCGCCACCTCCGGCATCGGCGGCGTGATCATCCGCGTGCACGGGAAGGCCTCGCACGCCGGCTCGGCGCCGGACCGCGGCATCAACTCGCTGGTCGAGCTCTCCAACCAGATCCTGCAGACGAAGGACCTGTCGGATCCGTCCGTCGGCCTCAAGATGAACTGGACCAACGCCAAGGCCGGCACCGGCTCGCACAACGTGATCCCCCCCGAGGCCGAGGCGTTCGCGGACGTGCGCGTGAACCGCGTCGAGGACTACGACCGCATCGAGAACGCGGTGCGCGAGCGGATGCGTAACCAGGTCGTGAAGGACGCGAAGGTGGAGATGGTCTTCGAGCGCCGCCGCCCGCCCCTGGTCACGTCGGACGCATCGCGCGCCGTGGCCGAGCACGCGAAGGACATCTACCACGAGATCGGCAAGGAGCTCGTGGTGGACACGAAGGCCGAAGGCGGCGGCACGGATGCCGCGTTCGCGGCGCTGCAGACGAAGAATGCGGTGGTCGAGCGCTTCGGCCTGCAGGGCTTCGGCGGCCACACCGGGCAGGACGAGTACATCCTCATCGACAGCATCGAGCCGCGCCTGTACCTCACGACGCGCCTCGTCATGGACCTCTCGCAGGGCAAGGTGCGCACGCCATGAACGAAAAGCAGAAGACGGCCGCCCCCGAGGCGCCCCAGGACGAGAACCAGATCATCGCGGAGCGGCGGCAGAAGCTGGCGCGCCTGCGCGAAGGCGGCCAGGCCTTCCCGAACGACTTCCGGCGCAAGGACCTCGCCGCCGAGCTGCACGCGGCGCACGGCGGCAAGTCGAAGGAAGCGCTCGAATCCGAGAAGCCGCACGCGGTCGTGGCCGGCCGCATGATGCTCAAGCGCGTCATGGGCAAGGCCTCGTTCGCCACGCTGCAGGACATGAGCGGCCAGATCCAGGTGTACATCAACAACGACGTCACCGGCGCCGACGTGCACGAGGCGTTCAAGCACTGGGACCTCGGCGACATCCTCGGCGTGGAAGGCACGGTGTTCAAGACGAACAAGGGCGAGCTGTCGGTCCACGCGGCGAAGCTGCGGCTGCTCACGAAGTCCCTGCGCCCGCTACCCGAGAAATTCCACGGGCTCACCGACATGGAGCAGCGCTATCGCCAGCGCTACGTGGACCTCATCGTGAATCCCGAGAGCCGGCGGACGTTCGAGCTGCGCTCGCGGCTCGTGCAGTCCATCCGCGAGTTCTTCGTGCGCCGCGGCTACCTCGAGGTCGAGACGCCGATGATGCATCCCATCCCGGGCGGGGCCGCCGCGCGCCCGTTCCGGACGCACCACAACGCGCTCGACATGGAGCTCTTCCTGCGCATCGCGCCCGAGCTCTATCTCAAGCGCCTCACCGTGGGCGGGCTCGAGAAGGTGTTCGAGATCAACCGCAACTTCCGCAACGAGGGCATCTCGACGCGCCACAACCCCGAGTTCACGATGCTCGAGTTCTACGAGGCCTACCAGGACTACAACTACCTGATGGACCTCACCGAGGAGCTGCTGCGCGAGTGCGCGCAGAAGTTGCTCGGCACGACGAGCCTCACCTACCAGGGCGCGCCGGTGGACTTCGGGAAGGCATTCGACCGCCTCACGATGGCCGAGGCGATCGCGAAGTACAACCCGCGCTATCCGCTCGCGGAGCTGTCCAAGCCCGAGTACCTGCGCACCGCCCTGAAGGCGTTCGACGTGGAGGTGTTCCCCACGGACGGCGTGGGCCTCCTGCAGCTCAAGCTCTTCGAGGCGACGACGGAGGAGAA
>DASTGG010000254.1:0-11429 GCA_035719385.1 Usitatibacter sp.
CATCGTCTTCGACTTCACGACGACGTCCTTCAGCACCTTGTTGACCGCGTGCCCGATGTGGATGTCGTTGTTGGCGTAGGGCGGGCCGTCGTGCAGGACGTATTTCGGCCGCCCCTTGCAGCGCGCGCGGATGCGCTCGTAGAGGCGCGTCTCGAGCCACTGCTTCACCCAGCCGGGCTCGCGCCTGGCGAGGTCGCCGCGCATGGGAAACGGCGTCTCGGGCAGGTTGAGCGTCTGCTTGTAGTCGATCCTGGTCGGCGTCTCGTTCGGCATCAGCGCTCCCGGGCTGCGAAAAAGGCTCGCGCGGCATCGCAGTCGCGGGAAATCTGCGCGGCGAGCTCGTCGAGCGAGGCGAAATGCGCCTCGTCGCGCAGCTTCTTCAGGAACTCGATGGAGATGCGGCGCCCGTAGAGATCGCCGCTGAAATCGAAGAGGAATGCTTCGAGAGTCGCCGGGCCGCCCTGTTGCACGGCCGGGTTGAATCCGAGGCTCGCCACTCCCTCGAGTCCGCGAGTTGCTGCACCCAGGCATTTTACCGCAAAGATGCCCTGGACCGGCGGCCTGGGCCGCGCCAGGCGCACGTTGGCCGTCGGGAAGCCCAGCGCCTTGCCGCGCTTGGCGCCGTGCACCACGCGCCCGCAGATGGCGTAGCGCCGGCCGAGGAGCTCCGCGGCGGCGTCGAAATCGCCGCGCCAGAGGTCCTCGCGCACGCGCGTGCTGGAAATGCGGTCGGGGCCCAGCATCACCGGGTCGAGCACCTCGACCTCGAAGCCCTCGCGCAGGCCCGACTCGCGCAGGTGGTCCACGTCGCCCATGCGCTTGGCGCCGTAGCGGAAATCGTGGCCGACCATGACCCAATGCGCGCCGTAGCGTGCCTTCAGCCGCCGCGCGAACTCGTCGGCCGTGAGCGCGGCGAAGCGCGCGTCGAAACGCTCGACGAACGCGATGTCGATGCCGAACTGCGCGAGCAGCGCCAGGCGCTCGGCGAGCGAGGTGAGGCGCGCCGGCGCGCGCGCGGCGCCGAAGAACTCGCGCGGCAGCGGCTCGAAGGTGAGCACCGCGGCCGACACGTTGCGCGCCCTCGCCTCGTCCACGACCTGCCTGAGGATCGACTGGTGCCCGCGGTGCACGCCGTCGAAGCTGCCGACCGCGATGGCGGTTTCGGGCGGCGAGGACCAGCCGTGGCGGGCGATGCGCATCAGGTTTCCGGCGGCGCCGGCCGCGACGGCGTATCCATGGCCTACTCGTGCCGCGAGAAGTCGCGCAGCCGCATGCCCATCATCGCGAGCGAGCCGAAGTAGGCGGCGGTGCCCGCGGCGATGACCAGGGCGAGCTTGATCGCGCGCCTCGTGGTGTCGATCTCGAACCACGACGCCTCCGTGCCCATCGAGTACCAGATGGCGCCGCCCATGAGGTAGAGCGCCACCGCGAGCTTCACGAGGAACGCCGCCCATCCCGGCTCGGGCTTGTAGATGCCGCGCCGGTGCATGAGCCACCACAGCCATCCGGCGTTGAACGTGGCGCCCACCGAGATGGACAACGCGAGCCCGGCGTGCTTCAGCCACGGCACGAAGATCGCGTTCATGAGCTGCGTGACGACGAGGGTGACGATGGCGACCTTCACCGGCGTGCGGATGTTCTGCCGCGCGTAGAAGCCGGGTGCCAGGATCTTCACGCCGATGATGCCCATGAGGCCGACCGCGTAGGCGATGAGCGCGTGGCGCGTCATGATCACGTCGTTGCGCAGGAACTCGCCGTGCCAGAAGAGCGTGGAGATGAGCGGCACGGCCATGAGGCCGAGCGCGACCGCGGCCGGCAGCGACAGCAGCAGCGCGAGCCTGAGGCCCCAGTCGAGCAGGCGCGAGTAGGCGGCGGTGTCGTCGGCCTGGTGGTGCCGCACGAGCGAGGGCAGGATCACGGTCCCCAGCGCCACGCCGAGCATCGCGGACGGAAACTCCATGAGCCGGTCGGCATAGTAGATCCACGAGACGCGCCCGTCGCCGAGGTACGAGGCAATCTGCGTGTTGATGAGCAGGCTCACCTGCGCGACCGAAACGCCGATCGCGGCGGGCGCCATCAGCTTGAGGATGCGCAGCACCCCTTCGTCGCGCGGCTTCCACCGCGGGCGCGGCAGCATGCGGATGCGCCTGAGGAAGGGGATCTGGAAAAGCAGCTGCGCGATGCCGCCGAAGAACACGCCCCACGCGAGCGCGATCACGGGCTTTTCCAGGTGCGGCGCGATCAGCAGCGCGCACGCGATGAACGACAGGTTCAGCAGCACCGGCGTGAAGGCGGGCGCCTTGAAGGATCCGTACGTGTTGAGGATGCCGGCGCAGAACGAGACCAGCGAGACGAAGAGGATGTAGGGAAAGCAGATCCTCAGCATCGTCGTGGTGAGCGCGAACTTGTCCGCGTCCTGGGCGAAGCCCGCGGCGGTGAGGTACACCACGGCCGGCGCGGCGACCACGCCGATCAGCGTGACGACGAAGAGCCCCGCCGCGAGCACCGCCAGCACCGTGCCCGCCAGCTCGCGCGTCGCCTCGTCGCCACGCCTCTTGCGGTACTCGCCCAGCACCGGCACGAACGCCTGCGAGAACGCGCCCTCGGCGAACAGGCGGCGCAGCAGGTTCGGGATGCGGAAGGCGACGAAGAACGCGTCGGTGGCGAGACCCGCGCCGAAGAGGACCGCGATGAGCGTGTCGCGGACGAATCCCGTGATCCGCGACAGCAGTGTCATGCCGCTCACCGACGCGGCCGCGCGGAGCAGGTTCATGAATAAATGGGGTCAGACTCCATTTTCAGGAATTAAGGTTCCGGCCCCGATCGAACCTGAATTACCGAAAATGGAGTCTGACCCCATTTATTCCTATGGCTTTGTTTTCTATGGACAAGTCGTGTATGATATCAGGCTTCCCTTCGAAAACCGTTTATTAACCAGCACATGGCCAACTCCAAGCAGGCTGCCAAGCGCGCCAAGCAATCCGTCAAGGCGCGCTCCACCAATGTGAGCCTGCGCACCACGCTGCGCACGGCGATCAAGAAAGTCCAGAAGGCGATCGCCGGCGGCGACCGCGCCGCGGCCGAGGCCGCATTCCGCGAGCAGCAGGCGGCGATCGATTCCATCGCCGACAAGAAGATCATCCACAAGAACAAGGCCGCGCGGCACAAGAGCCGCCTCGCGCGCCAGATCAAAGCGCTGGAAAACCGCGCCTAGAGCGCATAACGCCGTTCCCGACGAACGGCGGCTCGGGCCGCCGTTCTCGTTTCTGCGAGGTCCTGGATGAGCGCCACGCACCTGATGCAGACGTATTCCCCGCAACCGGTCGCCTTCGCCCGCGGCGAGGGCGCCTGGCTTTGGGACACGCAGGGGAAGCGATACCTCGACGGGCTGGCCGGCATCGCCGTCAACGGCCTGGGCCACGCGCACCCGGTGCTCACGCGCGCGATCGCCGAGCAGGCCGCGCGCCTCATCCACGTCTCCAACCTCTTCACCGTGCCCGAGCAGGAGCGCGCGGCCGCGAAGCTGTGCGAGCTCTCGGGCATGGACAACGTGTTCTTCGCGAATTCCGGCGCGGAAGCCAACGAGGCGGCGATCAAGCTCGCGCGGCTGCACGGGCACCAGCGCGGCATCGAGAACGCGCAGATCGTCGTGATGGAGAAGGCCTGGCACGGCCGCACGCTGGCGACACTTTCCGCCACGGGCTCGCGCAAGGCGCAGGCCGGCTTCGAGCCGCTCATGGGCGGGTTCCTGCGCGTGCCCTACAACGACGTCGCCGCCATCGAGCGCATCGCCGAGAATCCCTCGATCGTCGCGGTGCTGGTGGAAGTCCTGCAGGGCGAGGGCGGCATCCACGTCGCCAGCGCCGAGTACGTGAAGCGCCTGCGGCAGATCTGCGACGAGCGCCAGTGGCTGCTCATGATCGACGAGGTGCAGAGCGGCCTCGGGCGCACCGGCAAGTGGTTCGCCCACCAGTGGTCGGGCGTGACGCCGGACGTGATCACGCTCGCCAAGGGCCTCGCCTCGGGCGTGCCGATCGGCGCCTGCCTCGCGCGTGGCGTCGCGGCGAAAGTCTTCAAGCCGGGCAACCACGGCAGCACGTTCGGCGGCGGCCCGCTCGTCACGGTGGCCTGCCTCGCGACGCTCGAGGTGATCGAGCGCGAGGGCCTCCTCGCCCACGCGCACCACATGGGCGAGATCATCCAGGGCGGCCTGAGGAAGGCGCTCGCCGGCGTGGCGGGCGTGAAGGAGATCCGCGGCATGGGGCTCATGATCGGCATCGAGCTCGACCGCCCATGCGGCGAGGTCGTGCGGCGCGCGCTGCAGGCCGGGCTCGTCGTGAACGTCACCGCCGAGACCGTGATCCGCCTGCTGCCCCCGCTCGTGATCCGCAAGGAAGAAGCGGAGCAGCTCGTGTCGATGCTCGCGCCGGTCGTGAAGGCGTTCCTCGCGGAGTCGAAGGCCGCGGCCGCGGCGTGAAGCACTTCCTGCAGCTGCGCGATTTCCAGCGCGACGAGCTCGAGCACCTCTTCCGCCGCGCGAAGGTCATCAAGGAGCGCTTCAAGAACTACGTCACCTACCAGCCGCTGGTCGACCGCATGCTGGCGATGGTGTTCGAGAAGAGCTCCACGCGCACGCGCGTCTCGTTCGAGGCGGGCATCTTCCAGATGGGCGGCTCGTCGATCGTGCTGAACACGGGCGAGACGCAGCTCGGCCGCGGCGAGCCGATCGAGGACGTGGCGCGCGTGGTCTCGCGCATGGTGGACATCGTGATGATCCGCACCTTCGAGCACGCGATCATCGAGCGCTTCGCCTCGCAGTCGCGCGTGCCGGTCATCAACGGGCTCACCAACGACTACCATCCCTGCCAGGTGCTCGCGGACATGTTCACGTTCATCGAGCATCGCGGCCCCATCGCCGGGCGCACCGTCGCGTGGATCGGCGACGGCAACAACATGTGCAACACGTGGATCCAGGCGGCGCAGATCTTCGATTTCCGCCTGCGGGTGGCCACGCCGCCCGGCTACGGCATCGACCCGGCGCGCGCGGCCGGCGTCTCGCGCGAGCACCTCGAGGTCTGCGGCAGCCCCCGCCAGGCGGCCGAGGGCGCGGACCTCGTGACCACCGACGTGTGGACGAGCATGGGCTTCGAGGCCGAGTCCGATGCGCGCCTGAAGGCGTTCGCGGGCTTCACCGTCGATGCGCGGCTCATGGCGCTCGCGAAGAAGGAGGCGCTCTTCATGCACTGCCTGCCGGCCCACCGCGGCGAGGAAGTGACCCACGAGGTCCTCGAGGGGCCGCAGAGCGTCGTCTGGGACGAGGCGGAGAACCGCCTGCACGTGCAGAAGGCGCTGATGGAATACCTGCTGCTCGGGAAGATCGAGAACTAGAGCTCCGGGGACGCACCCCGGGGACGCACCCCGTTCTCGGTGGCGCATCGCGCCAACGGCCTCGGGGTGCGTCCCCGGGGTGCGTCCCCGGGTTACTTCTTCTTCCCGGAGTCGTCGCCCAGCAGCGGCACGCCGCCGCCGCCCGAGCCGAGCAATCCGGTCTCCGAGTAGACGCGCAGCTTGTCGCGCGTGTCGATGATGTCGAGGTTGCGCATCGTGAGCTGGCCGATGCGGTCGGCCGGCGTGAAGAACGCCTCGCCCTTCTCCATCGTGAGGCGCTCGGGCTTGTAGGTGAGGTTCGGGCTCTTCGTGTCGAGGATCGAGTAGTCGTTTCCGCGGCGCAGCTCCACCGCGACCTCGCCCGTGACGGCGCGCGCGACCCAGCGCTGGGCGGTCTCCCGCAGCATCATCGCCTGCGGGTCGAACCAGCGGCCCTGGTAGAGCAGGCGGCCCAGCCGGCGGCCGTTGTTGCGGTACTGCTCGATCGTGTCCTCGTTGTGGATGCCGGTCACCAGCCGCTCGTAGGCGATGTGCAGCAGCGCCATGCCCGGCGCCTCGTAGATGCCGCGGCTCTTCGCCTCGATGATGCGGTTCTCGATCTGGTCCGACATGCCGAGGCCGTGGCGCCCGCCGATGGCATTGGCCTCCTGGAAGAGCGCCACCGCATCCTTGAACGTCTGCCCGTTGAGCGACACGGGCTGCCCGTCCTCGAACGCGACCGTGACGGTTTCCGCCCGCACGGCCACGTCCTCGCGCCAGAAGGCCACGCCCATGATGGGGTTCACGATGCGGATGCCCTTGTCGAGGTACTCGAGGTCCTTCGCCTCGTGCGTCGCGCCCAGCATGTTCGAGTCGGTGGAGTAGGCCTTCTCCACGCTCATCTTGTAGTCGAAGCCGCGCGCGATGAGGTACTCGCTCATCTCCTTGCGCCCGCCCAGCTCGTCGATGAAGCGCTGGTCGAGCCACGGCTTGTAGATGCGCAGGCTGGGATTGGCGAGCAGCCCGTAGCGATAGAACCGCTCGATGTCGTTGCCCTTGAACGTGCTGCCGTCGCCCCAGATGTGGACGTCGTCCTCCTTCATCGCGACGACGAGCATCGTGCCGGTGACGGCGCGCCCGAGCGGCGTCGTGTTGAAATAGGTCGCCCCCCCCGTGGAGATGTGGAAGGCGCCGCACTGGATCGCCGCGATGCCCTCGGCCACGAGCTGCGGGCGGCACTCGACGAGCCGCGCCTTCTCGGCGCCGTACTGCTTCGCCTTGCGCGGGATCTCCTCGTAGTCCGACTCGTCGGGCTGGCCGAGGTTGGCGGTGTACGCGTAGGGAATCGCGCCCTTCTCGCGCATCCACGTGAGCGCGGCGCTCGTGTCGAGCCCGCCGGAAAAGGCGATGCCGACCTTCTCTCCGGCCGGCAGCGTTTGCAGGATGGTGGCCAAGGTGTATCGGGCCTTGCTGGGAAACAGCTGATTTTACGCGAGGAGGGCAATGCGGGCGACGCGCGTACAATTCGCGGCATCGGAATGGCCTTTTTACCGGAGCTGCAGCGATGCCCTCATTCGACATCATGTGCGAGCCGAACGCGGTGGAAGTCAAGAACGCCATCGAGCAGGCGAACAAGGAGATCGCGAACCGCTTCGACTTCAAGGGCAGCGACGCGAGGATCGAGCAGAAGGAGCTCGAGCTCACGGCGTTCGCCGACAGCGAGTTCAAGCTCGGGCAGGTGCGCGACGTGCTCATGGGCAAGTTCGCCAAGCGCGGCGTGGATGCCCGGTTCCTGAAGCTCGAGGAGCCGGAGAAGATCGGCGGCGACAAGGTGAAGCAGAAGATCACCGTGAAGAGCGGCGTGGACCAGGATCTCGCCAAGCGCATCGTGAAGATGCTCAAGGACTCGAAGATGAAGGTCACCGCCTCGATCCAGGGCGACGTCGTGCGCGTGTCGGGCGCCAAGAAGGACAACCTGCAGGAAGCGATCCAGCTCGTGCGCGGCGGCGTGAGCGACGTGCCGCTTTCCTACCAGAACTTCCGCGACTGACCGCGGGCCTGCGCCGGCGCCTGCAGCGCGCGCCGGTAGCGCTCGAGCGCCGCCTCCTCGCTGAAGCGTTCGCGCAGGACACGCGCGGCGTTGGCGACCACGCGATCGAGCTCGCCGGGCGGCGGTTCGGCCAGGCGCAGCAGCCGGTCGGCCAGGTCACGCGCGTCGCTCGCGCGGTACGTGAAGCCCGCCCCTCCCGAGACGATCGACGCCGGCCCGCCGGCATCCGGCACCAGGCACGGAACGCCCGCAGCCATCGCCTCGAGCACCACGAGGCCGAACGGCTCGCGCGGCGCCGTGTGCAGCAGCAGGTCGTACGCGGCCAGCCGTGTGGCGACCTGCGGATCGAAGCCGAGGAACCGCACGTTGGCATGCGCCCGGCCGCGCCGGCGCAGCGATTCGAGCTCCTCGCCGTCGCCATAGATGTCGAACGTGAGGGCCGAGAGCGCCGGTTGGGCCTCGACCGCATCGAGCACGAGGCCCACGCGCTTGTCGCGGACGGTGCGAGCGAGCACCACGACCTTTCGGACCCCGTTCGGGCCGAACGCGCCGCGGGGCGCGATCGCCTCGCGCCGCTCGCGCGTGAGGAAGTTCTCGATGACCTCGATGCGTTCGCCGGCGACGCCGTTGGCCACCAGCTCCTCGCGCACGAACTCCGATACGGCGATGAAGCGCACCGGCAGCGGGGCGAGCAGGCGGTTGCGCCAGTACACGTTCTTCCCGCCGCCGCCGTGGACGACCACGTAGTGCACCGCCTTGCGCCTGCGGAACAGGTTGAGCGCGCAGAAGATGAGCGACTGCTCGAAGCGCGTGGCGAGCAGCGCGATCTCGTCGCAGCTCGCCAGCGCCGCGTCCAGCCGGCGCACCAGGCCCAGGTAGCCATCGAACGGCGCCCATTCGAGCTGGCGTTCCCGCGCCAGCCGCGACACCGGCCCCGGCGGCGAGAGGATCAGCGGCGCGAACCGCGGCGAGAGCCCGCTCGCGGTGGCGAGCGCCATGCGCTCCGTGCCGTAGAGGTTGCCGAGGTACAGGACGTACAGCAGCGGCGCGGTCACGGCGGCGCTGCGGCGGCCTCGCGAGCGGTCCATACGCGCACGGCCGCCGAAGCGAGCCCGACCATGTACCACGTGTGCGGCGCGGTCAGGTTGGGCTCCGCGAGCATCGCGACGCCGGCGCCCGTCATGCCCAGCGCGAGGGCCTGCAGCCGATGCCGCCATCGTTCCTCGCGCGCGCAGGCCCCGCCGATCCAGAGCTGCGTATAGACGACCGCCATCATGGCCAGGAAGACCGCCAGGCCCGCGAGGCCGAGATTCGACCAGGCCTGGAGCGGCGTGTTGTGCACGCGCTTGCGATAGTAGTTTCCCGAGAACTCCTCCTCGGCGTAGAAGCCCGACCCGGCCCACGGGTCGCGCGTGAGCTCGTCGAGCGTCGCGTGCAGGTAGACCCGGCGCTCGACCATGCCGGTCGAGGATGCGACGTATTTCTCGTATTTCGCGTACAGCCATTTGTGGCCGTCGAACGCATATCCCACCGCGCACACCACGACGACCGCGAGCACGAAGTGCGGCGTGCGCTGCGGCCACCACAGGAAGGCGAACATCACCAGGATGACCGCCACGCCGAAATAGCCGGCGTACGAGAACGTGAGCACCACGGCCGCGAGCACGGCCGCGATGGCCGCGAGCCAGCCCAACCGGCGCCAGGCCCGCCGCGCCTTCATCACGGAGAACAGCAGGAAGGGCAGCACCAGCAGCATGTAGTCGGCCAGGTGCTGCGACCACGTGGTGAGTCCCGACGCCCGCAGCACCGTGCCCAGGAACGTGGGCTTGGTCTGGGCCTTTTCGGTCACCAGCGAAAAGGTGATGTGCGCGAACTTGTCGAGCAGGATCTGCAGGATGCCGATGATGGCGGCGACGATGCCGACGATCACCAATGCGCGCAGGGCGGCCCGCAGGTGCCTCTCGTCGTCGATCACGAGGATGATCGCGATCGCCACTGCGATCGCCTTCAGGCCCGAGGTGAAGTTGATGATGAAGCGCGTGGGCGCATAGACGTTCAGGTCGATCGCGTAGGGCAGGTCCAGGAGCAACAGCAGCAGGGCGAAGAAAGTGACCGACGTGAGATGGATCGGCGCGGAGGGACGCATCACGCTGTCGGCCAGCACGAAGAGGATGACCACGAAGGGCAGCACCGTGATCAGGTTGAGCGGCGTCGGGTAGAACTTCACGCCGCTGGTCTGCATGGCTATCGCCATCAGCACCACCATCAGCGTGCGGGCGTCCGTCGCGCGGCGGGCGTAGTACACCGCCACGCTGGCCGCCACCAGGGCGATCGACGCCAGCAGGGAGGCCTTCGCGGGGAAGTCCAGCAGGTGCACCTTGCGCCAGATGCGCCGGGAAACGAGGTCCACGACGTAGGGCTCGGCCAGCACGACGCCGACCGCCGCGACGACCGCGATCGCGAACAGCGCGTAGCCGGCGATGGGCGGGGCGGTCGGGCGCGGCTGGACGATGCTCATCGCCTACAACGCATTCTTGTCGGAGAAGCCCCGCAGGACCGTGAGCGCGATGATGCGCAGGTCCAGCATCAGCGACCATCGGTTGATGTACTCGATGTCGTGCTCGATGCGCAGCGTCATCTTCTCCAGCGTATCGGTGGGCCCGCGCAGGCCGTTCACCTGCGCGAGGCCGGTGATCCCCGGGCGGATCTTGTGGCGCGAGAAGTAGTGCGGGATGAGGCGCCGGTGCTGCTCGTCGAGCGCCACGGGGTGCGGCCGCGGTCCCACGATCGACATGTCGCCGCGCAGCACGTTGATGAACTGCGGCAGCTCGTCGAGCGAGGTGCGCCGCAGGAACCGGCCGAGGGACGTCACGCGGGAATCGCCCGCGCGCGCCTGCACGAAGGCGTCGCCATCCTCCATCACCGTCATGGTGCGGAATTTCCAGATCTCGAACTGCGTGCCGTTCAACCCGTAGCGGCGCTGCCGGAAGAGGATGGGGCCAGGGGACGTGGCCTTGACCGCGATCGCGATCAGCGCGAGCGGCAGCGCGATGACCGCGAGGATCAGCGCGCCGAGCACGAGGTCCTCGGCGCGCTTGGCGATGCCGCTCACGCCGAGGAACGGCGTGTTCACGGCGTTCACCACGTTCACGGGCCCGACCTGCTCCCATTGCGCGTGGAGGAGGTTGAACATGAAGAAATCCGGCGCGTAGAGCACTTCCACCGGCAGGTCCGAGAGCCGATCGATGATGTCGCGGATGCGCAGCTCCGCGCGCATGGGAAGCGTGATGTAGACGCGGTCCACGTCTCCCTCCCGCGCGGCCTGCACGAGCTCGTCGAGGTTGCCGCGGATCTCGGACGGATCGGTGGCCGCCACGCGCGCCTCGGACACCTCGCGGTCGTCGTAGAAGCCGGCGAACTTGAGGCCCATCCAGGGTGCGCCGTTGATCTCCTTCGCGATGAGCTGCCCGAGGGGCGTGCTGCCGACCACGGCGGTGCGGCGATAGTTGCGCCCGCGCGTGCGCCCCAGGTGCAGCATGGTGCGCAGGACCGCCTTCGCGGCCCCGAGCGCGCCCAGCCCTGCGACGAACCAGAGCAGGGCGAGGTCGCGGTCCATGGCGATCGGCGGCTCGACGGCGTAGACGCCGAAGACGAGCAGCGCCGCGGTGATGCACCAGGTCCTCGCCACGTGGAAGAGCTCGCGCACGAGGGATTCCGAGCGCCACGACCTGTACACGTCGTGCATGTCGCCGACGAGCACGAAGGCGAGCGCCCCGGCGCCCGCGACCAGCAGCGGGACCATGCCCCACGGGTGGCCGCTCCACACCGTGACGCCCCAGAGCGCCGCCACGATGAGCGTGGCATCCAGCGCGCGGGCGATGTCCAGGATGATCGCGCTGTACGGCCGCACCAATCCGAGGGAGCTTCGGGCGGTCTTCGATGTGCTCAGCAGCATGCGATCGCCTCCTTGTAGACTGCGACAAGCGCATCCAGCGCGCGCTGCGGCGCGAAG
>DASTGG010000255.1:0-7153 GCA_035719385.1 Usitatibacter sp.
ACCAGGACGACAACGGCGATGCGCGCGATCATGCGGTCCCCGGCAACAGCGGCACGAACCGCACCGCCATGCGCTTCTGTTCCATGAATCCGTTGGCCGTGCGGTCCACGGTGTAGAGCCATTGGTCTCCCGTTCCCACCGGCAGCACCATGCGCCCCCCGACGGCGAGTTGTTGCTTGAGCGCCTCCGGCACGTGCGTCGCGGAGGCCGCCATCAGGATGCCATCGTATGGCGCGCCTTCCGGATAGCCCGCGTGGCCGTCGGCATGCTTGTAGCGGACGTTGTAGAAGCGCAGGTCGCGCAGATGGCGCCGCGCCTTGTCCATGAGCGGCGCGATGCGCTCGATCGTGTAGACCTCCTTCACGAGCCTGCCCAGGACCGCCGTCTGGTAGCCGCAGCCCGTGCCGATCTCGAGCACCTTGTTCATCGGCTTCACCTCGAGCAGCAGCTGCGTCATGTGCGCCACGATGCTCGGGCTGGAGATGGTCTGCCCGTGGCCGATGGGCAGCGCCACGTCCTCGTAGGCCCGCGAGGCGATCCCCTCCTCGACGAACACGTGCCGCGGGATCTCCATCATCGCGTTCAGCACGCGCTCGTCGGTCACGCCCTCCTGCCGCAGCGCCTCGATCATGCGCATGCGCGTGCGCTCCGAGGTCATGCCGATGCCGCGCGTCATCGGGACATCCATTGCGCCACGACCGGGATCTGGTCGGCATGGGTGAGGTCCACCTGCAGCGGCGTCACCGACACCACGCCGCGCTCGAGCGCGTGGAAATCCGTGCCGGGGCCGGCCTCGCGCGCCGCGCCCGCCGGACCCACCCAGTAGACCGTTTCCCCGCGCGGGTTGCGGCTCGCGACCACGGGCTGCGCCTTGTGCCGGCGCCCGAGCCGCGTGACCTCGATGCCGTGCAGCGCCTCGTACGGCACGTCCGGCACGTTCACGTTGAGCAGCACCGGCGCGCCGAACGGCGCGCGCGAGATGCGCTCGACGAGCTCGTGCGCGATGCGGGCGGCGGTCTCGTAGTGGACGAATTCCCGGCCCACGAGCGAGACGGCGAGCGCCGGGATGCCGAGCAGGTATCCCTCGGTCGCCGCCGCCACCGTGCCGGAATAGAGCGTGTCGTCGCCCATGTTCGAGCCGTTGTTGATGCCGGAAACCACCACGTCGGGCTCGAAGTCCAGCAGCCCGGTGACCGCCATGTGGACGCAATCGGTGGGCGTGCCGTTCACGTAGAAGAAGCCGTTGTGCGCGCGCGAGAAGCTGAGGGGACGGTCGAGCGTGAGCGAGTTGGACGCGCCGCTGCGGTCGCGCTCAGGGGCGACCACGGTGATCTCGCCCAGCGGGGCGAGCCCTTCGGCGAGCGCGGCCAGTCCCGGGGCGAAATAGCCGTCGTCGTTCGAAAGGAGGATTCGCATGCAGCCGAAAATTATACCGACAGATGGGGCGCCGGCCCTGCCGCCCGCTAGAATCGGGGCTTTGCGCCGCCCCCGTCCCATGCAAGCCTCCGTCCGCGCCGCCGCCCTCGCCCTCGCCCTCGCCTCCAGTGCCCATGCCGCCCTCGACGTGCGGGAGCTCGACGGCAAGGCCGACCCGTGCAGGGATTTCTACGGCTACGTGAACGGATCCTGGCTCGCCGCCACCACCATCCCCGACGATCGCTCGGGCTGGGGCACCTTCGCCATCGTGGCGAAGCGCAACGAGGCCATCCTG
The DNA here is from genome assembly GCA_035719385.1 of Usitatibacter sp. Lineage (GTDB taxonomy): Bacteria > Pseudomonadota > Gammaproteobacteria > Burkholderiales > Usitatibacteraceae > Usitatibacter. The sequence continues at coordinate 1,712 of DASTGG010000255.1, forward strand.
CTCGCGGCGCTCGACGAGGCGCTCGCCGCGCCGCCCGCCGAAGGCAGTGCCGCGCGCAAGGCGGTCGACTTCTACGCGTCGGGCATGGACATCGACGCCATCGAGAAGGCGGGGCTCGATCCCGTGTCGAAACCGCTCGCGGCGGCGGACTCGGTTACCGACGCGCGCTCGCTCGCGGTCGCGTTGGCCGCGCTTCACGCGAGGCGCATCCGTGCCGGCTTCGAGTTCGGCGTTCGTGCCGACGCGAAGGACTCCGGCCGCTACCTCGCGCAGCTGCTCCAGGGCGGCCTGGGGCTTCCCGAGCGCGACTACTACTTCCGCACCGACGAGCGCAGCAAGACACAGCGCGCCGACTACGTCGCGCACGTCGCGCGCCTCTTCGTGCTGGCGGGCGATTCGCGCCCGCGCGCCGAGGAGCGCGCGAACACGGTGCTCGCGCTCGAGACGCAGCTCGCCAACGCATCCCTGGGCGCGGTGGAGCGTCGCGACCCGGAAAAGACTTACCACAAGATGACGATGGCGCAGCTCGAGGAGCTCGCTCCCGGCTTCCCGTGGCACGCCTATCTCGAGGCGCTCGGCACGCCGGCGCTTTCCGAGGCGAACGTGGCCCAGCCCGAGTTCTTCCGCGCGTTCGCGCGGCTTGCGAAGGAGCGCGCCCCGGCCGAGTGGCGCACGTACCTGCGCTGGCACGTGCTCCATGCGGCGGCGCGCACCCTGCCGCGGGCTTTCGCCGACGCCGATTTCGACTTCTACCAGCGCGAGCTTCGCGGGCGCAGGAGCCAGCCGCTGCGCGCGGGCGAAGTGGTCGATTTCATCGTCGGCCACTATGGCGAGCAGCCGATGGCCGAGGCGATGGGCCAGATCTTCGTCGCGCGCGCTTTCTCCACGCAGGCGAAGGCACGCGCGCTCGAGCTGGTGCGCAACGTGAAGGAAGCGCTCGCCGGGCGGCTGCGCGCCGTGGAGTGGATGAGCGAAGCCACACGCGAGCGCGCCCTGGAGAAGCTCGCGGCGATGAACGTGAAGATCGGCTACCCGGACCGATGGCGCGACTACTCCGCGGCCACCGTCGGCGCCCACGTGTACGCCGAAAACTGGCTGCGTGCGAACGAGTTCGAGCACCGGCGCCTCGTGGCGAAGCTCGCGCAGCCGGTCGATCGCGGCGAATGGTGGATGGCGCCGTACATCGTCAACGCCTACTACAGCGCGGAGCGCAACGAGATCGTCTTCCCGGCCGGCATCCTGCAGCCGCCGTTCTTCGATGCCGAGGCCGACGATGCGCTCAACTACGGGGCCATCGGCGCGGTGATCGGCCACGAGATCACGCACGGCTTCGACGATCGCGGCCGGCGCTACGACGCGCAGGGCAACCTTCGCGACTGGTGGACGCAAACCGATGCGCGCGGCTACCTCGCGCGGGCCAAGCGCATCGAGGAGCAGTACGCGGGCTACGAGGGCATCGAAGGGCTGCACGTGAACGGCCAGCTCACGCTCGGCGAGAACATCTCCGACGTGGGCGGGCTGAAGATCGCGTACCTTGCGCTCGCGCAGGCGCTCGACGGCCGCGAGGCCGCGCCGATCGACGGGCTCACGCCAGAGCAGCGCTTCTTCATCTCGTTCGCGCAGGCGTGGCGCGCCACGTACCGCCCGGCGTACGAGCGCCTCCTCATCCAGACCGACCAGCACTCCCCCGCGCGCTTCCGCGTGCGCGGCGCGCTCGCGCACATGCCCGAATTCGCGAAGGCCTTCCATTGCGAAGCGCCGCAAAGCCTCGCCGGCGAGCCCGCCGAGATCTGGTGACCCGGGGACGCACCCCGGGGACGCACCCCGGCATGCATCCGCGGGTTGATAGAATCGGCATGCCATGAACGATCGTTCCGTCGCGCCCGAGCTGCGCGTCGCCCGCTTCATCGAGAAAGCCGCGGCGGCCGAGCGCGTCGAGGTCCTGCGCTGGCAGCGGCTGTCGGGCGGCGCGATCCAGCAGAACATCGCGCTCGATGCCCGCGTGCACGGCGGCGCCTTCGCCGGCGAGCATCGCTGGGTCGTGCGCACCGATGCGGCCTCGCAGGTCAGCGTGAGCCACTCGCGCGCGCACGAATTCGCGCTGCTGCGCGCCGCGCACGAAGCCGGCGTGCGCGTGGCGCTCCCATTGTGGTTGTGCGAGGACGGCGCGGGGCCCGATTTCTTCGTCATGGATCGCGTGCCGGGCATCGCGGCCGGGCATCGGCTCACGAAGGACGACGCGCTCGTTGCCGATCGTGCGGCCCTCGCCCGCGAGCTGGGCGCCAACCTCGCGCGCATCCACCGCATCCGCCCGCCATGCCCCGATCTCGCGTTCCTCGGAGAGGCGCCCGCGCGCCCGGCGCTCGAGCGCATCGCGCACTATCGCGGCTGCCTCGATGCGCTCGGCATCGCCGGCGTGCAGCCGGTGCTCGAATGGGGACTGCGCTGGTGCGAGCTGCACGCGCCCGCCGCTGCGCCGTGCGTGCTGCTGCATCGCGACTACCGCACCGGCAATTACCTCGTGCACGAAGGGCGCCTCGCCGCCGTGCTCGACTGGGAATTCGCCGGCTGGGGCGATCCCGTCGAGGACATCGGCTGGTTCTTCGCGCGCTGCTGGCGCTTCGCCGCCCCCGCGCGCATCGCCGGCGGCGTCGGCGAAGCGGGCGATTTCCTCGCGGGCTATGCGCAGGGCGGCGGCGGCGCGGTGCGCGAGGAGGACACGCGCTACTGGCAGGTCATGGCGCACATCCGCTGGGCGGTCATCGCCCTGCAGCAGGCCGAGCGCCACCGCTCCGGCGCCGAGCGCTCGCTCGAGCTCGCGCTCACGGCGCACATCGTGCCCGAGCTCGAATGGGAAATCCTCGCCCTTACCTCGGAGATGCCATGAAGGTCGAGCCCGCAGGGGAAGACCTCCTGCGCGTGGCGCGCGACACGCTGCTCGAGGCGTTGCTGCCGCAATTGCCGGCCGAAAGCCACTACACCGCGCGCATGGTCGCCAATGCCATGGCGATCGCCGCACGCGAGCTCGGGCAGACGCCCCGGGCCCCGGACAGTGCCGCCCTGTCGCGCCTGGCCGCGGAGATCCGCGCCGGCCGCCACGACGAGCCGGCCGCACGCGCCGAGCTCATCCGGAATTTGCGCGAGATCACGCGCGAACGCCTCGCGGTGAGCAATCCTCGCATCCTCGCCCCCGCGAAACAGCCATGAGCCCGGACCCGCTTTTCGACGTGACGGGCAAGGTCGCGATCGTCACCGGCGCCTCGAGCGGCCTCGGCGACCATTTCGCCCGCACGCTCGCGGCACGCGGCGCGCACGTGGTCGCCGCGGCGCGGCGCACCGATCGCCTGGCGGCCCTCGTCAAGGGCGTCGAATCGCAGGGCGGCCGTGCGCTCGCGGTCGCGATGGACGTGGCCGACGCGGCGTCCGTGGCGTCGGCCTTCGAGGCCATCCAGGCGAAGGTGGGCGCCCCCGACATCGTCGTGAACAACGCCGGCGTGGCGCTCACGAAGCCCTCGCTCGACCTCACCGAGGAGGACTGGCGCCGCGTGCTCGGCACCAACCTCGACGGCGCCTGGCGCGTGGCGCAGGCGGCGGCGAAGGCCATGGTGGCCGCGCGCAAGGGCGGCTCCATCGTCAACATCGCCTCCATCCTCGGCCTGCGCGTGGCGACGTCGCTGCTCTCGTACACGGCGGCGAAGGCCGCGCTGCTGCAGCTCACGCAGGCGCTCGGCCTCGAATGGGCGCGCTACGGCATCCGCGTGAATGCCATCGCCCCCGGCTACATCGAGACCGAGATGAACCGCGGTTTCTTCCAGACCGATGCCGGGCAGACGATGGTGAAGCGCGTGCCGCAGCGGCGCATCGGCCAGGCTTCCGACCTCGACGGCGCGCTGCTGCTCCTCGCATCGAGCGCCTCCAGTTACATGACCGGCAGCGTCATCGTCGTCGATGGCGGCCACCTCGTGAGCTCCCTCTGATGGAATTCGCCCTCCCTCCCGAAACCCGGCGCCATCGCGACCGCTACCGCGCGTTCATGCGCAACCACGTGCTGCCGTACGACACCACGCCCGAGTCGTTCGACGAGCACGACAACATCCGCGAGGACCTGCTCGAGTCGCTGCGCGCGAAGGCGAAGGAGGAAGGCGTGTGGGCGCCGCAGATGCCGGTGTCGCGCGGCGGCCAGGGCTTCACGGTGGCGCAGATGGCGGTGTGCTACGAGGAGCTCAACTACTCGCTCTTCGGCCCCGTCGCCTGCAACTGCGCCGCGCCCGACGACGGCAACATGATCCTGCTGAACAAGGTGGGCACGGAGGCGCAGAAGGAGAAGTGGCTGCAGCCGATCGTGGAGGGGCGCGTGCGCTCCGGCTTCGCGATGACCGAGCCCCACCCCGGCGGCGGATCGGATCCCGCGATGATGCTCACGACCGCCACGCGCCGCGGCGACCGCTGGATCGTGACCGGCCGCAAATGGTTCACCACGGGCGCGGGCGTGGCGAGGCACTTCATCGTCATCGCGAAGACCTCGGACGATCCGCGCAAGGGGCTCACCGCATTCCTGTTCTACGCCGGCCAGCCGGGCTTTCGCATCGTGCGCCGCATTCCCATCCTGGGGCCGGAGGAGCACGGCGGCCATTGCGAGCTCGAGTTCGACGGCATGGAAGTGCCGGACGAGGACCGGCTCATGAACGTGGGCGACGGGCTCAAGGTGACGCAGATCCGCCTGGGCACCGCGCGCCTCACGCATTGCATGCGCTGGCTCGGGCTCTCGCGCCGCTGCCTGGACGTCGCGGGCGACTACGTGTCCGAGCGCATGAGCGGCGGGCGCAAGCTCGCCGAGCGCGAGAGCGTGCAGATGAAGCTCGGGCACTGCGCGATGCAGGTCGAGATCGGCCGGCTGCTCGTGATGAAGGCGGCGACGCTCATCGACAAGGGCGACTTCGCGCGCAAGGAGATCTCGATGGCGAAGGTGCACGTGGCCGACACGCTGCACCTGTGCGCGGACACCGCGATCCAGCTCTGCGGCGCGCGCGGCTATTCGAAGGACACGCCGCTCGAGTGGATCTATCGCTACGCGCGGCAGGCGCGGCTCGTGGACGGTGCGACCGAAGTGCACCAGCAGGTGCTGGCGCGGATGTTCATGGACGAACGGGGAGATTTCTGGCGATGGGCATGAGAGCGGGAAACGTGGGGATCGCGGCTGTCTTCGTCGCCGCGCTGGTCGGCTTCGGATGCGCGGCGCCCTCGAGGCAGGACGAAGTCGCGAGGAAAGGCGCGATGGTGATGCCGTTCGACCTCGCGCGCACCACGCACTACTTCGACGACCGCCCCGATGGCGGCGTGCAGGCCGTCACCGCGAACGACCCGGCCGACGCGAAGCAGGTGGCGCTCATCCGCGCGCACCTCGCCGAGGAAGCGCAGCGCTTCGCGCGCGGCGAGTTCTCC
>DASTGG010000256.1:0-2577 GCA_035719385.1 Usitatibacter sp.
CGCCCCGGACGCGGCTCGTGCCGCGCTGGTCGAGTGCCCTATTCCCGTCGCCCCGGACGCGGCTCGTGCCGCGCTGGTCGAGTGCCCTATTCCCGTCGCCCCGGACGCGGCTCGTGCCGCGCTGGTCCGGGGCCCAATTCAACAACCCCTGTAAACCGTCTTCGTCTGCGTGAAGAACTCCAGCCCCACGCGCCCCGACTCCCGGAACGTCGACGTGCTCGACATCTTCACCCCGCCGAACGGCGCGTTCACCAGGTTGCCGGTCGTCGTGCGGTTGATCTTCACGCTGCCCGCCTGGATGTCGTTCGCGAAGTCGTGCATGTAGCGCGGGTTGCGCGTGGCGATGGCCGCGGCCAGGCCGTATTCCGTGTCGTTCGCCTTCGCGATCGCATCGGCGTAGTCGCGCGCCTCGACGATCGCGAGCACCGGGCCGAAGATCTCCTCCCGCGCGATCCGCATCGAGGAGGTCACGTCCGTGAATACGGCGGGCCGCACGTAGTAACCGTGGTCGTAGCCCTCGCCCGAGAGCCGTTCGCCGCCGCAAAGGAGCGTCGCTTCCTTGCGGCCGATGTCGACGTACATGAGCACGGTGTCGAGCTGGCCCTTCGTGGCGAGCGGCCCCACGTCCATGCCCGGCGTGACTCCGCTGCCGATCCTGAGCGACTTCACCTTCGCGACGAGCTTCGCGGTGAACGCTTCCTTCACCGAGCCGATCACGATGAGGCGGCTCGTTCCCGTGCATGCCTGTCCCGTGAGCGAGAGGCCGCCCTTGATCGCGAGGTCCACCGCGCGGTCGAGGTCCGCGTCCTCCATGACGATGAGCGGATTCTTGCCGCCCAGCTCCATCTGCGTGCGCGTCATGAGCCCGGCCGCGCGATGGATCTGCTCACCCGCCGCCGTCGAGCCCGTGAAGGTGATCGCGCGCACGGCCGGCGATTGCGTGATGACCGGTCCCACGTCGCCCGCGCGGCCCGTGACGAAATTCAGGACGCCTTTCGGAAGCCCCGCCTGGACGAGCGCTTCGGCGAGCCGATAGCCGGAGAGCGGCGCGTCCGACGAGGGCTTGAAGACGACGGTATTGCCGGTGACGAGCGCGGGCGCGATCTTGCGCGCCGGGATGGATACCGGGAAGTTCCACGGCGTGATCGCGGTGACCACGCCCAAGGGCTCTCGGGCGCTGTACACCAGCATGTCGGGATCGTCCTGCGGATAGGTCTCTCCGGTGAAGGTCTGGCCCTCGATCGCGTAGAAGCGCAGCGCCTGCGCCGAGCGCAGGAACTCGTCCTTCGCCAGCGCGAGCGACTTGCCCTCCTCGCGCGTGAGCTCGCGCGCGAACCGTTCCGCCCCCGCCTCGAGCAGCGCCGCGGCATCGGTCAGGATCTTCGCGCGCCTGCCGATGGGCGTGCGCCGCCAGCCATCGAAGGCCGCGGCGGCCGCATCCACCGCCGCCTGCGCGTCCTCGCGCGTGGAGGCGGGAAAGCGCGCCACGATGTCGCGCGTGTCGGCGGGATTGACGTCGTCGAAGGTGCGCCCGCTCGCCGACGGCACCCATTCGCCGCCGATGTGGTTGCGGAATTCCTCGACGGCCGCCTTCGCCTCGCCGCGCGCGGCGCTGATCGTCTCCGGCATGGCGTCCCTCAGGCGAGCGCGGGCTCGAGCTCGCGCATCGGCAGCTCGTTCTCCACGTAATCGCGGTACAGGGCGGTGGTGTACAGCAGGCGCATCTCGGCGCCGATCTCGCAGATGCGCAGGCACTTCTGCTGCAGCTCCGGCGTGGTCGCGTGCTCGAGCACGATCTGGTAGCCGCGCTCGCCGTGGATCTCGTCGGAGACGATGTGCAGGTCGAAGAACTCGACTTCCTCGTCGGTGAAGCCGTACTTGTCGCGCAGCGTGGGCGTCTGCTTGCGATAGATGGAGGGCACCTGCGATTCGAGCCCGACCACGAGCCCCGCCACCGCGACCACCGGGTCCTCGCGCATCGCGACCGTGTAGCACCAGCTCTGCAGCCCGCGCGTGGTCGGCGACATGTTGTCGGGGTTCTCGATGCGCTCGCGCGTGGTGCCGCACGCCTCGCCGAAGCGGATCAGCAGGTCCGTGTGGCGGTCGCCGCCGATCTCCTCCTCGTACATGTTGGCGAGCAGGAAGTCCTTCGCCTCGGTCATCGTGTCGGGCGTGCGGCCGTAGATGTACGCGAGGTAGTCGGCGAACGGCCCCACGTAGTGGTAATGGTTCTCGCACCAGCGGGCGAGGTGCGCGCGCGAGAGCTTGCCGCTCGCCCAGGCGATGCTGAACGGGGACTTGTTCGCGCTCTTGCCGGCGATCGCTGTCTCGAGAGCCGTGCGGAATTCGTCGCGGTCCATCAGCGCAGGCATGGCGGGGCTCCTTTGATCTGGGTCATAGGCTGGATACTGTATACAATTCGCTCGCCAGGTGCAAGATGGGCTCTGCAGGACATTGGCGAGGGGTCCGTTTTCGAGCGGCCTTCGACTGTGTCGGAACCCCTGGAAGAATGTGGCAGGATTTCTGCGGGGCTTCGGCAGGAAACCACTGCTTCGGCGGCCCAATGGGCGAGAACCT
>DASTGG010000257.1:0-7647 GCA_035719385.1 Usitatibacter sp.
CCATCGTCAACACCGGAACGCTCTACACCTAAGTGGCGGAGCGAAAGGCCTACCTGCTGCGCATCGACCCGGAGCTCTGGGCGGAGCTCGAGCGCCTCGCCCAGGGCGAGCTGCGGTCGGTCAACGGGCAGATCGAATACCTGCTGCGCGAGGCGCTCGCGCGCCGTGGCATCGAGCCCCGGCCCGCGGCGCGCCCGCGCAGGAAGGGCGAGCGATGATCGCCGCGGCGGAAACGCGCGAGCCGCGCCGCCACTTCAGGCTCGCCCTCTGCCTGGGCGCGGCCGGCGCCGCCTCCACGATGCTGCTCCTTCCGTACCTGCTCGCGCTGATGCCCGGCATCCTGTCGAAGGCGCAGCAGGCGGGCATCGGCCTGCCGCTCGTGATCGGCGTGCAGCTCGCGCAAGCCCTCGTCGTGCTCACGCTTGCGAGCTGGGCCGGGTTGCGAGTGGGCCGCCCGATGGGGCTCGACGCGCCGATCCTGCGCGCGTGGGTCTACGGCACGTCGCCCGCGCCGCTCGAGCGCCGCACGATCGCCCTCGCATGCGCGATCGGCCTCGCCGGCGGCGCGGCGGTCGTGGCGCTCGACCATGCGTTCCATCCGTGGATGCCGGCCGCGAAGGCCGCGTTGCCGGTCGCCCCAGGGCAGTGGAAGGGCTTTCTCGCCGCGTTCTACGGCGGCATCGGCGAGGAGCTGCAGGTGCGCCTTTTCCTCATGACGCTGCTCATGTGGCTCGCGTGGAAGCTGCTTGCGCGCGGGCGGCGTTCGCCGCCACCGGTCGCCGCGTGGACCGCGATCGGGCTCGCGGCGCTCGCGTTCGGCGCCGGGCACCTGCCGGCCGCCGCGCAGGTCTGGCCGCTCGACGCGATCGTCGTCCTGCGCACGCTGTCGCTCAACGCAATGGTGGGCGTGGCCTGCGGCTGGCTCTTCTACCGGTACGGGCTCGAGCATGCGATGTGCGCGCACTTCTGCGCGGACATCGTGCTGCACGTGATGGCGGGATAGCGGCCCTCAGATGCCCGGCCGGTGCCGCATGTATTGCTGCCGGTCGATGGAGCGCACGACCACGTCGCGCAGGTCCACGCCGTGCAGCAGCGTCATGGGCACGTCCACGCCGGGCGGGCCGCTGCGCCAGAGCTTCCGGTAGAACCCGTCGAGCGAGGTGACCTTCTCGCCGGCCACGGCGAGGATGATGTCGCCCGCCTGGATGCCGGCCTGCGCCGCGGGGCTTTCGTCGTTCACCTGCATCACCTTGATGCGGCCGTCCTCTTCCAGCGAGTTCACGCCGAGCCAGGGGCGCCTGGCGTCGTGCTGCTCGCCGGTGCGGACGAGCTCGTCGATGACCGGCTCCAGCAGGTCGATCGGCACGAACATGTTGCCGGGGAGCTTCTCGCCGGATTTCAGCGCATCCATCACGAAAAGCGAGCCGATGCCGACCAGCTCGCCGTCCTTGTTGATGAGCGCGGCGCCGCTGTGGTCGAGCCGCGGCGGCGAGGTGAAGATCGCGTCGTCGATCATGTATTCCCAGTACCCCGCGAAGGGGCGCTTGGAGACGACCGTCGCGATCGAGATCTGCTGCTCGCCGCCGCCGGTCACGATCATCAACCGGTCGAGCTGCGAGACGGGATTGGCGGTCCCGAGCCTGATCGGCTTCGGCGTGAGCGGCGCGAGCGGCTTGATCAATCCGAATCCGGTCGCATGGTCGTAGGCGACGATGGAGGCGGGCACCGTCTGGCCGGCCGAGTCGGTGATCTCCACCGTGTCGGCCTCGAGGATGAGGTAGCCGATCGTGAGAACGAGGCCGTCGCGCGGAATGATGACGCCCGAGCCGGTGCGCTCCTCGCCGAGCGATTCGTTGCTGCGCGCGTTGGCGATGGCCTTCACCTTCACGCCGACCACGGCGTTCGCGGCATCGATCAGCTGCTGGTAGGACGCCTGGTCCGCCGGGGAGGGCTGTTGCGTGTCGGCCACCGAGCGCGCCATCGCCGCCTGCGCGGGGATCGCGGACACCGCGCACGCCGCGACCGCGGTGGCGAGCAGCATCCGGAACGCGTTCGAAGCCATGGTCACCTCCCTCGGCACGATTGCCGGATTCGTGAGGTGAGGCTATCGGCCGCGCATGGCCCCCTAATGAAGCGGCTGCAAGACGCCCGGGTCCCTTTGGATCAGGAGCCGTCGCGCAGCCAGCCGAATGTCCGCAACGTCTCGCGGGTCGGTCGGTATTCGGCTGACACCCAGCCGGCGTAATCGCTCGCCGCGATGCGCCGGAAGAGAAGCGCGAGCGGGCTTTTCCCGGTTCCCGGCTCTCCGCGGCCGGGCGCGTCGGCGAACTGGATGTGGCGGATGTGCCGCCGCTGCGCATCGAAGGTCGCGGCCAGGTCCTCGCCCATCATCGCGGCGTGGTACAGGTCGAACTGCAGTCCGAAGCGGGGCGATCCGACGGCACCGATGACCTCGACCACGTCCGCGCATCGCGGCACGAAGTAGCCGGGCGTATCGACGTCGTTCACCGGCTCCATGACCAGCTCGATGCCCGCCTCGCCGAGCGCGTCCGCGGCGAAGCGCAGGTTGCGCACGAGCGTCTCGCGAAGCGCGGCGCGATCCTCGCCGGGTGCGATCTTTCCCGCGATGCAGTTGACGCGCGGCACGCCGAGCACGCGCGCGTATGCGATGGCGCGCGCGACGCCCTCGCGGAACTCGTCCTCGCGGCCGGGGCGGCACGCCAGGCCGAAGTCGCCGCGCTCGCGGTCGCCCATCGGCAGGTTGAACAGGATCGCCTGCTGCGCGTTGCGGCGCAGTTCCTGCGCGATCGCCTCGGCGGGGTGCTCGTAGGGGCTGCGGAACTCCACGGCGGGAAAGCCCGCCTGCTTCGCGGCGGCGAAGCGCTCGAGGAAGGGCAGCTCCTGGAAGAGCCAGCTTATGTTGGCGGCGAAGCGCAGCATGGATAAATGGGGTCAGACTCCATTTTGCAGAATTCAGGATCTCCTCGCGCACTGATCCTGAATTCAGCAAAATGGAGTGTGACCCCATTGATCATGAACTCAACCACCGGCAGCACCCTGGCCGCGAAGCCCAGTCCCGCCGCTTCCCGTCCCGCTCCCCAGACCGACCTCGGCGTCATCCGCCGCCTGCTTCCCTACCTGCGGGAGTACCGCGGGCGCGTGATCCTCGCGGTGCTATTCCTGGTGACGGCGAAGCTCGCCAACATCACCGTGCCCATCGTGATGAAGCGCATCGTGGACGGGCTCACCCCGCCGCTCGCCATCGCGGCGGTGCCCGCGGGGCTGCTGATCGCCTACGCCGTCCTGCGCCTTTCGAGCACGCTGTTCAACGAGCTGCGCGACGTGGTGTTCGTGAAGGTCGCGCAGCGCGCGATGCGGCGCGTCGCGCTCGAGGTCTTCCAGCACCTGCACGCGCTGTCGCTGCGCTTCCACCTGGAGCGCCAGACGGGCGGCCTCACGCGCGACATCGAGCGCGGCACGCGCGGCATCTCGCAGCTGCTGTCCTTCATGATCTTCAGCGTCCTGCCCACGCTGCTCGAGATCACCCTGGTCACCGGCTTCCTCATCTACAAGTTCGACGTCTGGTTCGGCGTGATCACCGTGGGCGCGCTCGTCGTCTACATCGCGCTCACCTTCTCGATCTCCGAATGGCGCACCAAGCACCGCCGCCACATGAACGAGATGGACTCGAAGGCCAACACCAAGGCCATCGACTCGCTGCTCAACTACGAGACGGTCAAGTATTTCGGCAACGAGGGCTACGAGGCGAAGCGCTACGACGACAACCTGCAGCGCTACGAGCGCGCCGTGGTGATGAGCGAGAGCTCGCTCGGCCTGCTCAACTCGGTGCAGGCGATGGTGATCGCCACCGCCGTGTCGCTGCTCATGTGGCGCGCCGCCGAGGGCATCGTCGCGGGCGCGCTCACGCTGGGCGACCTGGTCATGGTGAACGCGCTCCTCATCCAGCTCTACATCCCGCTCAATTTCCTGGGCGTGATGTACCGCGAGATCAAGCAGGCGCTCACGGACATGGAGAAGATGTTCCGGCTGCTGGGCGAGAACCGCGAGGTCGAGGACCGGCCGGGCGCGAGGCCCCTTGCCGTCACCGGCGGGGCGATCCGCTTCGAGCACGTGGACTTCGGCTACGAGGACACGCGCGCCATCCTGCACGACGTCTCCTTCGACGTGCCGGCGGGCCACAAGGTGGCGGTGGTGGGCCCCAGCGGCTCGGGCAAGTCGACGCTCGCGCGGCTCCTCTTCCGCTTCTACGACGTGAACGCGGGGCGCATCACCGTCGACGGCCAGGACATCCGCGAGGTCACGCAGGCGAGCGTGCGCGCGGCCATCGGCGTGGTGCCGCAGGACACCGTGCTCTTCAACGACACGATCTACTACAACATCGCCTACGGCCGGCCCGACGCGACGCGCGAGGAGATCGAGAACGCCGCGCGCGTGGCGCACATCGCCGAGTTCATCGAGCGCCTGCCGCTCAAGTGGGAGACCACGGTGGGCGAGCGCGGGCTCAAGCTGTCGGGCGGCGAGAAGCAGCGCGTGTCCATCGCGCGCACGATCCTCAAGAACCCGCCGATCCTGGTCTTCGACGAAGCCACTTCCGCGCTGGATTCGCGCACGGAGAAGGCGATCCAGGCCGAGCTCTCGGAGATCGCGCGCAACCACACGACGCTCGTGATCGCGCACCGGCTCTCGACCATCATCGACGCCGACGAGATCCTCGTGATCGACCAGGGGCGCATCGTCGAGCGGGGCTCGTTCCGCGAGCTGCTCGAGGCCAACGGCAAGTTCGCCGAGATGTGGCACCTCCAGCAGGAGGAGGGCCGGCGCCAGGAAAGGGCGATGGAGGAGGGCCTCAGCCCGCCGCCAGGAATTCGCGCAGCGCGCTGAGCAGCTCCCGCGGCGCCTCGTTCATCATCGAGTGTCCCGCGTCCAGGGCCACGAATCGCGCGCCGGGGATCGCGCCGGCCACCGCGCGCCCCGCCTTGAGCGGCGTCATCTGGTCGCGACGGCCTGCGACGACGAGTGTCGGCACCTTGACTTCGGCGAGCGCCTCGGCCGGCGGCCGGTAGGCATCGCAGGCCGCGAGGTCGGCGTGCAGGACGCCGGGGCGCGAGCGCCCGTTGAGCTGGCGGCTCGCGCCGAGCAGGTACGTGCCGGGCACGGGGCTCGTCGCCAGCACGGCGCTCCTCGCGTGGCCCCACACCGCTTCCATGTCGAAGCCTTCGGGCGCGTTGTCCTTCGCCGCGGCGAGGAACGCGGGCCCCACGGCCATCGGCACGGCCGTGCCGACCAGGGCGAGCTTCGCGACGCGCGCGGGATGCCGGCGCGCCGCCTCGAGCGTCACCAGCGATCCCATGCTGTGGCCGACGAGGATCACCGACGAGAGGCCCGCCGCATCGACCAGCGCGTCGAGCCACTCGGCCATCGCCTCGATGCTCGTGCGCGCGAGGCCGGGGCTGCGGCCGTGGGCGGGCAGGTCCACCGCGAGCACCGAGTAGCCATGGTGCGCGAGATATCGCGACTGCCACTGCCACACCGTGTGGTCAAAGGCCGCACCGTGGACGAACACGATCGCCGGCCGTGTTGACTCGAACGGACGCCCACCCGTGTAGGCGTAGGCCGGATATCCCATCACGATGAACTGCGTCATTTCTTCTGCGATGCGTACAGTGCGCGGCCAAGGTCCTCGAGCAGGTCGTCGGCATGCTCCAGCCCGATCGACAGCCGCACGGTGCCGGGCCCGATGCCGGCGGCCGCGAGCGACGCATCATCCATGCGGAAATGCGTCGTGGTGGCGGGATGGATCACGAGCGACTTCGCGTCGCCGATGTTGGCGAGATGGGAGAAAAGCGTGAGGGCCTCGATGAAGCGCTTGCCGGCTTCGCGCCCGCCCTTCAGCTCGAAGGACAGGATCGCGCTGCAGCCGCGCGGATACAGGCGCTGCGCGAGATCGTGATCGGGATGGGAAGGGAGGTGCGGGTGGCAGACGCGTTCGACCGCCGCATGCCTGGCGAGGTACTCGACCACCGTGTGGGTGGTCGCGATGTGCCGCGCCATGCGCACGGGCAGCGTCTCGAGGCCCTGCAGCACCTGGAACGCCGTCATGGGCGCCATGCAGGCGCCGAAGTCGCGGAGCCCTTCGCGCCGCGCGCGCAGCAGGAATGCGCCCGCCGTGGACTCCTCCGCGAAGTTCATCCCGTGGAACCCTTCGTAGGGCTCGGTAAGCGTGGGGAATTTGCCGGACGCGAGCCAATCGAAACGGCCACCATCCACCAGCACGCCGCCGATGATCACCCCGTGTCCGGAAAGGAATTTCGTGGCGGAGTGCAGCACCAGGTGCGCTCCCTGCTCGAGCGGCCTTCCCAGGACCGGGGAGGTGACGGTCCCATCGACGAGAAGCGGGAGGTGATTCTCCCCGGCGATCGCGGCGACGGCGGGGATGTCGAGCACGTCCACCGAGGGGTTGCCGACGCTCTCGCCGAAGAGCAGGCGGGTATCGGCGCGAATCGCGCTTTTCCACGCCGCAGGATCGCGGGCGGGAACGAATGTGGTTCGTATTCCGAAACGCGGCAGCGTATAGGCGAGCAGGTTGTGGGAGCCGCCATAGAGGCTGGCGGAGGCCACGATGTGGCCGCCCTGCCCCATGAGGGTGACGATCGCGAGGTGCAGCGCCGCCTGGCCGCTGGCGGTGGCGATGGCGCCGACGCCGCCCTCGAGCGCCGCCATGCGCTCCTCGAAGACGGCGACGGTGGGGTTGGACAGGCGCGAATACACGTGCCCCGGCGTCTCCATGTTGAAGAGCGCCGCGGCGGTATCCGTATCCGGAAAGACGAAGGAAGCCGTTTGGTAGATGGGAACGGCCCGGGCGCCGGTGGCCGGGTCGGGCGATTGTCCGGCGTGGACCGCGAGGGTGTCTGGGTGGGGCGTTTTCGGCCCGGAATGAGCCATTTAAATCAGTTATTTAAATTGTAATGTTCAAATTCACGTTAAATGTTGGCACGAACCGCCTTTATTTGCTATGGTTTTGGCTGCCCATCGTGTCCTCGCGCCCGTGAACCGCTACCTCATCGCCCTCATCGTTGCCGCGTTCTCGCTGAACGCCATTGCCGCCGACAAGCACCACCGCCGCGGCGCGAAGGCCGCCGTCGTCTCGGAAGTGACGAAGGATGGCGAGCCTAACCTGCAATCGTCCGGCGTGCTCGTGCTCGACGCGGCCACCGGGCAGACGCTGTATTCGAGGAACGCGGACCATGCGGCGCCCATCGCCTCCATCACGAAGCTGATGACCGCGATGGTCGTGCTCGACGCGAAGCTGCCGCTCGACGAGGTGCTCGAGATCAGCAACGACGACATCGACATGGTGAAGGGCACGCGCTCGCGGCTTCCCATCGGCAGCCACTTCCGTCGCGACGACCTGATGCGCCTCGCGCTCATGGCGAGCGACAACCGCGCCGCTTCGGCGCTCGGCCGCAACTATCCGGGCGGGCTGCCGGCGTTCGTCGAGGCGATGAACCGCAAGGCGCAGGCGCTCGGGCTGCAGCAGACGCATTACGTGGATTCGTCGGGCCTCTCGCCGGGCAACGTCTCCAGCGCGCAGGATCTCGGCAAGCTGGTCGGCGAAGCGAGCAAGTA
>DASTGG010000258.1:0-18194 GCA_035719385.1 Usitatibacter sp.
CCGGCGCCACGCTTCGCAGGTAGAACAGCGCGAAGCCGAACGGCGGGTGCATGAACGACGTCTGCATGTTCACCCCAAGCAGCACGCCGAACCAGATGAGGTCGATGCCGAGCTTGTCCGCCACCGGGCCGATCAGCGGGATCACGATGAACGACAGCTCGAAGAAGTCGAGGAAGAACGCGAGCAGGAAGATGATGATGTTGACGACGATGAGGAAGCCGAGCTGCCCGCCCGGCAGGCTCGTGAGCAGGTGCTCGACCCACACGTGGCCGTTCACGCCGTAGAAGGTGAGGCTGAAGACGCGCGCGCCGATGAGGATGAACACCACGAACGTGGAGAGCTTCGCCGTCGTGTCCATCGCCTGCCGCGTGAGGCGGAAGGTGAGCCGCCGGCGCGCGAGCGCCATCACGAGCGCGCCGGTCGCGCCCATGGCGCCGCCCTCCGTCGGCGTGGCCCAGCCGAGGAAGATCGTGCCGAGCACGAGGAAGATGAGCCCCAGCGGCGGGATCAGCACGAAGATGACCTGCTCGGCGAGCTTCGAGAGCAGCCCGAGCTTGAAGATGCGGTTGATCGCCGCGGCTGCGAGGGCGAACCCGGCGCCCGCGGCCGCGGCCATCACCAGCCGCTCGTCGAGCGCCGCCTCCGGATACGTTGGCACGTAGTAGAAGCGATCGAAGAGCACCGCCGCGACCGCCGCCAGCGCGACGATCACGCCCACGGATGGCGTGCCGCTGGAGCCATCGGGCTCGCGCAGCCGCCGCGCTTCCACCGGCAGCGCCGGAGACCAGGCCGGCTTGAAGATGGCGACGCCGAGCGCATAGACCGCGTAGAGGCCCGCGAGCGCGATGCCGGGAATGAACGCGCCGGCATACATGTCGCCCACCGATCGGCCGAGCTGGTCCGCCATGATGATGAGCACGAGCGACGGCGGGATGATCTGCGCGAGCGTGCCCGATGCCGCGATGACACCCGTCGCGAAGCGCCGGTCGTAGCCGTAGCGCAGCATGATCGGCAGCGAGATGAGGCCCATCGAGATGACGGAAGCGGCCACCACGCCGGTCGTGGCCGCGAGCAGCGCTCCCACGAAGATCACCGCGAATGCGAGGCCGCCGCGCACCGGCCCGAAGAGCTGGCCGATGGTGTCGAGCAAGTCCTCGGCCATGCCGCTTCGCTCGAGTATCAGGCCCATGAACGTGAAGAACGGCACGGCGAGCAGGGTGTCGTTCGACATCACGCCCCACAGGCGCTCGGGCAGCGCCTGGAAGAGCGAAGGCTGCAGCAGGCCGAGCTGGATGCCGAGCAGCCCGAAGAAGATGCCGTTGGCCGCGAGCGCGAAGGCGACGGGATAGCCGAGGAGCAGGAAGACCACCAGGCCGGCGAACATGATCGGGGCCATGTTCTGCACGAGGAATTCCATCAGAGCTTCTCCTCGGCGAACTTGCGGATGTCCTCGGCGAGCGCCTTCTCCGCCTCGACGGGATCGTGGCGGATGATGGGATCCGGCCCCTTGCCGGCGACGAACGCGACGCGCTTGAGGAGCTCCGAGATGCCCTGCAGCACGAGCAGCGCGAAGCCGACGGGCAGCAGGAGGCGCGCGGGCCAGAAGATGAGGCCGCCGGCGCTACCCGACATCTCCTTGTCGACGTACGAATGCACGAAGTACGGCCACGAGAGCCACATGATCAGCGTGGCCATCGGCAGCAGGAAGAAGATCGTGCCGAGGATGTCGATCCATGCCTGCGCCTTCGCGGACAGGCGTCCCGCGATGATGTCGATGCGCACGTGCTCGTTCTTGAGCAGGGTGTAGCCCGCGCCCAGCAGGAAGACCGCCGAGAACAGGTACCACTGCCCCTCCAGGTACGCGTTCGAGCTCATGTTGAAGAGCTTGCGCACCATGGCGTTGCCCGCGCTCAGCAGCACCATGAAGAGCACGAGCCAGTAGATGGTGCGCCCGACGTGGTCGTTGAGCGCGTCGATGAGCCGCGCGAGCTTGAGCATGCCTGCTTCCCTCCCTCCTGGCGAACCTGCGGGAATAATCCGGATGACGGCCTTGTTCTTAGGGGCGCGGGGGGCCGAAAACCGCCCGATTATAGGCGAAGGACCACGGCTTTCCCGATGAAATTTGCGAGCGGCACCGTCCTCCTGCTGATAGCGCTGGCCTTCGCGCCGGCGGCCTCCCGTGCGGACATCGCGCACGGAGACTCGCTCTTCCACACGTATTGCGTCCCCTGCCACGGCTTTCCGCCCAGCGGTGGTGCACAGTTCGGCGCCAACGACCCGGCCCGGATTACGGCTGCAATCAACGGCATCGTGCCGCCGATGGGCTTCCTGCGCCCCGTGCTCACCGCCGCGGACATCAGCGACATCGCCGCCTACCTCGGCACCCTTTCGACCCCTCCGCCGCCCACGACCATCGTCCCCGCCTTCGACTTCACGGACCTGTGGTGGAACGACGCGGAATCGGGCTGGGGCCTCAATTTGATGCAGCACGGGAGCGGCAACATCTTCGGCGTGATGTACACCTACGAGGCGCCCAACCGGCCGTTGTGGCTCGTCATCCCCGGCGGCACGTGGACCTCGACGCTCACCTTCACGGGAGCGATGTACCGCGTGACCGGCCCCCTCGCGAGCGCGTTCGATCCGTCGAAGGTGAACGTGCAGCCGGTGGGCACCGCGACGATCGCGTGGTCGGATCGCGACCACGGCGTCTTCAGCTTCACGCTGAACGGCACGACGGTGACCAAGACGATCACGCGGCAACCTTTCTAGAAACTTTCCGATGCGACGCTTCCTCGCCATCCTGCTCTTCGCCCTGTCGCCCGCCGTGCAGGCGCTCGATGCCGGCAGCCCGGTCCCTGCGGTGAGCGCGCCACGGCTCGGCCAGTCGGGGCCGCCGGTCGACCTCGGCACGCTCAAGGGGCGCGTCGTGTACGTGGATTTCTGGGCCTCGTGGTGCGTGCCGTGCCGCTTGTCGATGCCGGCCCTCGATGCGCTCTATCGCAAGAACGCGGCGCGCGGCTTCACCGTCGTCGGCTTCAACAAGGACGTGGAAGCCTCGGATGCGGAGCGCTTCCTGCAACGCGTGCCCGTGAGCTTCCCGCTCGTGCAGGACCTGAAGGATGCGGCCGCGCGCGCGTTCGACGTGAAGGCCATGCCGAGCGGCTACCTCGTGGACCGCCACGGCGTGGTGCGCAGGATCCATCGCGGCTTCACCTCCGAGACGGCATCGTCCCTGGAGCGCGAGATCGAAGAGCTCCTGAAGGAGCCTTCGTGATATTCGACTCCCTCACTCCGCGTTTCGGCTCTTTTCTTGTGATCGCCGCGCTGGCGGCCGCATGCGCGCCGGTGGCGCCGTACCAGCGCGGCTACCTCGCGCGTCCCGACATGGCGTTCGAGGATTCCGCCGGCAACGCGCGCGCGTTGGAGAAGACCTATTCGGCGAAGGAGGCCGCGAGCGGCGGCGCCTCCGTGGGCGGCGGCGGCTGTGGCTGCAACTGAGAAGGAGGGAAGCGCCCTCGGGCCGCTCCTGCAGGCGGCCCTGGCGCTGCCGATCCTCGTCGTGCCGGTGCGCGCCGGCGCCGCGGAAGTGGGCGAGATGGGCTTCACGCTCCTCGGCTACAAGGAGCGCGGGCTCATGAAGGTCACCGAGCCCATCCTCTGGGGCCATGCGCGCATCGGCGAGGACTGGGAGATAGCCGCGAGCGCCGCGGTGGACATCATCACCGGCGCCTCGCCCCAGGTCGTCACCAACGTCGGCGGCAAGCCGGTGCAGACGATCAGCGGCGCCTCGATCAGCGAACGGCGCCTCACCTCCGACGTGAAGGTCGGCCGCCATTTCGGCGACTTCACGCTCTCGGCCTCGCACACGAGCTCGCGCGAGCACGACTATCTTTCGACCGCCTCCGGCCTCGAAGGCCGCCTCGACCTCAACGACCGCCTCACCACGATCACTGCCGGCTACGGCCGCTCGGACGATCGCGTGCGCTCGCACGACGATCCCACGCTCGACCAGCCGCGCACGACGAACGAGTACCTCATCGGCGTCTCGCAGGTGCTCTCGCCCGTGGCCGTCGTGCAGAGCACGCTCACCACGGCGCGCGGCCACGGCTGGTACAACGATCCGTACAAGTTCACGCTCACGTTCTATCCCGAGGGCGGCGCGCCGGCCTTCCTGCCGGACCTCAGGCCCTCGCAGCGCAACACGTGGGCGTGGACCACGCGCTATCGCCACCATTTCCCGGCGACGCACATGACGCTCCAGGCCGAGTACCGGTATTACCACGACGACTGGGGCATCGACGCGCACACCCTCGAGGTGGCGCTGCACCACGCCCTCACGGAGCGATTCGCGCTGCGCCCGGCGTTGCGCTACTACACGCAGTCCGCGGCCGACTTCTATTCGCCCACCATCCCGAAGCCCGCGCCGGCCGTTCTCTCCAGCGACCAGCGGCTCGGCGCGTTCGGCGGGCTGTCGCCGTCGTTGCGCGCTACGGTGCGGCTCGACAACGGGTTGCGCATCGAAGGCACCGCGGGATACGTCCACAACGCCCGCACGCTGCACTTCGGCGGCTCGGGCAGCGAAGCGTTCCAGACCCTCCGTGCCGTATACGGCATCCTTGGCATCAGCCGCGAGTTCTGAAGGCGGGAAGGGCATGACCCTTCACCGCTTCACGTTCCGCGCCATGGCCGCGGAGAACGAGGTGCAGCTGCACGCGGCCAGCGAGACGCATGCGGCGGCGGCGGCGCGCTTCGCCGTGGGCGAGGTGAAGCGCATCGAGGCGAAGTACTCGCGCTACCGTCCCGACAGCGTGCTGTCGCGCATCAACGCCGCGGCGGGCGGCGAGCCCGTCGGCGTGGACGAGGAAACGCGCCGCCTGCTCGTGTTCGCCGATGCGTGCTACCGGCAAAGCGACGGCCTCTTCGATGCGACCTCGGGGCCGCTGCGCCGCGTCTGGAAGTTCGACGTGCCTCGCGTGCCGACCGACGAGGAGCTCGAGCCTGTCCTCGAGCTCATCGGTTGGCCGCGCGTGGTGGTCAGCGGCCACACGGTTCGCCTGCCGCGCGCCGGCATGGAGCTCGACTTCGGCGGCTTCGGCAAGGAGTACGCCGTCGATCGTGCCGCCGTGCACCTGCGCGACGCCGGCATCGCGAGCGGCATGGTGAACCTCGCCGGCGACCTCACGATCCTCGGCCCGCAGCCCGACGGGTCGCCGTGGCGCGTGGGGATTCGCCATCCCCGCAAGCCCGACGCGCTCATCGCGACCATCCCGGTTTACTCCGGCGGGATCGCGACCAGCGGCGATTACGAGCGTTTCGTCGAAGTCGATGGCGTGCGCCATTGCCATGTGCTGCATCCGCGCACGGGGCGTCCGGCCCGCGGCCTGCAATCGGTGACCGTGCACGCGCCGACCTGCCTCGTGGCGGGCAGCGCCTCGACCATCGCGATGCTCAAGGGTGCGGAGGAAGGGCTCGAGTGGCTGCGCTCCCTCGGGCTTCCGCACCTGTGCGTGCTCGACGACGGGCGCCTCGTCGATCGAATGGGCTCCGGGGGCGGCGGGCTATAATCGAAAGTCCTCCAAGGACTTCCGCCATCCGATGTTCCCCGACTCGAGCACCCTCGCAACAACCGACCCCGCGCTCTGGCGGGCCATCCAGTCCGAGTTCCAGCGCCAGGAAGAGGGCATCGAGCTCATCGCTTCCGAGAACTACGCGAGCCCGGCGGTCCTCGCCGCGCAGGGCAGCGTGCTCACCAACAAGTACGCCGAGGGCTATCCCGGCAAGCGCTACTACGGCGGCTG
Organism: Usitatibacter sp.; assembly: GCA_035719385.1. Taxonomy (GTDB): domain Bacteria; phylum Pseudomonadota; class Gammaproteobacteria; order Burkholderiales; family Usitatibacteraceae; genus Usitatibacter. The sequence continues at coordinate 5,799 of DASTGG010000258.1, forward strand.
CGAGTTCGTGGACGTGGCCGAGCAGCTCGCGATCGAGCGCGTGAAGGCGCTCTTCGGCGCGGAATACGCCAACGTGCAGCCGCACTCGGGCTCGCAGGCGAACCAGGCCGTCTATACGGCGGTGCTGCAGCCGGGCGACACCATCCTCGGCATGTCGCTCGCCCATGGCGGCCACCTCACGCACGGCGCCGCGGTGAACCTCTCGGGCAAGCTCTACCACGCGGTGGCCTACGGGCTCAACGCGAAGGAGGAGATCGATTACGACCAGGTGCGTGCGCTCGCCGAGGAATTCAACCCGAAGATGATCGTCGCGGGCGCCTCGGCCTACGCCCTGCGCGCCGACTGGCAGAAATTCCGCGACATCGCCGACGAGATGGGCGCGATGCTGATGGTGGACATGGCGCACTACGCGGGCCTCGTCGCCGCGGGCCTGTATCCGAGCCCGGTCGGCATCGCGGACTTCGTGACCAGCACCACGCACAAGACGCTGCGCGGCCCGCGCGGCGGCGTCATCCTCGCGAGCGCCGAGCACGAGAAGATCCTCAACTCCTCGATCTTCCCGTCGCTGCAGGGCGGCCCGCTCATGCACGTGATCGCGGCCAAGGCGGTCTCTTTCCAGGAGGCGCTGCAGCCGGCGTTCAAGGAGTACCAGAAGCAGGTGATGACCAACGCGCGCATCATGGCCGAGACGCTCGCCGCGCGCGGCCTGCGCATCGTCTCCGGCCGTACCGAGAGCCACCTTTTCCTCGTGGACCTGCGTCCCAAGCAGACCACGGGCAAGGAGGCTGAAGCGCTGCTCGGCCGCGCCCACATCACGGTCAACAAGAACGCCATCCCCAACGACCCCGAGAAGCCGTTCGTGACGAGCGGCATCCGCGTGGGCTCGCCCGCGATGACCACGCGCGGCTTCAAGGATGCGGAAGCGAAACAGGTCGCCAACTTCATCGCCGACGTGCTCGACGCCAGGGGCGATGCCGCGAAGGTGGCGAAGGTGGGCGAGCAGGTGAAGGAGCTCTGCGCCCGCTTCCCCGTGTACGGCCCGAAGATGCACGCGACCTACGGCCTCACGAAGGAGGGCATCACCGCGTGAAGTGCCCGTTCTGCAGCGCCGTCGATACGCAGGTCATCGACTCGCGGGTGAGCGAGGAGGGGGATTCCATCCGCCGCCGCCGGCGCTGCCAGGTGTGCAACAAGCGCTTCACGACCTACGAGACCGCGGAGCTGCGCATGCCGCAGGTGGTGAAGCACGACGGCGTGCGCGAGGACTACTCGCATGCGAAGCTGCGCACCGGCTTCCAGCGCGCCCTTCACAAGCGCCCGGTGACGGCCGAGGCGGTCGATGGCGCCATCACGCGCATCGAGCAGAAGATGCTCGCCCTCGGCGAGCGCGAGATCGATTCGCGGCGCCTCGGCGAGATGGTGATGGAGGAGCTTCGCAAGCTCGACAAGGTGGCCTACATCCGCTTCGCCTCCGTGTACCGCAGCTTCCAGGACGTCGAGGATTTCCGCGACGCGATCAGGGAAGTTCGCGAGAAATGACGTAACGCGGGCGCCGCAATGAGCGTCATCCCGGGCGCCGCGATAGCCGTCATCCCGGGCGCCGCAAAGCGGCAATGGACCGGGATCCAATGATTCATGAGCACCTTGCCTTCCTTCTCCGCCGCCGACCACGCCTTCATGTCCCGTGCGCTCGAGCTCACCGCGCGCGGCCGCAACACCGCCACGCCGAACCCGAACGTGGGCTGCGTGATCGTGAAGGACGGCCGCATCATCGGCGAGGGCGGGCACACGAAGGCCGGTGAGCTCCATGCCGAAGCGCTCGCGCTCGCGGCGTGCTCGGAATCACCCGAGGGAGCGACCGTGTACGTGACGCTCGAGCCGTGCGCGCACCAGGGCCGCACGCCGCCGTGCGCCGATGCGCTGGCGCGGGCGAGGGTGGCGCGTGTCGTCGTCGCCCTCGAGGATCCGAATCCGCTCGTGCACGGCCGCGGCGCGACCAACCTGCGCGACGCCGGCGTGCGCGTGGAGATCGGGCTCATGGCGGCGCAGGCCGAGGAGGCGCATCGCGGTTTCCTGCATCGCATGCGCTTCGGGCGCCCGTGGATGCGCATCAAGGCCGCGGCCTCTCTCGACGGGCGGATCGCACTCGCCAATGGCGAAAGCCAGTGGATCACCGGTGAGGCAGCGCGGCGCGACGTGCATGCGCTGCGCGCGCAATCGTGCGCCATGCTCACCGGCGCGGGCACGGTCGTGGCCGACGACCCCGAGCTCACCGTGCGCCACGTGCCCTGCGAGCGCCAGCCGCGGCGCGTGATCATCGACAGCCGCCTCGACATCGAGCCCACCGCGAAGATCCTCAAGGGCGAGCCGCCGATCATCTTCACGGTGAGCGCCGATGCCGGGAAGCGCAAGCGGCTCGAGGCGCTCGGTGCGGAGCTCGTGGACGCCCCCCTCGACCCAGGCAAGCCCGGCAAGACCGACCTCGTCGCCATTGCGCAGGAGCTCGGCGCCCGGGGCTTCAACGAGGTGACCGTGGAGACCGGCGGCGGGCTCAACGGCTCGCTCATCGCCGCGTGCGTGATCGACGAGATCGTGCTGTACATCGCGCCGCGCATCTTCGGCAACAGCGGACAGGGGCTCTTCGCGCTGCCGCAATTCACGAGCCTCGACCAGACGCTGCATCCGCGCATCGTCGACGTGCGCGCCGTGGGCGAGGACCTGCGCATCACCGCGAGGCTGGGGCTCTGATGTTCTCGGGAATCGTGAAGGCCATCGGCCGCATCGCGAGCGCCACGCCGCGAGGCGACGGACTGCGCCTGCGCATCGACGTGAGCGAATTCGACCTGCACGAGGTGGAGCTCGGCGACTCCATCGCGATCCAGGGCGTGTGCCACACGGTGGTCGATCGCGACCTGCGCGGCTTCGAGGTCGATACGTCGCGCGCGACGCTCGACGTGACCACCGGCCTCGAGAGCGGCCGCGAGGTGAACCTGGAGAAGTCGATGCGGCTCTCGGATCGCATCGACGGCCACCTCGTGAGCGGGCACGTCGATGGCGTGGGGAAGGTCGTCGCGTTCGACGACCTGGGCGGCAGCTATCGCCTCGAGATCGAGGCGCCGGCGGAGCTCTCGCGTTATCTCGCGCGCAAGGGCTCGGTGGCCGTTGACGGCGTGAGCCTCACGGTGAACGCCGTGAATGGCAACCGCTTCGAGGCCAACATCATCCCGCACACGCGCGCGATGACGACGCTGCGCAACCTTGCGCCGGGCTCGAGGGTGAACCTCGAGGTCGACATGCTGGCGCGGTACGTGGAGCGGATGCTCCACGGCTGACCAGCAGGCAGGCCCGCGCTCAGGGCAGCGCGAACACCTCCACGATCCCCACGCCGGTTGCATCGGCCACGCCGCTCAGGATCGCGGTGTAGGCGCCCGGATCGAGCGTGATGAGCACGGCCGCCTCCTTTTCGTGTCCGGGGGCGAAGCCGCTCGCCGATAGCTGGGCGGCATTCGCGGCGCTCGCCCAATCGTCGTTCGTGGCGATGACCGTGTTGTCCGAGGCGCGCACGAGCTGCAGGATCGGATCCGGCAGCGTATTGGCGATCCCATTGGCGGCGAGCGAAGGCCCGCGCCCGCGCACGACGACGGTTTGCGGACGCGCGCCCTGCACGATGAAGCCGCCGATCATCACGTCATTGCCGCGCAGGACCTGCCCGCGTGTGGAGAGGCCCACCAGCGGCGCCTCGGGATGGTCCACCTCGTACACTTCGACCATGCCGACGCCGTTGGCGCCGCGCGCGCTCGACACGACCGCGGTGTAGGCGCCGGGCGAAAGCGTCATCAGGACGGCCGACTCGCGCGAATCGCCGGGGGCGAAGCCGCTTGCCGCAAGGGCGGTGGCATTGGCGTCCGTGCCCCAATCGTCATTGATGGCGATGACCGCCTGGTCCGACGCGCGCACGACGGTCAGCGTCGGATCGGCCAGTGGATTGTCGATGCCGAGCGGTGCAAGCGAGGGGCCGCGGGCCCGGATCGCGACGGTCTTGGGGACGGTGCCGCCGATGACGAACCCGCCGATGAGCACGTCGTCGCCCGTCAGCACCTGCATGCGGGTCGAAAGGGCGGACACCGAGGCAGGCGCAGCGACAGGAACCGTGAGTGCATTGCTGTTATTCGCGGAGACCGAATCGATGTCCTCGGCGCTCGCGGTGACGCCGTTGGAAAGGGTGCCTGCCGACGTCGCGCGCACGACGATGTTGAACGTGATGCTGGATCCGTTCGCGATCGCATCCGCGACACACGTTACCTTGCCCGCGGCGAAGGAGCAGCCCGCCGGCGCGCTCACGAACGTCGCGTCCGGCGGAAGCGTGTCGACGACCACGACATTGTGTGCGATCCCGGTGCCCATGTTGGCTACCACGACGCTGAAGGTGAGTTCGTCGCCCGGCCTCGGGGCAGGCACATTGACGGCCTGGCTCACGGCGAGGTCCGTCACGCAGGTGGGATCCGCCGTCGTGCATTCGCCGCCCTCGAGCGCGCTGAACGACACGGTGGAGTTGTAGCGCACTTCGCCGAAGAGCGGCGGGGCCGTCCGGGTTTCGCAGTGCTGCTCGAAATCGGCCGCGAAGCGCTGCAGCGTGCCATCGGCGGCGTACTGCGCCTCGCGGACCACGAAGCGGCCATAGAGCTGGTTGCATCCGCGGCCATCGCCGGAGAAGTCGAGGCCCGGAACCGCGGGATCCTGGAAAGGCCAGCGCGTCGCATTTTCGTAGACGCCCGGCACGATGATCGCCTTTTGCGGCGCCGTGAACGTGGCGCTCCACAAGTGGCCCTCCGTTCCCTGGAGTGACAGCTGCATGTCGTTGGGCTCGAAGGACTGCGCGCGCGCGAGGCGGCTCGGAGGCGCGAGGAAGATGCGGGTCGTGCCGCCGCCCACGAAGTCGCCACTCGTGCTTTGGTAATAGAGCCCGGTGACCGCCATGCCCGGCTGGTACGTGCTTACCGAGAGTGTCGCCGAACGCCCGCCGGCGGTGAGCGTGGCGCTGCGGACCGCGCCCGGCGTGCGCGAGGCGGTCAGCTGCACCACCACGTCGTCACGCGGATTCACGGTGCCCGGAGCGCTCGTGAAGGGGCCGCCGTTCACGCTGTAGGCGCCGCCCACGATGGAGATGGGGACGGGCTGGTCGATGCCGTCGATGGTCGTGATGTTCGAGCGGACCAGCGCTCCGGCTCGCACCGGCGATTGCGCGCTGAGCGCGAAAGGATAGGGGCTCGTGCGCGGCGCGGTGAGCATCCAGGGCATCGCCACGGCGGAGTTGATCCGGACCTCGCCATGAACGGGGCCTGCCGAGGTCCCGCACCACTGCTCGAAGCTCGCCGCGAGCTTCGCGATGCTGCCATCGGCGTTGCGCTCGATCTCGTGGATCACGAAGCGTCCCGTCGAGATGAAGCAACCGACGTTTCCGGACACATCCAGCCCGGGCGAGGCGTAATTGAACGGCGCGCGCACCGCCGCTTCATAGGGGCCGGCGGCCAGCTTCGCGTCCAGCGGCGCCTGGAACCGGATCGATGCGAACCAGAAGGACGGTCCGGTCAACTGTATGTCGACCTCGCCATCGCCGGACGAGTAGGTCGCGATCTGCCAATTCGGCGCGTTGGTATCGATCGACGAAAGATTGTTGCCGAACGTCCCGGGCGTCGCGCTTTCCAGGGTCACGCCCGTGAACGGCGTGCCCGGCATGTACGTCGTGACGTCGAAGCGGCCGGCGACCCCGCCGACGGTGAGGGTGGCGCTGTGCGTTGCGCCGCCCTCGGGGGACGAGGTCTGGCGCACCACCACGCGGTCCCGGTTGGACACGGTGCCCGCCGCATCGGTGAAGGCCCCGCCGTTGACGCTGTATTCGCCGCCCACGATGGAGACCGGCGCGGGCGAGCGGATTCCATAGACGGTGGTCGCATCGGACGCCACCACGGTGCCCGCCGCAACGGGGCCGCGCGGTGCGAACGCGAAGGGATCGGGCGCGACCGCGGTTGCCGGCTTGTCGATCGTGAGCGGCACCGTCGAGTTGTACCGCAGCTCGCCGTACGTCGCCGTGTCGCCGCAGCGCAGCTCGAAGTCCGCGGCAAGGCTCACCATGTCGAAGTTGCTGTCGTAGGCGAGCTCCAGGATGACGAAGCGCCCGGTCGTGTTGCACAGCGACGTCGAGCCGATGCTCATCGACAGCACGCCGGCCGGAGATCGCGCGGCGGTATCGGTCGTCTGCTCGTAGGCCCCGAGGGCGAAGGTCTGCCCGGTCGGCGGCGCCATCCGCAGTGTCACGGTGCCGGCCGTCGCGCTGGAGGCATTGAGCCACAGCCCAGCCGGGGACTTGTTGGAGAACTGGAACGTGTCGGGCGGCGCGAGCAGCGTTTCCGCGCGCTGATAGCCGGTCCCCGTCATCTGCAGCGTGGAGTACCACAGCGCCGTCTGCTGGGCATGGGCCGCACCGGCGAGCAGCGCGAAGCTAAGGAGGGAAACGAGCGAGGCGAGGGAAATGCAGCGGCGGGCCATGATGGTACGGATTCCAATCAAGCCTTCGATATTATTGATTGCAGGCGCCGAATCGGACTGACGGGCATCAAGAATCGCCGCGCGCCGCCTGCGCCGTTCGGCTCATGCTCCCAAATCGGGCAAAATATGTGTCTTGCCCGGAGGAAATTCGCCGTGACCACGAGCCCGACCCAGGAACTGATCGACGAGATCCGGCTCGGCCGGATGATCGTTCTCGCGGACGCCGAGGACCGCGAAAACGAGGGCGACCTCGTGATGGCCGCCGATTTCGTGACGCCGGAAGCGATCAACTTCATGGCCACGTATGCGCGCGGCTTGATCTGCCTCACGCTCACGGAGGAGCGCTGCCGCCAGCTGAACCTGCCGCTCATGGTGGCCGAGAACCGCTCGCCGCTCGGCACCGCGTTCACCCTGTCGATCGAGGCCGCCGCCGGTGTCACCACCGGGATTTCGGCCGCCGACCGGGCGCGCACCATCCGTGCCGCCACCGCAAAACATGCGAAGCCCGAGGACATCGTGCAGCCGGGGCACGTGTTCCCGCTGAAGGCGCAGAACGGCGGCGTGCTCGTGCGCGCCGGCCACACGGAAGCGGGCTGCGACTTCGCCGAGCTCGCCGGGCTCACGCCCGCGGCCGCCATCTGCGAGATCATGAATCCCGACGGCTCCATGGCGCGCATGCCCGAGCTCATCGAGTTCGCGAAGCGCCATCGCCTGAAGATCGGCACGATCGCCGACCTCATCCACTACCGCAGCCAGAACGAGCGCCTCGTCGAGCGCCTCACCGAGCGCGTGATCGCCACGCCCTATGGCCCGTTCCGCCTGTGCGTGTACCACGACAAGACGGGCGACCAGGTGCATTACGCGCTCGTGAAGGGCGACCCGTCGCCCGACAGGCCGACCCTCGTGCGCGTCCACGAGCCGTTCTTCTCGCTCGACCTCTTCGACTTCGACGTGGCGCGGCACGCGTACTCGGTGCAGGACGCGATGCGCCTCATCGCGCACGCGAGGGAAGGCGTCATCGTGCTGCTGCGCGGGCGCGAATCGACCGCCGAGATCCTCGATCGCATCGAGGGCTCGCGCACGAAGCGAGCCGCGCGCAAGTGGGATCCGCGCCTGCACGGCATCGGCGCGCAGATCCTGCGCGACCTGGGCGTGGGCAAGATGCGCGTGCTCGCGCGGCCGAAGCGCATCCCGAGCATGTCGGGCTTCGACCTGGAGATCGTGGAATACGTGTCGCCCGATGACGTCATCGCGGTGAAGGCGGTATGACCACCATCACGCCGGAGCTGAACGGCGCGGGGCTTCGCGTGGGCATCGTGTGGAGCCGCTTCAACGAGCCGATCGTGCAGCAGCTCCTCACCGCGTGCGACAAGCAGCTCGTGGAGCTGGGCGTGGCGGCGAAGGATATCGATGTCGTGAGCGTGCCCGGCGCCCTCGAGATCCCGATCGCCCTGCAGACGATGGCGCTCGAGCGCCGCGGGATCAGCGGGCGGCGCTACGACGCGCTGATCGCGCTGGGCGCCGTGGTCCGCGGCGAGACGTACCACTTCGAGGTCGTCTCCAACGAGAGCGCGCGCGGCATCCTCGACGTGCAGCTGGAGACCGGCGTCCCGGTGGCCAACGCGGTCCTCACGTGCGACACGGACGCGCAGGCCAGCGAGCGCGCGACGGTGAAGGGCGCCGAGGCGGCGCGCGTGGCGGTGGAAATGGCCAACACGTTGAGGGCGGTGGCCGGATGAAGGTTTCGCCGCGCCGCCGCTCGCGCGAGTTTGCGATGCAGGGCATCTACCAATGGCTGTACACGGGCAACAGCGCGGCCGACGTGCTGAAGAACCTGTCGGAGCTCGAGGATTTCGAGCGCGCGGACCGCGATTTCCTCGCGGCCGAACTGCGCGGCACGATCGGGGACGCGGACGAGCTGCGCGCGCGCATCGAGCCCTTCGCCGACCGCAAGTGGGACGAGGTGAGCCCGGTGGAGCGCGCGATCCTGCTGCTCGGCGCCTGGGAGCTCGTGCACAACCCCGAGATTCCCTACCGCGTCACGATCAACGAGGCGATCGAGCTGGGCAAGCGCTTCGGCGGGACCGACGGTCACAAGTACGTGAACGGCGTCCTCGACAAGCTGGCCGCGGCAGTGCGGCCCGAGGAGGTCGCCGAACCACCCGCGAAGCGGGCGAAGGCATCGAGCACGAGGCGGAAGAAGAATGGCCAATAGCAGCTCCAACAGCACATCCCCGGAATTCGACCTCATCGCGCGGCACTTCACGCGCCCCGCGTCGAACGCGGTCCTCGGCGTGGGCGACGACTGCGCGCTGGTCGACGTCACCAACGGCATGGACCTCGCGGTCTCCACCGACACGATGGTCTCGGGCACGCACTTCTTCCCCGACGTCGATCCCGAGGCGCTCGGGCACAAGACGCTCGCGGTGAACCTCTCGGACCTCGCGGCGATGGGCGCGATGCCGTACTGGGCGATGCTCGCCCTCACGCTCCCCAACGTCGATCACGCATGGCTCGCCGCGTTCGCGAAGGGCTTCTTCGACCTCGCGGAGGAGTTCAACGTCTCCCTCATCGGCGGCGACACGACGCGCGGCCCGCTCACGCTCACGGTCACGATCATGGGCGAGGTGCCGGCGGGCGCGGCGCTGCGGCGCAGCGGCGCGAGGGTCGGCAACGACGTGTGGGTGTCGGGAAACCTCGGCGACGCGGCGCTCGCGGTGGCGCATCGCAACGGCAAGCTCGTGCTCGGCGAGGCCGATTACCACGAGGCGCTCATGCGCCTCTACGAGCCGTCGCCGCGCGTGCAGCTCGGGCAGGCGCTGCGCGGGCTCGCCACGGCGGCGATCGACGTGTCCGACGGCGTGCTGCAGGACCTCGGCCACATCTGCCGTCTCTCCGGCGTGGGCGCGACGGTCGAGCTCGAGAAGATTCCCGTGTCGGGCATCGGCGCCAAGCACATCGGCACGGAAGCCGGGCGCAACGCGATCATCGCCGGCGGCGACGACTACGAGCTGTGCTTCACCGCGCCGGTCAACTCGCGCGAGTCGATCGCGGACCTCGTGGACGTCCTCGGCGTGCCGCTCACGCGCATCGGCCAGGTCAAGCGCGGCAAGGGCGTGAGCCTCCTGGGCGAGGACGGCAAGGCCGTGAAGATCGATGGCCGCGGATACGACCACTTCAAGGCACCCTGACGCGCGGTTCCTGCTGTCGCATCCGGCGCATTTCATCGCATTGGGGTTCGGCAGCGGCCTCGCGCCGTTCGCGCCCGGGACGTTCGGCACGCTCGTGGGCCTCGCGCTTTTCCTGCTGCTGGAGCAGGTCGTCGCGCCGTGGCACGTCGCGGTGCTCGCCGTGCCGCTCTTCTTCGTGGGCGTCTGGGCGAGCAACGTCACGTCGCGCGACCTGGGCGTCCAGGACCACGGCGCCATCGTGATCGACGAGATCGTCGCGTTCCTGCCGGTCGCCGTCTTCGCCAACAAGAGCGTGCTCATGCTCGCGGTGGCGTTCGGCCTCTTCCGCCTCTTCGACATCTGGAAGCCATTCCCCATCCGGCAGGTGGAGCGGCGGGTTAAAGGCGGCTTCGGCGTGATGATCGACGACGTGCTCGCGGCGATCTATGCGTGCATCGCGATCGCGCTCCTCGTCGGGGCGAGCCACAAGTACCTGGAAGGCGTGCGATGAAGGACTGGCCGTACCCGCGCGTCGTCGCGCACCGGGGCGGCGGATCGCTCGCGCCCGAGAACACGCTCGCCGCGATTCGCCTCGGCCAGTCCCTGGGCTATCGCGCGCACGAATTCGACGTGAAGCTCTCGCGCGACGGCGTGCTGCTCCTCCTGCACGATCCGACGCTCGAGCGCACCACGAACGGCGAGGGACGCGCGGCGGACCTCGACTGGGCGCAGCTTCGCAAGCTGGATGCGGGCGGGTGGCACTCGGAAGCGTTTCGCGGCGAGCCGATCGCCTCGTTCGACGACGCGGCGAAGCTCCTCATCGGGCAGGGCACCATGGCGCACATCGAGATCAAGCCCACGCCGGGTTTCGACGCGATCACCGGGCGGCGCGTGGCCGAGCGCGCGCGCGAGCTGTGGCGCGGCATCTCCCCGCCGCCGGTGTTTTCGTCGTTTTCCTTCGAGGCCCTGGCAGCTGCGAAGGAGGCGGCCCCGGAGATTCCGCGAGCGTGGCTCATCTCGCGCTTCACCGACGCCGATTGGGACCGGCTCGCCGCGCTCGAGGCGGCCGCGGTGCACACCAACCACCGCAAGCTGGACCCCCGCAATGTCGGCCGCCTGCACGAGCGCGGCTATCGCGTGCAGGTCTATACGGTCAACGACGTGGCCGAGGCCGAGGCGCTCTTCGCCGCCGGCGTCGATGGCGTCATCACCGACAACCTGCGCGAGTTCGCCGCGAGGTTTCCCGACCTGATCTGAGCGTCGAGGTCGCGCAGCGCCGTGCGCAGTCCCTCCTCGACCACCGGGTGGTAGAACGGCATCTCGAGCATCTGTGCGACCGTCATGCCCGCCTGCAGCGCCCACGCGAGCAGGTGACCGATGTGCTCGGCTTCGGGGCCGGCCATTTCGGCGCCGAGGAAGCGGCCGGTCGCGACGTCGCCATAGACGCGCAGGCTGCCGCGGTTCTTCAGCATCACGCGGGAACGGCCCTGGTCCTCGAACGACACTTCCCCGATCGCGGTCTTCCACGGCTCGAGCGACGCGAAGCCGCCGCCCACGATCGCGATCTGCGGATCGGTGAAGACGATGCCGAGGCGCGCGCGGCGCAGGCCCGGCTGCACCTGCGGGAAGCGCGCCGCGTTGCCGCCCGCGATGCGGCCCTCGTCCGCCGCCTCGTGGAGCAGGGGAATGTAGTTCGCCGCATCGCCCGCGATGAAGACCGAGCTCGTGCCCGCCTGCAGCGTCGCCGGATCGAAGAGGGGCACGCCGCGCGCGTCGCGCTCGAGGCCGGTGTTCTCGAGCCCGAGGCGATCGACGTTCGGCGCGCGGCCGGTCGCGGCGAGCACGTACTCGAAGCGCTCGCTGCGCGGCTGCCCGTCGGGTCCGAGGTAATCGATGATCACCTCGTCGCCGTCGCGCTCGACGCGCGAGACGTGCGCATTGGGATCCACTGCGAGCTCCGACGACAATGCCTTTGACGCGGCCGCGGCGACGACGGGGTCGGTGATCGGGCCCAGCTTGCCGCCACGTCCCAGGATCACGACACGCACGCCGAGGCGCGCGAGCGCCTGGCCGAGCTCGAGCCCGATCACGCCGGGGCCGAAGACCGCGACGGAACGGGGCAGCGTGTCCCATTGGAAGATGTCGTCGTTCACGACGAGGCGCTCGCCCAGGCCCTGGAGCATCGGGGGCACCGTCGGGCGCGAGCCGGTGGCGATGACGATCGCGCGCGCGGCGATGCGCGGTCCGTTCTCGACCTGCAGGGTGTGGTCATCCACGAAGCGCGCGTGGCCGCGGATGCGGTCGGCCTCGGGGATCGCCTCCACGCCCTCGACCACGAAGCCCACGAAGCGGTCGCGCTCGCGCTTCACGCGGGCCATCACCTCGCGGCCATCCACGCGCACCGCCCCATCGACGTGCACGCCGAACCCGGGCGCGCGACCGATCGCGTGCGCGGCTTCCGCCGCCGCGATGAGCAGCTTCGACGGCATGCAGCCCACGCGGGCGCACGTGGTGCCGTACGCGCCGCCCTCGACGATCACCGCCCGCGCGCCGGCCGCCCGCGCGGCGCGCCAGGCCGCCAGGCCCGCCGTTCCCGCGCCGATGACGGCGACGTCCACATCGATCTTCATTCTTCCTCCTGATTCGGGGACGCACCCCGGGGACGCACCCCGGGGACGCA
>DASTGG010000259.1:0-12475 GCA_035719385.1 Usitatibacter sp.
CGCGCTCGCCCGCAACGCCCAGTCGACGATGTCGGGAATGTGCTCCGGGAACGACTGCAATGCATGGTCGCCGCCCTGGATCACCGTCTGGCAGGCGCCCGCGTAGAAAGCGACGGCCTCGCGGTAGTCGAGCACTTCGTCGCCGGTTTCCACGATCAGCCAGTACCGGCCCGGCTTCGTGATGGCGGGCGGGTCCATCGCGCGCAGCTCGTCCACGTGCTCCTGCGTGAGGACGAACGCCTCGCCGGTGTAGAGGTTGCGCTGCGCGCCGAGATAGCGGCTGAAATGCGTGTGCGGCTGCACGGCCGGGTTGACCACCACGGCGCGGCAGCCCAGCCGCTCGGCCATCACGGTGGCATAGAAGCCGCCGAGCGAACTTCCCACGAGGGTCAGGTCCGCCGCGGGGATGGGAGCGCAGGCCGCGGCGACCTGCGCGATGGCGCGCGACGGGCGATGGTGCAGCGCGGGCACGACGAGCGCGACGCCGGTGACGCATCCCTGCACGTAGTCGCGAAGCATCGTCGCCTTCCGCGAGGCCGGCGCGCTGATGAAGCCGTGCAGGTAGACGATCGTCCTCACGGCTCGAGCATGCCGCGCCCGAGCTCGATCACGTCGCCGCCGACACGGATCGCGCCGCCGGTGACCGTGAGGTACAGGGTCGAGGGACGGGCGACCGCCTCTCCCTGGGAAATGGTGCGCCGCACGTCGGCGCCGGGCCGCATGGCGGTGAACCACCCGCCGAGGTTCGCGCAAGCCGAGCCGGTGGCCGGGTCCTCGAGGATCGCGGCGCCGCTCGGGAAGAAGAAGCGCGCGTGGACCTGGCCCGATGCATCGCCCGCGTCCGCGAAAACGTACGCCATGCTCTGGCCGTCCTCGCTCTTCAGCCGCGAGAAGGCATCGCCGCGCGGGCGCGCGCGGTCCACCGCCGCGGCATCGCGCACGGGCACCACGAGCTGCTCCTTGCCGGCGTTGACCCAGAGCGGGCGCTCCACGATGTCGGCCGCCTGCAGGCCAAGGATCTGCGCGAGCTCCGCGCGCGATTCGGATACCTCGCGCCAACGCGCCGGATTCGCGGAGAGCGTCCAGCGATTGCCGCTGGAGCTCACCGGGACGATGCCCGCCTTCATCTCGAGCGTGACGTCGCCCACCTCCTGCTCGGCGAGGGAGCGCACCACGTGCGCCGTGCCGAGCGTGGGATGCCCCGCGAACGGCATCTCGTACGCGGGCGTGAAGATTCGCACGCGCGCCGTCGCCTTCGCCGAGGGCAGGATGAACGTGGTCTCCGACAGGTTGAACTGCCGCGCGAGCGCCTGCATCTGCGCGTCGCCGAGGCCCTGGCCGTCCTCGAACACGCACAGCGGGTTGCCCGTGAGGCGGCCTTCGCGCGCGAACACGTTGAGGATGCGGAAGGCGAAGCCCTTCATGCCCTGGGCGCCGCCGCCGGCTTGCGCTGGCGCAGGCGCTCCAGCAGCCTCTCGTGCACGCCGCCGAAGCCGCCGTTGGACATCACGAGGACATGGTCGCCCGGCTCGAGCTGGCGCGCGACGGCCTCGACGAGGAGGTCGAGGTCGTGGTGCACGAAGGCGCGCGTGCCCAGCGGCGCCAGCGCGTGGCCCGGGTCCCACCCGAGGTCCTTCGCGTAGCACACGACGAGGTCCGCGCCGGCGAGGCTGCGCGCCAGGCGGTCCTGCATCGTCCCCAGCTTCATGGTGTTCGACCGCGGCTCGAACACGGCGACGATGCGCGCGCCGCCGATGCGCGTGCGCAGCCCGCCGATCGTCGTCTCGAACGCCGTCGGGTGGTGCGCGAAATCGTCGTACACCGTCACGCCGTTCACCACGCCGCGGACCTCCATGCGGCGCTTCACGCCCTCGAAGCGCGCGAGCGCCTCGATCCCCTTCTTCACCGGCACGCCGGCATGGCGCGCGGCGGCGAGCGCCGCGAGCGCGTTGGCGCGGTTGTGCTCGCCCATGAGCGGCCAGCGCACCGTGCCCTGCTTCTCGCCCGCGAGCAGCACGTCGAAGGAGTCGTCGGGATGGATCGCGCCGACGCTCCAGGCCTGGCCGGGCCCGAAGCGCTCCACGGGCGTCCAGCACCCGCGCGCGAGCACGCGCTCCAGCGCCGCCTCCGCGCCGTTCACGACGAGCAGGCCCTGCGACGGCACGATGCGCACGAGGTGGTGGAACTGCGTCTCGATCGCGGCGAGGTCGGGAAAGATGTCCGCGTGGTCGTATTCGAGGTTCGCGAGCACCGCGGTGCGCGGGCGGTACCACACGAACTTCGAGCGCTTGTCGAAGAAGGCGGTGTCGTATTCGTCCGCCTCGATCACGAAGAAGGGCGAGGGGCGCGCGCGCGCCGACATGTGGAAGTTCTGCACGATGCCGCCGATGAGGAAGCCCGGATCGAGCCCGGCATCCTCGAGGATCCAGGCGAGCATCGACGAGGTGGTGCTCTTGCCGTGCGTGCCGGCGACCGCCAGCACCCACTTGTCCATCAGCACGTGCTCGGCGAGCCACTGCGGCCCGGAGTAGTACGGCAGGCCGCGGTCGAGGATCGCCTCGATCACCGGCTTGCCGCGCGTCATCGCGTTGCCGATCACGTAGAGATCGGCCTTGTACTCGTCGAGCTGCGCGGCGTCGTAGCCCTCGTGCAGGTCGATGCCGATGGCGCGCAGCTGCTCGCTCATGGGCGGGTAGACCTGCGCGTCGCAGCCGGTGACCACGTGTCCCAGCTCGCGCGCGATCCTCGCGAGGCCTCCCATGAAGGTGCCACAGATGCCGAGGATGTGCAGGTGCATGTGGCCTTCTAGCCCTTGAAGATGAAATAGACCGCGCCCATGAGGCACAGCGCCGCCCAGAGGTAGTTCCAGCGCAGCCCCTCGCCCATGTAGAAGAGCGCGAAGGGGGCGAAGACCGACAGCGTGATGACCTCCTGCAGGATCTTGAGCTGCGCGAGCGAGGCGCCGCTCTCGAAGCCGATGCGGTTGGCCGGCACCATGATGAGGTACTCGAAGAGCGCGATGCCCCAGCTCGCGATCGCGGCGACGTACCACGGGCTCGCCTGGAAGTTCTTGAGGTGCCCGTACCAGGCGAACGTCATGAAGAGGTTCGACGCGGCGAGCATCGCGGCCGTGACGGCCAGGGGGTGCCACGCGGGCATGGGAAGACGCAGCTTGAAAGGGGCGGGAGCAGCCCCGAATTCTAGCAGGCGCGCGCCGTCTCACCGCGTCGCGACCTGCCCGAATCGGAGCGTGTAAACTGACCCTCCCCGCCACCGGACCGCAGCCCCGATCGCGCATTCCTCGCGACGGGTTCGAATTCGACATGGTTCCGCACCTCACCACTTCCCTCACCGGCCCGCTGCAGGAGCTCGAGCGCATCGTGCTCGACCGCCGCGCCGACATCGAGCACTGGTTCCGCGCGCAATGGCAGGAGCATGCGGTGCCGTTCTACGGCTCGGTGGACCTGCGCAACAGCGGCTTCAAGCTGGCGCCGGTGGACACCAACCTCTTCCCCGGCGGCTTCAACAACCTGAACCGCGACTTCCTCCCGCTGTGCGTGCACGCGGCGATGTCGGCGGTGCAGCGCGTCTGCCCCGACACGCGCGGCTTCCTGCTGGTGCCCGAGAACCACACGCGCAACCTGCACTACCTGCAGAACGTCGCGGTGCTCAAGCGCATCCTCGAGGGCGCCGGGCTCGTGGTGCGCATCGGAAGCCTCATTCCCGACCTGCAGGCGCCCATGGAGGTGCAGGGCTCCGGCGGCGACAAGCTGCTGCTCGAGCCGATCGTGCGCAGGGGCAACCGCGTGGGCCTCGACGGCTTCGATCCGTGCGCCGTGCTCCTCAACAACGACCTGTCCGCGGGTATCCCCGGGATCCTGCGCGGCATCGAGCAGCCGGTGCTGCCGCCGCTCGTGGCGGGCTGGTCCACGCGGCGCAAGTCGCATCATTTCCACATGTACGACCGCGTGGCCGAGGACTTCGCGCGCCTCGTCGGCATCGATCCGTGGGTGATCAATCCCTTCTTCAGCCAGTGCGGCAAGGTCAACTTCGCCGAGAAGGAAGGCGAGGATTGCCTCGCGGCCAACGTCGAGTTCGTGCTCGCCGAGATCCGCGAGAAGTACGCGCAATACGGCATCGAGGACGCGCCGTTCGTGATCGTGAAGGCCGATGCCGGCACCTACGGCATGGGCATCATGACCGTGAAGAGCGTCGACGAGGTGCGCAACCTCAACCGCAAGACGCGCAACAAGATGGCCACCATCAAGGAAGGCCAGCCGGTGCACGAGGTGATCATCCAGGAAGGCGTGTACACGTTCGAGACCGTGGACGGCGCCGCGGCCGAGCCCGTCGTGTACATGGTCGACCAGTACGTGGTGGGCGGCTTCTATCGCGTGCACACCGCCCGCGGCATCGACGAGAACCTCAACTCGCCGGGCGCCGAGTACAAGCCGCTCGCTTTCGAGACCGATTGCCAGTCGCCCGACTGCGCCGGCAAGCCGGGGGACCCGCCGAACCGCTTCTACACGTACGGCGTCATCGCGCGGCTCGCCTCGCTCGCCGCGGCGATCGAGGTCGAGGAGCTCGTCGCACGCGACGCCGCGCTGGAGGTGAGGGCGGCGAACGCATGAGGCTCGCGTTCGTCGTCGATCCGCTCGACCACCTCAAGGCGTACAAGGACTCGAGCATCGCGATGATGCGCGCGGCCGTGGCGCGCGGCCACGAGGTCCACGCCCTCGAGGCGCGCTCGATCTTCGTGCAGGACGGCGGCGTGCGCGCCCCGGTCATGCGCCTGGACGTCTCCGAGGACGACGACGCCTGGTACCGCGTCACGGCGGAGGCCACGGCGCGGCTCGCGGAATTCGACTTCGTCCTCATGCGCAAGGACCCGCCCTTCGACCAGGAGTACTACTACGCCACGCTGCTCCTCGAGCGCGCCGAGGCGGAGGGCACGCACGTGGTCAACAGCCCGCGGGCGCTGCGCGACTGGAACGAGAAGCTCGCGATCCTGCGCTTCCCCCAGCTCGCGCCGCCCACGCTCGTCGCGAGCGACATGAAGGCGGTCCACGCCTTCATCGACGCGCACCAGGACGTCATCGTGAAGAAGCTCGACGGCATGGGCGGCACGATGATCTTCCGCGTGGCGACGAGCGACCCCAACCGCAACGTCATCGTCGAGGCCATCACCGACATGGGGCGGCGCACCGTGATGGCGCAGCGCTACGTGCCGCAGATCGCGCAGGGCGACAAGCGCGTGCTCGTGATCGACGGCGAGCCGTTTCCCTATTGCCTCGCGCGCATCCCGAAGGCGGGCGAGACGCGCGGCAACCTCGCGGCGGGCGGGCGCGGCGTGGCGCAGCCGATCTCCGAGCGCGATCGCGAGATCGGCGAGACGGTCGGGGTCGAGCTCGTGAAGGCGGGCATCGTCTTCGCCGGCCTGGACGTGATCGGCGATCACCTCACCGAGGTCAACGTGACCAGCCCCACGTGCATCGTCGAGATCGAGGAGCAGACGGGCGAGAACGCCGCCGAGGCGTTCATGGACGCGCTCGGCGCCTGAGCGCTGCGCCGCGCGGGCCTGCCTTCACCCCGCGGCGACGCGGTCGAAGTCGGTCCCGCGCTCGAGCACCTCGCCCACGATGAGCGTCTTCACGCCGCCGTCCCACACTTCCACCTGGCGGCCGCGCGCCGCGAGCCCGCTCGGCAGGACCAGCGTGGCCGGCACGCGCAGCTTCTCGATCGCGGGCAGCGCCAGCGCCGGCACCCATTGCGAGGCGGCGCGGTTGCGCGGCTCGCCGGGACGCACCGCGAGCGGCTCCGGCCTGCCGGGAAACAGGCGCAGCGTGATCACGATCGAGCCGTCGACTTCCTGCACCAGCCCGCTCACGTAGCCGATGAGGAAGGGGGAGGCGTCGCCCAGGCGCATGGCGAGCACGCGCCCGATGGCCACGCCGCGCGACGCCGTCGAGGGGCGCATCAGCCGCCACGCGCCCAGCATCTCGTCGATGATGCCCCACGACTCGGCGGACACGTTGGGCAGGTTGGCCACGCGGTTGTGGGTTCGCTCGCGCACGCGGCCGAAGACCTCGATGTCCTGCTTTTCCTCGCTCGTGAGCTCGCGGTTCTCGCCGCCCGGCTGCTCGAAGACCTTGCCGCCGGAAACGAAGAAGTGCACGTCGGACAGCGTCCACACGACGCCCGCGGTCCTTTCCTCGGGCACGCGCGCGGACGGGCGCGGCGGGGCGCCTTCGCACCAAAGCTTGTGCAGGCGCTGGATCTGCGACTGCGCATCGACGCCCGAGGCCTGCACGGGCAGGTGCAGCTCGGCGGCGCTCTCGCCCTTCGCGAAGCCATGCAGCCGCTTGCGCAGGCTCTTCGACAGCTCCTCGACGTGCAGGACGCGGTGCGTGGGCCGCGCATCGCCCGGCGCCAGCGGGCGCGCGCCGATCGGCTTCTCCAAGTCCACCGCGAGCGGCAGCATCGGGGCCGAGTCCGCGGGGGAGACCGGCTTCACGACGACCTTGCGCGCCCAGGCGCGCAGCAGCGCCTCGACGAAGTCCATCTGCGGCGCGGTGAGCTCCGAAAGGTAGGCGGCCTGCAGCAGCACCACGTGGACGTAGGCCTCCATGATGCTCGATCCGCGGTCGTCGCTCTCGAGCGAATCCTTGACGTGCTCCTCGAGCAGCCCCTGCCTCTCCGCGTCGGCGAAGAGCGCGTGCAGGCGCAGCCACAGCTCCGGCTCGAAACGGCGGTAGATCGAAGCGTGGAAGGCCATCTGCGCGCCGATGTAGCGCAGCAGGCGCTGCACGACGAGCGCGCGGTGCGCGTGCATCGCCTCGCTCGCCGCCGCTTCCTGGCAGCGGCGATAGCCCGCCTCGATCTCGGCCAGCAGCAGGCGCCCGGTGTTCCACGCGGCCGCATCGGTCGGCGACAACGGCAGCGTCTTGCCGAAATAGCGCGAGCGCTGCTCGCCCTGCAGGAAGGCGATGCGCTCGCGCGCGAGCTCCAGGCATTTCAGGCGCTCGAGCGGATCGAACGACGCCGCGTTCAGCGACCTGAGCCCTTCGAGCAGCAGGGCCTGCGCCTGCGGGATGTTGGTGAGCGGCAGGGTGGCGAGCCACTCCTTGCAGCCCTTGGCATCCGTGAACGCGCCGGGAACCGCGCCGCGATCGGGAGGCAGCGACGCCATGGTCAGCTCCCCAGCCTTCCCAGCAGCAGGGCCGGGATGCGCTCGGCGCGCTGCGCCCGCGCGGGCGGCACCGCCGCCTGGCGCTGCGGCGGCCCCCAGACCGGCGTGGGGAAATGCGCGTCGTCGCGGAAGCGCGGGATCACGTGCCAATGCACGTGGGGCACCATGTTGCCGAGGCTGGCGAGGTTCATCTTGTCGGGCTCCATGGCCTCGCGGACCGCCTCCTCGACCGCGAAGACGACGTCCATGAGGCGTTCTCTTTCCGCCGGCGAAAGGTCGCTCATTTCACGCGCGTGCCGCGCGAGGATCACCCGGCAAAACCCCGGATACTGCGGCTCGTCCACGCGAACGACGCGGCACACCTCGTCGCGCCACAGGACCGTTCCCCCGGCGCCCTGGCAGAACTCGCACGCGTCTTCGGCCATGGCGCCTAGGGGAACGGCTGCCGGGTGATGGCCTTGCTGCCGGAAACGCCATCGACGTTATACGTCATCAAGGCATTGTTCGCGTCGCTGAAGGTGAAAGTCACGTTTCCCACGGGTTGTGCATTGAACGCTGCGGCGTTGTACGGCGTTCCCAGCCACGACGAGCTGGTCGTGCGGTAGGCCGGCCCCGAATACGTGTTCGTCGCCGTCCACGCGCCGCCGGGAACGACGTACCAGACCGTCCGCCCCGCCGAATCGTACGTGTACCACACGGCGAAGAGCGTGCGGTATTGCTGGTTGATCGCCACGCCCCAGCCGTTCTCGGGTGGGCCGCCCCACCAGAGGTCGCCGAAGCTGGCCGTAGGCGTCGCATCCTGCGGGCCGAAGAGCTGGCGCGTGATCGACTTGGTGCCGGAGGTGCCATTGATCGTGTAGCTGAGGGTGGCCGCGTTCGCGCCCGTGAACGTGAGCGTCGCATTGCCCACGGAGGGCCCGGCCGTGAAACGCGCGGAGTCGTAGCTGCCGAACCAGGCACTGGTCGGGCTATAGAGCGCCCCGGAATAGGCGGTGCCGCTCGCGTCCCAGCTCCCCCCGGGCATCACCACCCACATCGGCTTGCCGGCGGCGTCGTACACGAACATCGCGCTGAAGAGGGTCGAGCCGTGCTGCGCGATGCTCATGCCCCAGCCGTTTTCCTGCGCTCCGGCCCACCAGAGGTCCTGGTAGTTGCCGACGTTGCCCGCGCCGACGGAGACCTTGAACATGCCGCGGCCGTAGGTCGCCGCGCCCAGCGTGGAGTTGTCGATCCAGAAGAGCTCGCGGATGCGGATGTTGGCCGGGCCCTCGTTGGTCGTGGACCACGAGGCGCCGCCGTTCTCGCTGGTGAACAGGCCCACCGACGTCGCGGCATAGAGCCAGTTGGGGTTGGCGGGATGGCGCTTCACGTCGAAGATCGGCGCGAACGGCAGGTTGCCCGTGATCGAGCTCCACGAGGCGCCGGCGTCGAACGTCTGCCACAGGTTGTTCGAGACGAACCCCGTCAGGGCGACGATGACGTGGCTCGCGTTGGCGGGATCGGTGAGGATGCGCATGACGCGCCGCGCGGGCAGCCCCGCGTCCACGCGCGTCCACGTGGGCGAGGGCGACAGCGCGTCGTTGCTGCGGTAGAGCTCGCCGTTGTTGTGGCCCACCCAGACGATGTTGCCGTTGCCTTCCTGCACCGCGATGGCGTTGATGAAGTTGTCGACCGCGGCCGACGGCGGCTTGATCGCGCGCCACGACACGTTCAGCGCGCGCGCGTTGTCCGTGACCCACAGCGAGCTCGCGCCCGCCAGCATGCGCGAGGAATTGCCCGGGTCGAGGACGAACGGCGAGATGAAGTTGGTCTTCTTGGTGGCGCCGCTGCCGCAATAGGTGTTGCCGCCGCTCTCGGAGGGCAGCGCCTCGGTGATGCCGTTGCAGATGTACGTGGCCGGCGCGCCGTTGAGCACGCGGTGGATCGAGAGGTAGATGTACTCGCCGTAGAACGTGAAGTCGTTGGCCGGGTCCACCGCGACGTAGCCGCCATCGCCGCCGCGGAAGGCGCGCCACTGGTCCGTGAGCTGCAGCGAGCCGTTGTCCTGCGTGCCGCCGATGATGCGCCCGCCCGCGGCGCTGCGCCCGGCGCCGCTGTAGAACTGCGTCACGGCGAGGCCCGCGTTGAGGTTGCTCCAGCCGATGCCCACGCCGCCGGCCGACAGCGCGTACACGTTGTCGGCGCGATAGACGCCGCCGTCGTTGCCGTCGTAGAGGAACGCGCTGCCGGAGCCGAAGCTCGGCGGCGAGACCAGCACATGGTGGTCCGCATGCGGCGAGGCGGGCGAGTTCTGCCAGTCGCTCACCTTGTTGAAGCTCGCGCCGCCGTCGCGCGACTGGTAGATGTCGAGGCCCGCGACCACCACGTGGTTGCCATCCGTGGGATCGACCCAGATGGCGTTGTCGTAGTCGCCCTGCACGTTGAGGTGCCCGGGCGTGGCGGCGAGCTGCCACGTGGCGCCCGCGTCGCTCGAGCGCCACACCTCGCCCTTGTGGTTGTCGAAGGACGCGTACACGAGCCCCGCCTGCGAGCGCGAGAACGCGATCTCCGCGCGCGTGCGCGTGGTCGCGCCCGGCGCGAGCGCCGCGGTGTGCTGCCACGTGAGGCCGCCATCGCGCGAATAGAGGATGGTGCCGTCATCGGGCCCGGCGACCGCGTTGGCCGGGTTGTTGGGGTCGAACGCGAGGTCCAGCGCGCGCACGTTCGAGACCTTGCTCCACGTGGCGCCGCCATCGGTCGAGCGGTAGATGCCGCCGCCCTGGAAATCGTTGTTCGTCACCCCCGCGAGCAGGACCTGCGGCTGCGCCGGGTGCACCGCGAGCCGGTTCACGAAACGCCAGTCGGGATTCGTGTCCACGTTGGTCGCGGCGAGGAAGCTCCACGTGTTGCCCGAATCCGTGGACTTGAAAGCGCCGACTCCGACCAGCCCCGCGCTCGCCTCGCCCGTGCCGAGATACACGACGTTCGTGTCGACCGGATCGAACACGAGCGCGGAGACGGACAGGTTGGGGAAGAAATCCATGTTCGCGCGCCAGGTGAGGCCCGCGTCCTCGCTGATCCACAGGCCGCCCGAGGCGCTGCCGGCGAGCAGCCGGCTGGGATTGCGCGGGTCGATCGCCATGGAGCGCACGCGGCCGCCGACGTTCGTGGGCCCGAGCGCCTGCCACTGCGACGGCAGCACGCCGGCCGCCTTCTGCCGCGCCGCGCCCACCACGTCGCGCTCGATGGCGCGGCGCTGGTCGCGGGCGCGGAAGAGCTGCGCCGCCGTGGGCGGCCCCTGCTCGTCCGACTCGATCTCGAGCTGGTACTTCGCGTTGGGACGCTGCCGTTCGCGCTCGCCGCGCTCGCGGTTGGCGAGCCTGCGCTTCGCGGTGACGTCCAGCGGCGCGACGCCGCCCTGGAGCGCCACCGGTCCATGGCTGCCCGGTGGATTGGCGGCCTGGGGGTGCGTCCCCGGGCCTGGTGCCGCCACGGTCGCGCAACCGGCAGCCGCCAAAGCGACCGCTCCGGCTGCGATCGCCCGCAGCACTGAAATCCCCTTCATCTCCCTTCTCCCTTCCTGCGGTCCCGCTACAGCAGAACGCGCTCGATGCCCCCGCGGTTGGCCTTCTCCACGAAGTCCTTCATCCAGTTCTCGCCCAGCAGGTGCCGCGCCATCTCCACGACGATGTAGTCGGCCGTGGTGCCGGCATCGTCGTCGTAGCGCTGCAGCCCCTGCAGGCACGACGGGCACGAGGTCAACACCTTGACGGGCCCGTCGAATCCGCCCGCCCGCGCCCGCTCGGCCCCCTTGCGCATCTCCTCTTCCTTGCGGAAGCGCACCTGCGTGGCCACGTCCGGGCGCATGACGGCGAAGGTGCCCGCCTCGCCGCAGCAGCGGTCGTTGACCTCGATGTCCTGCCGCCCCATGAGCTCGTTCACGACCTTCCTCGCATTGTAGGTCTTGATCGGCGTGTGGCACGGGTCGTGGTACATGTAGCGCACCCCCTGCAGGCCGTCGAGCTTCACGCCCTTCTCCAGCAGGTACTCGTGGATGTCGAGCAGGCGGCAGCCGGGGAAGATGCGGTCGAATTCGTAGTGCTGCAGCTGGTCCATGCAGGTGCCGCACGAGACCACCACCGTCTTGATGTCGAGGTAGTTGAGCGTGTTGGCGACGCGGTGGAAGAGCACGCGGTTGCTCACGGTGATCTGCTCGCCCTTGTCGCGCCGCCCCGCCGAAGTCTGCGGATAGCCGCAGCAGAGGTAGCCCGGCGGCAGCACGCACTGGCTGCCGACGTGGTAGAGGAGCGCCTGCGTGGCGAGCCCGACCTGCCCGAAGAGCCGCTCGCTGCCGCAGCCCGGGAAATAGAACACGGCGTCCGAGTCCTCGCTCGCCTTCGCGGGATCGCGGATGATCGGCACGATGGACGCATCCTCGATGTCCAGCAGCGCGCGCGCCGTCTTCTTCGGCAGGTTGCCCGGCATCGGCTTGTTGATGAAGTGGATCACCTGCGCGCGAAGCGGCGCCTTGCCGTGCGTTTCCGGCGGCGCCTTCACCTGGCGCTGCACGAAGGGCGTGCGTCCCCACAGCTTGTTGGCGGCCCGCTGCGCGCGGTAACCCAGGTCGATCATCGCCCCCTTCAGCAGCTTGATGCGCGTGGGGTCCTGCGTGGACAGGAACTGCATCGACAGCCACGTGCCCGGGTTGGGGCGGCGCTTGCGCATCCTCGCGAGCAGGTTGCGCATCTCGATCGAGACGTCGCCGAAGTCGATGTCCACGGGGCACGGCGACAGGCACTTGTGGCACACGGTGCAGTGGTCGGCCACATCGCCGTACTCGTCGAAGTGCTTGATGGAGACGCCGCGCCGCGTCTGCTCCTCGTACAGGAACGCCTCGGTGAGCAGCGCCGTGGCGAGGATCTTGTTGCGCGGGCTGTAGAGCAGGTTCGCGCGCGGCACGTGCGTGTTGCACACCGGCTTGCACTTCCCGCAGCGCAGGCAGTCCTTGAACATGTCGGCGATGGCGCCGATGTCGTTGTGCTCGAGGATCAGCGACTCGTGGCCGATGAGCGCGAAGGACGGCGTGTAGGCGTTGCGCAGGTCGGCGCCCGGCATGAGCTTGCCCCGGTTGAAGCGCCCCTCGGGGTCGACGCGCTTCTTGTACTCGACGAACGCGCCCACCTCGTCGGGCGTGAGGAACTCGAGCTTGGTCACGCCGATGCCGTGCTCGCCCGAGATCACGCCGCCCAGCGAGCGCGCGAAGGCCATGATGCGCGCCACCGCCTCGTTCGCCTCGCGCAGCATCTC
>DASTGG010000260.1:0-43997 GCA_035719385.1 Usitatibacter sp.
TACCTCATCGCCCTGCGGCGCACCGCCGTGGGCCCGTTCCGGCTGGAGGAGGCCCTGACACTCGGCCAGCTGGAGGCGGCCGGGCCGGAGGCGGCGCGGGAATTCCTGCGGCCGCTCGAAGTCCTCGTCGAAGGGCTGCCCCGCTGGGACAGCCCGGCGGAGGAGGCCGGCCGCTTCGCCCAAGGCCAGGTGGTGGCCAGCCCGGGCGCCGCGCCGGGAGCCGAGATCGCCCTTTTCGCCCCGGGCGGGCGGTTCGTGGGCGTCGGGCGCTGCGAGGAATCCGGGCGCCTCGCGCCGCTTCGCCTGCTGGCTGGCGCGGCAGCCGAAATCCCCTGAATTTCCTTGAGGATACGGCGATTTTCGGGCTAAAATTACAGGTTCAACCGCGAAGACACAGTCTGCAGGATTTTTTGGAGAGTTCTCCCATGGCCGTCACCACCCAGGACAAGGCGCGCATCGTCGAGACGTACCAGCGCGCGAAAGGCGATACGGGCTCGCCCGAAGTGCAGGTCGCGCTGCTGACCGAGCGCATCAACATGCTCACCGAGCACTTCAAGACGCACGTCAAGGATTTCCATTCGCGCCGCGGGCTGCTCAGGCTCGTGAGCCAGCGCCGCAGCCAGCTGGACTACCTCAAGCGCAGCAACGTCGAGGCCTACCGCTCGCTCATCGAGCGCCTCGGCCTGCGCAAGTAAGGACACCGCCGAACCGCGGACCCCGCCCGGACTCCTGCACGGAGCAGGCGGGGTTTTTCGCTTTCGGGCGGCCCCTCCACCTCGCGCGCCTTCGCACTGCCGGCGAGCCGCGCGGCCACACGAACAGGATGACATCGTGAAATCGATCAAGAAGACATTCAGCCTCGGGCGCCACCAGGTGACGCTCGAGACCGGCGAGATCGCGCGCCAGGCCGACGGCGCCGTGCTGGTCACCATGGACGACACCGTGGTGCTCGTGACGTGCGTGGGCCGCAGGGACGTGAAGCCGGGACAGGACTTCTTCCCGCTCACCGTCGATTACCAGGAGAAGACGTACGCGGCGGGCCGCATTCCCGGCGGCTTCTTCAAGCGCGAGGGCCGTCCTTCGGAGAAGGAGATCCTCACTTCCCGCCTCATCGACCGGCCGCTGCGCCCGCTCTT
Source organism: Usitatibacter sp. (assembly GCA_035719385.1). Taxonomy (GTDB): domain Bacteria; phylum Pseudomonadota; class Gammaproteobacteria; order Burkholderiales; family Usitatibacteraceae; genus Usitatibacter. The sequence goes on from DASTGG010000260.1 coordinate 1,137, forward strand.
CCCGGACGGGTTCTACAACGAGGTGCAGGTGATCGCGACCGTGCTGTCGATCAACCCCGAAGTGGACTCCGACGTCCCGGCCATGATCGGCGCTTCCGCCGCGGTGACCCTCTCGGGCATCCCGTTCGAGGGGCCGATCGGCGCGGTGCGCGTGGGCTACATCGACGGCGAATACGTGCTCAACCCGACCAAGACCGAGCTCGAGACCTCGAAGCTCAACCTCGTGGTCGCCGGCACGGAGCAGGCGGTGCTCATGGTCGAGTCCGAGGCGAACGAGCTGCCCGAGGACGTGATGCTGGGGGCCGTCGTGTTCGGCCACGAGCAGATGCAGGTCGCGATCGACGCCATCAACGAGCTCGCCGACGAGGGCGGCAAGGACGACTGGGATTGGGAAACGCCCCAGCCGGACAGCGCGCTCATCGAGCGCATCCGCACGTTGGCGGAGAACGACATCAACGAGGCCTATCGCACCCGCTCCAAGGCGCTGCGCAGCGAGAAGCTCGACTCGGTCAAGTCGAAGCTGCTCGAAGAGCTCGTGACGAACGCCGAGTCGCCGGCCGATTCCAACGTCGTGCGCGGCATCCTGCACGACATGGAGGCGAAGATCGTGCGCGGCCAGATCCTCAACGGCGAGCCGCGCATCGACGGGCGCAACACGCGCACCGTGCGCCCGATCTCCATCCGCCCGACGATCCTGCCGCGCGTGCACGGCTCGGTACTCTTCACCCGCGGCGAGACGCAGGCCATCGTGACCACGACGCTCGGCACCGGCCAGGACGAGCAGATCATCGACGCGCTGCAGGGCGAGTACACCGAGCGCTTCATGCTGCACTACAACTTCCCGCCCTTCTCGACGGGCGAGACGGGACGCGTCGGCTCGCCCAAGCGCCGCGAGATCGGCCACGGGCGGCTCGCCAAGCGCGCGCTGCTCGCCGTGCTCCCGACGAAGGAGGAATTCGGCTACACGCTGCGCGTCGTGTCGGAGATCACGGAGTCGAACGGCTCGTCGTCGATGGCGACGGTGTGCGGCGGCTGCCTGTCGCTGATGGATGCCGGCGTGCCGCTCAAGGCGCACGTGGCGGGCATCGCCATGGGCCTCATCAAGGATGGCGCGCGCTTCGCGGTGCTCACCGACATCCTCGGCGACGAGGACCACCTCGGCGACATGGACTTCAAGGTGGCCGGCACCGAGAAGGGCGTGACCGCCCTGCAGATGGACATCAAGATCAACGGCATCACCAAGGAGATCATGAAGGTCGCGCTCGACCAGGCGAAGGAAGGGCGCATGCACATCCTCGGCCTCATGAAGCAGGCGGTGCCGGGCCCGCGCGCCGAGCTCTCCGAGCACGCCCCGCGCGTGATGAAGATGAAGATCAATCCGGACAAGATCCGCGAGGTGATCGGCAAGGGCGGCAGCGTGATCCAGGCGCTCACGCGTGAGACCGGCACGACGATCGACATCGAGGACGACGGCACGATCTCGATCGCGTGCCTTTCGGAGGAGGCCGGCAAGGCCGCGATGGACCGCATCCGCGCGATCACCGCGGAAGTCGAGGTGGGCAAGGTCTACGAGGGACCGGTGCTGCGCCTGCTCGACTTCGGCGCGATCGTGCAGCTGCTGCCCGGCAAGGACGGCCTGCTGCACATCTCGCAGATCGCCCACGAGCGCGTGAACAAGGTGGAGGACTACCTGAAGGAAGGGCAGATCGTCCGCGTGAAGGTGCTCGAGGCCGACGACAAGGGCCGCGTGCGCCTGTCGCGCAAGGCGCTGCTCGAGCCGCCGCAGAAGAAGGAGGAGCCGCAGTCGCCGCCGCCCGCTCCCGCGGAGTCCGCGCAGCAATAACGAGGGTAAAATTGCGGCGCGGGGTGTAGCGCAGTCTGGTAGCGCACTTGCTTTGGGAGCAAGATGTCGGGGGTTCGAATCCCTCCACCCCGACCAACGCTCGTGCAGGATTCGATTCGGAGGGCGCCCGTAGCTCATCCGGATAGAGCACCGGCCTTCTAAGCCGGGGGTAACAGGTTCGAATCCTGTCGGGCGCGCCAGGTTCAGCGGTGGCTGTAGCTCAGCTGGTAGAGTCCCGGATTGTGATTCCGGTTGTCGTGGGTTCGAGTCCCATCAGCCACCCCAAGATTCGAGAAGGGCCGCCCGCAAGGCGGCCTTTTTTGTTGCCCGCGGCGGCGGCGGGGCACGTAGCAGGCATTCGCAACGAGGAGAAGCCATGGCCACGACCACGTTCAAGCTCACCTACTCGACGATGTTCGACCCGCCCGCGGAGCTGCACACGCGCTTCGAGGCGGCGCTCGCGCGCGTGCGCGACGCGATGGGCGCGGAGCACCCGATGTGGATCGGCGGGCAGGCGCGCGCGGCGGCAGCGACCTTCGAGAGCCGCTCGCCGATCGATGGCGACTGGCTGCTCGGCCGCTTCGCGCGCGGCAGCGCGAACGACGCGCAGGACGCGGTTGCGGCCGCGCGCGATGCATTCCCGGCTTGGGCGGCGACGCCGTGGCAGGATCGCGTGCGGTTGCTGCGCCGCGCGGCGCAGCTCATCGAGGAACGCGTGTACGACATCTCCGCGGCGGTCGCGCTCGAGGTGGGCAAGAACCGCATGGAGTCGCTCGGCGAGGTGCAGGAGACGGCCGACCTGATCGCCTGGTATTGCGACCAGATGGAAGCCCATGGCGGCTTCGTGCGCGACCTGCCCAACGATCCGCTGCCGGGCTTCACGAGCCGCAATCGTTCCGTGCTCAAGCCTCACGGCGTGTGGTCGGTGATCGCGCCCTTCAATTTTCCGTTCGCGCTCGCCGGCGGCCCCGTCGGCGCCGCGCTCGTCGCGGGCAATACGGTGGTCTTCAAGGTGGCGAGCGACACGGCGTGGTCCGGCTGGCTGCTCCTCGAGGTTTTGCGCGACGCGGGATTGCCCGCCGGCGTGGTGAACTACGTGAGCGGGCCCGGCGGCGAGGTGGGCGATGCGCTCGTGCGGTCGGAAGGCGTGGCGGGGATCACCTTCACCGGCTCGTACGAGGTCGGCATGGGCATCGTGCGTGCGTTCGCGGCGGGCCGCTGGCCACGCCCGTGCATCGCGGAGATGGGCGGCAAGAACGCCGCGATCGTCATGCGCCACGCGGACCTGGACCGCGCCGCGCTCGGCATCATGCGCTCGGCCTTCGGGCTGCAGGGGCAGAAGTGCTCGGCATGCTCGCGCGTGTTCGTGGAGAGCGCCGTGGCCGAGCCGCTGCGCGCGCGCCTGCGCGCGGCGACCGAAAGGGTCAGCGTGGGCGATCCCACGCGGCGCGAGAACTGGATGGGCCCGGTGATCAATCGCGCCGCATACGCGCGCTACGAGAAGTGCGTGCAGAATCTCCGGCAGCACGGCTCCATCGCGAGCGGCGGGCGCCTGCTCACCGAGGGCGACCTCGCGCGCGGCTTTTTCGTGGCGCCCACGGTCGCGACGGCCCCCAACGATTACAGCCTGTGGCGCGAGGAGAAATTCCTGCCGCTCGTGCTCGTGGGCGAGGTCGATTCGCTCGACGAGGCGCTCGCGCGGGCCAACGACAGCGACTACGGCCTCACCGCGGGCTTCTACGGATCGGCCGACGAGGTCGCGCGATTCAACGCGCGCATCGAGGCGGGCGTGACCTATGCCAATCGCCCGCAGGGGGCCACCACGGGCGCATGGCCCGGCTACCAGCCGTTCGGCGGCTGGAAGGGCAGCGGCAGCACGGGCAAGGCGATCGGCTCCTTCTACTACCTGCCGCAATACCTGCGCGAGCAGTCGCAGACGATCGTCGAGTAAGCCGGCCTAGTTCGTCCTCACCGCCGAGAAGTTGCCGTACCCGCGGCAGCCGGCCTGGTCGGAGGCGTCGTAGAAGGCCGAGAATCCATTCGTGCCGATCTCGACCTCGCCCAGCGTGAAGCTGCCGCTCACGCCGCTCTGGCACGAGTAGGCCCCTTCGACGCGGCCCATGTGGCCCGCCTGCGAATAGGTCCCCGTGTAATTGCAGAGCTCGCTGGGAGGGGCCGCGCCGGCCACGGCCGTCATGGTGAACGACGTGCCGGAATGCGTGATGGTGATGTCATCGAAGACCTGGAGGCCCGTGCTCGGTGAGCAGGTGGCGGCATTGAACGGCGACTTGATCGTCATCCGGCCGCCGAAGTACTTGCCCGACATGTCGTTGGCGGCCCAGGTTTGCCGGTTGAGGTTCTTCGTCACGGTCACTCCGTCCACGCTGTACGTGAGCCGGCCGGTATTGGGCGGGAAGAACTCGAATGTCGCTGGCCCTGCATCGCGCCGCGTGACCGCCGAGGCACTGAACGCGGCGGCGGAAAACGCGGGGCCGGTGGTCTCGTAGAGCCGTCCCGTGAAGCGGTACGGGATGTCCGTGGGAACGCTCGCGCCTTCCAGGTCCGAGGCGACGAACCAATGCGGCTGCCCGTTCTGGTCGTACACGAAGAAGGTCGCGAAGAGGATGTTCGACTGCTGGATGATGTTCACGCCCCAGCCCGATTCGTCGGCGTTCCACCAGAGGTCCGTGACGTCATTGGAGAAGCTCATCGCGGCACCGGCCGTGCCGGCGACGGCCGCGGCGCAGGCGAAGGCGAGCGCGCGGATCGTCCGCTTCATTGCGCCACCTGCCGGATGATCGTGGTGCGCACGCCGCCGATGCGGCCCGAGACCGTGCAGTTGCGTTCGCTGCCCGAGTAACGCGCCATGAAGCCATAGAGCGTCGTCTCGATCTCGCCCAGCGCATAAGTGCCGCCGAAGCCATCGCTGCACGAGAACGTTCCCGACGAGGCGCCGAGGTGGCCGTCCTGCGAGTAATCGCCGTTGAATTGGCAGGACGCGCCGGCGAGGTTGCCGCTCATGCTGAAGGTCGCCTGCGACTGCGCGATGCGGATGCCGCTGAAGGAGCTGCTGCCGATGTTGCAGCCGCTGCTGCTCGCCGACAGGATCGTGCGCGCCCCTTCATACGTCCCCGACGCGTCGTTGGCCGCCCAGGTCTGGCGGCGGATCGCCTTCGTCACCGTCGCGCCGTTCACCGTGTACGTGATGATGCCGCTCGCCGGGAAGGCGACCTGCAGGGTGGCGGTGCCGACGCGGTTGCGCGCGACGCCGGCCGCGTTGAACGGGACGCCGAACCAGGGGCCGTTGCTCTCGAAGAGGTCGCCCTGGAACGTCGCGCCCGAGGCGGAGGCGGTGGTCGCCGTCATGCTGGAGGCGACATACCAGTGCGCGCGGTTGTTCGCGTCGTAGACGAAGAAGGTCGCGAACACGATGTTGTTCTGCTGGATGAGGTTCACGCCCCAGCCCGACTCGTCGGGGTTCCACCAGAGATCGGTGACGTCCGTCGAAAACGACGTCGCCGCCTGGGCGGGGACGGCCAGCGCGAGGGCGAAGGCTGCGAGGAGGACGCGCATGTGCGGAGCAGGGAATGCCAGCTCCCACCCTGCGGGCCCGCCGTGAAAACCCTGCGGCGGCGGCTTGCGCCGATCGGCCTAGGCGCGCTTGCGCAGCAGGCGCTGCTGCTCGCGCTGCCAGTCGCGCTCCTTCTCGGTCTCGCGCTTGTCGTACTGCTTCTTGCCCTTCGCCAGCCCGATGGCGATCTTCACGCGGCCCTTGGTGTAGTGCAGGTCCAGCGGCACCAGCGTGTATCCGCGCTGCTCCACCTTGCCGATCAGCCTGCGGATCTCCTCGGCATTCAGCAGCAGCTTGCGCGAGCGCGTGGGGTCGGGGTGGACATGCGTCGAGGCCGTCGGCAGCGCGCTCACGTGCATGCCGATCACGAAGGGCTCCTCGGCCTTCAGCACGACGTATGCTTCCTTGATCTGCACGCGGCCCGCGCGAATGGCCTTGACCTCCCAGCCTTCGAGCACGAGCCCGGCTTCGTAGCGCTCCTCGATAAAATAGTCGTGGAACGCCTTCTTGTTCTCGACGATCGACATCCTTCCATTCTACCGGCCCGCTCATGCCCACCGTCCGCAGGTCCGTCATAGTCCCCCACTCGTGCGAGACCATGTTCCACCTCGTCGAGCATTGCGAGGACTACCCGCAGTTCCTGCCGTGGTGCGCCGCGGTGCACATTCCCGAGCGCACGCCGGAGATCACGCGCGCGCGCCTCGACATCAACTACCACGGCCTGAAGACGCACATCGCCACGCTGAACCGCAAGGAGCCGCCGAACCACCTCACGCTCGAATTCGTCGAGGGACCGTTCGAGCACTTCCATGGCGACTGGCGGTTCATCGCGCTCGGCGACGAGGGCTGCCATGTCGAGCTGGCCGTCGAGTACACGTTCTCGCACCACTCCTTCGAGGCGGTGCTCAAGCCCGTCTTCGGGCACATCGTGGAGACGCTGGTGGATCGCTTCGTCGAGCGCGCCGACCGGCTGGCGGCCCTGCGCCAGGCGTGACGATGCGGGTCAGCGTGGCGGTGGCCCTGCCGTCGCGGCAGGAGGTGATCGAGGTGGACCTGCCCGAAGGCAGCAGCGTCGCCGCCGCGATCGAGGCGGCACGCGTGCGCGAGCGTTTTCCGGAGATCGACGTGGATGCCTGCGACGTGGGCGTGTGGTCCAGGATCTGCGCGCGCGACACGCCGCTGCGCGAGGGCGACCGCGTGGAGCTCTACCGGCCGCTCGCCGCGGACGCGAAGGCCCTGCGGCGCGAGCGCGCGCGGCTCAAGCCCTCCGGGAAGGGGCGCGGTGCGCGCTGAACGCCGGCGCGCTCAGCTCGTCTTGCAGGCTTCCTCGACTTCGCGGCGCGCCTTGTCCCGTCCTGCGGCGATCTCCTCGTCGCTGAGGTAGATCCGCTCGCCTTTCTCGGTGTAGCGCGCGATGCGGCCGCCCGCGGTGTACTGCTGCAGCGCGGTGCGCGCCTGCGTGCAGCGCTGCTCGGCGAGCCGCTGCTTCTCCGCGGCCTCCTCCTGCTTCTTCTGCTGTTCCCTCACCTGCTCGCGGCCCTTCTCGGCGTCCTTGTCCTTCGCCAAGGCCGTCTTGTTCGCGGCCGGCGCATCCTTGGCCGGCGCGGCGGCGGGCGGCGGCGACTTCGGGACGTTCACGACCTTCGTCTCGACGTTGGGCGGCGGCTGGTCGGTGTAGACGGTCTTGCCGTCCTTGTCCACGTACTTGTAGAGCTGCGCGCCCGCGAGCGGGGCGAAGGCGAGGGCGATGACCACGGCGAGAACGCGCTTCATTGCAGACCTCCCGATCACTTCGATTCGTTGGCCCGCGCCGCCTTCACCGCGGGATAGGCGAGCTGCTCCAGGCCGAGCTGCGCGAATTCGCTCGCGCGCTTCGCATGGCGGATGACGCGTGCGGAGTCCTGCGCCGCCATGGCGTCGCGCGCCGCGAGCAGGTCCGCCCAGGCGGGCAGCCACAGGGCGCGTTTCGCGCGCGCGCGCTGGATGTCCGTCTCGGCCTGCGCGAGGAGCGCCTTCGCTTCCTCGGCGACCTTCGCCGGGTCCACGACGGGAGCGGGCGGCGCCACCGGCTCGGGCGCGGCGACCGTCGGCGGCGGCGCCGGCTGCTCGACCACGCGCGGCTCCGGCGCGGTGCACGCGGCGACGCCGAGCGCCGCGACGAGCGGCCAGCAAACGCGTGGCGTTTCAATCATTTAAACGACCTTATAGGCAATCGCCGGGGGCGTCAATGCAACAGCGCACGCCGCGCGCCGTGCCGGGGCCGCAATTGTCCGGGATTCGGTCGATCGGTATAATCTCGTTTTGCGACGAGGGTTTCCATGCGCGTCATCCAAAAGGCGCTCACTTTCGACGACGTCCTGCTCGTTCCCGCCCACTCCACCGTCCTCCCCCGCGAAGTCAGCCTCGCCACCCAGGTCACCCGAACCATCCAGCTGAACATTCCGCTGCTGTCGGCGGCAATGGACACGGTCACGGAGGCGCGGCTCGCCATCGCCCTGGCCCAGGAGGGCGGCATGGGCATCGTCCACAAGAACATGACCCCGGAGGCGCAGGCGGCCGAGGTCGCGAAGGTCAAGCGCTTCGAGAGCGGCGTGGTGAAGGAGCCGATCACCATCTCGCCCGACATGACGGTGCGCGAGGTGCTCGAGATCACGCGCAAGCACCGCATCTCCGGGCTGCCGGTGCTGGTCGGCAGCAACGTGGTCGGCATCGTCACCAACCGCGACCTGCGATTCGAGACGCAGCTCGACCAGCCGGTGAAGAACATCATGACGCCGCGCGACCGCCTCGTGACGGTGAAGGAGGGCGCGAGCCTCGAGGAGGCCAAGGAGCTCATGCATCGCCACCGCCTGGAGCGCGTGCTGGTGATCAACGGCGACTGGGAGCTGCGCGGGCTCATGACCGTGAAGGACATCCTCAAGTCGTCGGAGCACCCCAACGCGTCCAAGGACCAGCTCGGCCGGCTGCGCGTGGGCGCCGCGGTCGGCGTCGGCGAAGGCACCGAGGAGCGCGTGGAGGCGCTGGTCGAGGCGGGCGCCGACGTGATCGTCGTCGACACGGCCCACGGCCATGCGCAGGGCGTGCTCGATCGCGTGAAGTGGGTGAAGAAGAAGTACCCGAAGGTGCAGGTGATCGGCGGCAACATCGCCACGAAGGAGGCCGCGAAGGCGCTGGTCGACCATGGCGCCGACGGCGTCAAGGTCGGCATCGGTCCCGGCTCCATCTGCACGACGCGCATCGTCGCCGGCGTGGGCGTGCCGCAGATCTCCGCGATCCAGAACGTCGCCGAGGCGCTCAAGGGCACCGGCGTGCCGTGCATCGCCGACGGCGGCATCCGCTACTCCGGCGACATCGCCAAGGCGATCGCCGCGGGCGCCGGCAGCGTGATGCTGGGCAGCCTCTTCGCGGGCAGCGAGGAAGCGCCGGGCGAGATCGAGCTCTACCAGGGGCGCTCGTACAAGTCGTATCGCGGCATGGGCTCCCTCGGCGCGATGCAGAAGGGCTCGAGCGACCGCTATTTCCAGGACGCGGAGATGAACGCCGACAAGCTGGTGCCCGAGGGCGTCGAGGGCCGCATCCCGTACAAGGGACCGGCCACGGCGATCATCCTGCAGCTCATGGGCGGCGTGCGCGCGAGCATGGGCTACACCGGGTGCCGCACCATCGACGAGATGCGCACGAAGGCGGAATTCGTCGAGATCACGTCCGCGGGCATGCGCGAGTCCCACGTGCACGACGTGCAGATCACGAAGGAAGCGCCGAATTACCAAATCGACTGAGCCGGGGATGGACAGGATCCTGATCCTCGACTTCGGATCGCAAGTCACGCAGCTCATCGCGCGGCGCGTGCGCGAGGCCGGCGTCTATTGCGAGCTGCACTCCCATGACGTCGACGCCGCGTTCATCCGCGGCTTCGCGCCGAAGGGCGTGATCCTGTCGGGCAGCCACGCCTCGGCGACCGAGGAAGAGACGGCGCGCGCCCCGCAGGCGGTCTTCGAGCTCGGCGTGCCGGTGCTCGGCATCTGCTACGGCATGCAGACCATGGCCGCGCAGCTCGGCGGCTCGGTCGAGGGCGGCAAGGTGCGCGAGTTCGGCTACGCCGAGGTGCGCGCGCGCAACCATTCGCGCCTGCTCGAGGGCATCCAGGACCGCGTGAACGACAAAGGGGAAGCCTTCCTCGACGTGTGGATGAGCCACGGCGACAAGGTCACCGCGCTGCCGCCGGGATTCAAGGTGATCGCTTCCAACCCGGTGTGCCCGATCGCGGGCATGGCGGACGAAGAGCGGCGCTTCTACGCGGTGCAGTTCCATCCCGAGGTCACGCACACGAAGCAGGGCAAGGCGATCTACTCGCGCTTCGTGCACGACATCTGCGGCTGCGCCGGCGAATGGAACATGCCCGGCTTCATCCCGCAGGCGCTCGCGCGCATCCGCGAGCAGGTCGGCGACGAGGAGGTGATCCTCGGCCTTTCCGGCGGCGTCGACTCGGCGGTCGCCGCGGCGCTCATCCACAAGGCGATCGGCGACCAGCTCACGTGCATCTTCGTGGACACGGGCCTGCTGCGGCTCGACGAAGGCGACCAGGTGATGGAGACTTTCGCGAAGCATCTCGGCGTGAAGGTCGATCGCGTGAACGCGGCCGACGAGTACTTCGCCGCGCTCGCCGGGGTGAGCGATCCGGAGGAGAAGCGCAAGATCATCGGGCGCCTGTTCGTGGAGATCTTCCAGCGCGAGGCGCTGAGGATGCCGCGCGCGAAGTGGCTCGCGCAGGGCACGATCTACCCCGACGTGATCGAGTCGGCCGGCGCCAAGACGAAGAAGGCGGTCACGATCAAGTCGCACCACAACGTGGGCGGCCTGCCCGAGACGCTGCACCTGAAGCTCCTCGAGCCGTTGCGCGAGCTGTTCAAGGACGAGGTGCGCGTGCTGGGCGTGGAGCTGGGCCTGCCGCGCGAGATGGTCTATCGCCATCCGTTCCCCGGGCCGGGCCTGGGCGTGCGCATCCTGGGCGAAGTGCGGCGCGAGTACGCGCAGCTGCTGCGGCGCGCGGACGCGATCTTCATCGACGAGCTGCGCGCGCACATCACCAGCGAAGGCGTCACCTGGTACGACCAGGTCGCGCAGGCGTTCGCGGTCTTCCTGCCGGTGCGTTCGGTGGGCGTCATGGGCGACGGCCGCACCTACGATTACGTGGTGGCGCTGCGCGCGGTGCAGACGACCGATTTCATGACCGCGCACTGGGCGCCGCTGCCCTACGAGCTGCTCGGGAAGGTCTCGAGCCGCATCATCAACGAGGTGCGCGGGATCAGCCGCGTCACCTACGACATCTCGACGAAGCCGCCCGCCACCATCGAGTGGGAGTAGAGGCCGCAGGGTGGACCTTCAATCCGAGGAAACCTTCATGCGCGTGGCGCTGGACCTCGCGGCCGAGGCGGCGAAGGCGGGCGAGGTGCCCGTGGGCGCCGTGGTCGTCAAGGACGGCCGCATCATCGGCCGCGGCTACAACCGCCCGATCACGAGCGCCGATCCCACGGCCCATGCGGAGATCGTCGCCCTGCGGCAGGCGGCGGCGGCCGAGGGCAACTACCGGCTGCCCGGCTGCGAGCTGTACGTGACGCTCGAGCCCTGCGCGATGTGCGTGGGCGCCATGGTCCATGCCCGCCTCGGCCGCATCGTCTACGGCGCGAAGGACCCCAAGACCGGCGCCTGCGGCAGCATCGTGGACCTGCCGGCCCTTGCCGACTGGAACCACCATGGGCGATTCGAGGGCGGGCTGCTGGCCGACGAATGCGGGGCCCTGCTGCGCGCTTTTTTCGCGGAGCGCCGCAGGTAGAATTGGAGCAGCATGACCGCTCCCCGCTTCGTCCACCTGCGCCTCCATAGCGAGTACTCCATCGTGGACGGCATGGCGCGGGTCGACGAGGCGGTCGCCGCCGCGGCAGCCGACGGCATGCCGGCGCTGGCGATCACCGACGCCTCCAACGTCTTCGGGGCGGTCAAGTTCTACCAGGCCGCCCGCGAGAACGGCGTGCAGCCCGTCATCGGCTGCGACCTCTGGGTCACCAACGAGCGCAACCGCGACGCGCCCTACCGTATCGCGGTGCTGTGCCGCAATCGCGCCGGCTACCTGGAGCTCTGCGACCTGCTCACGCGCGCGCACGCCGAGAACCACTGGCGCGGCCGGGCGGAGGTGCGGCGCGATTGGCTGAAGCAGCGGCAGGGGCTCATCGTGCTCTCGGGGGCGGCGCACGGCGATGTGGGCATGGCGCTGCTCTCGGGCAACCGCCTGCAGGCGCGCGACCTGGCGGAGCTCTGGGCGAGGGATTTCCCGTCGGCTTTCTACCTCGAGATCCAGCGCGTCGATCGCAAGCACGACGACGGCGTGGTGAACGCGACCGTCGCGCTCGCGGGCGAGCTCGGGCTGCCCGTGGTGGCCACGCACCCGATCCAGTTCCTCAAGCCGGAGGATTTCCGTGCGCACGAGGCCCGCGTGTGCATCGCGCAGGGCTACGTGCTCGGCGACAACCGCCGGCCCCGCGACTTCCACCCGTCGCAGTACTTCCGGACACAGGCGGAGATGGCGGAGCTCTTCGCCGACTATCCGCAGGCCCTCGAGAACTCGGTGGAAATCGCGCGGCGCTGCGCGTTCGAGTTCACGCTCGGCAAGAGCCGGCTGCCGGAGTTCCCGACGCCCAACGGCGAGTCGATCGAGGACTACCTGCGCGCCAAGGCGGCCGAGGGGCTCGAGAGCCGGCTGGCGGTGCTCTACCCGGACGCGGCCAGGCGCGACGCGGAGCGCCCGCGTTACCTCGCGCGCCTCGAGTTCGAGGTGAAGACCATCATCCAGATGGGCTTCCCGGGCTACTTCCTGATCGTCGCCGACTTCATCAACTGGGCGAAAACCCACGGCGTGCCGGTGGGGCCGGGACGCGGCTCGGGCGCCGGCTCGCTCGTCGCGTTCTCGCTCGGCATCACGGACCTCGACCCCCTGCGCTACGACCTGCTCTTCGAGCGGTTCCTGAACCCGGAGCGTGTGTCGATGCCCGACTTCGACATCGACTTCTGCCAGGACGGGCGCGACCGCGTCATCGATTACGTGAAGGACAAGTACGGGCACCAGTGCGTGTCGCAGATCGCGACGTTCGGGACCATGGCGGCGAAGGCCGTGGTCCGGGACGTCGGGCGCGTGCTGTCGATGCCGTACGGCGAGGTCGACCGCATCGCGAAGCTCATCCCGTTCGAGCTCGGCATGACGCTCGAGAAGGCGCTCACCATCGAGCCGCAGTTGAAGCAGCTCATGCAGGAGCAGGAAGAGGTCGCGGAGCTCATGGGCCTCGCGCGCGCGCTCGAGGGCATGGCGCGCAACGTGGGCATGCACGCGGGCGGCGTGCTCATCGCGCCGGGCAAGCTCACCGACTTCACGCCGCTCTACAGCGCCGAGGGCTCGACCTCGATGGTGAGCCAGTTCGACAAGGACGACGTCGAGAAGGTCGGCCTCGTCAAGTTCGACTTCCTCGGCCTCACCACGCTCACGATCCTCGACTGGGCCGTGCGCTACGTGCACCGCCTGGGCGACGGCGACTTCCGCCTCGAGGACGTGCCGCTCGACGACAAGCCCACGTACCAGCTGCTGCAGAAGGCGCAGGCCACCGCGGTCTTCCAGCTCGAATCGCGCGGCATGAAGGACCTGCTGAAGAAGCTCAGGCCGGACCGCTTCGAGGAGATCATCGCGCTCGTGGCGCTGTACCGCCCGGGCCCGATGGACCTCATTCCCGACTTCATCGAGCGCAAGCACGGGCGCCAGCGCGTCGTGTATCCCGATGCGCGCCTGGAGCCGATCCTCGGCTCGACCTACGGGATCATGGTGTACCAGGAGCAGGTGATGCAGATCGCGCAGGTGCTGGGCGGCTACTCGCTCGGCGGCGCCGACCTGCTGCGCCGCGCCATGGGCAAGAAGAAGCCCGAGGAGATGGCCAAGCACCGCGCCATCTTCCGCGAGGGGGCGGCGAGGAACGGCCTGAGCGAGGAGAAGGCCGACGAGATCTTCGACCTGATGGAGAAGTTCGCGGGGTACGGCTTCAACAAGTCGCACGCGGCCGCCTATGCGCTGGTCGCCTACCACACCGCGTACATGAAGGCGCACCACCTCGCCGCGTTCATGGCGGCCAACCTGTCGGCGGTGATGGCCGACACGGACAAGGTGCAGATCTTCCACGACGACGCGCGCGAGCACGGCCTCGAGATCCTCCCGCCGGACATCAACGCGTCCGAATTGCGCTTCGTGCCGCTCGACGCGAAGCGCGTGCGCTACGGCCTGGGCGCCGTGAAGGGCACGGGCGAGCAGGCGATCCAGAGCATCGTCGCGGCGCGCGAGGCGAACGGGCCCTTCACCGACCTGGCCGACTTCTGCCGCCGCGTGGATCGGCGCCTCGTCAATCGCCGCGCGATGGAAGCGCTCGTGCGCGCGGGCGCCTTCGACTCGGTCGAGGCCAATCGCGCCGCGCTGCTCGCCTCGCTCGGCAACGCGATCGACGTGGCGGAGAAGGGCGAGCAGTTCGCCGCGCAGACGAGCCTGTTCGGCGGCGCCGGCGGCACGCCGGAAGTGTTCGAGCTCGTGAAGACCGCGGCGTGGAGCGAGCGCGAGCGGCTGCAGAACGAGAAGCAGAGCCTCGGCTTCTACCTTTCGGGCCACCCGTTCAACGCCTATCGCAACGAGCTGCGCCGCTTCGCGCGCACGCCGCTCGCGAACCTCATGCCGCAGCACGAGCCCATCATGATCGCGGGCGTGATCCACGGCGTGGTGGTGCGCAACGGGCGCCGCGGCCGCATGGCCATCATGACGCTCGACGACGGCACCGCGCGCGTGGAGGTCGTGGCCTTCGGCGAGCTCTTCCACGAGAAGCGCGCGATCATCCAGGAGGACCAGGTGGTCGTCGTGAAGGGCAAGGTCTTCCCCGACGAGTTCTCCGGGGGGCTGCGCATCACCGCGGACAACGTGATGGAGCTCGCGGAGGTGCGCGCCGCCCACGCGCGGCTGCTGCGCCTGTGCATCAACGGCCAGGCCGATTCCGCGAAGCTCAAGTCGCTGCTTGCTCAGTACGCCGGCGGCCAATGCCACGTGGCCATCCGGTACCGGAACGCGAAGGGCGAATGCGACATTCGCCTTCCCGACACCTGCAAGGTTAAAGTGTCGGCCCCGCTGCTCGACTCGCTCGCGCAGTGGCTCGATGAGAAGAACGTCGAAGTCGTCTACTAGGGAGACCCATGGACCTGCAGCTGTCGGGCCGGACGGCCCTCGTCACGGGCGCGTCCTCGGGGATCGGCCGCGCCATCGCCAAGGGCCTCGCCGCGGAGGGCGTGCGCACGGTGATCAGCGGGCGGCGCGGCGAGGAGCTCGACTCGCTCGCCCGCGAGATCGGGAAGGCGGGGGGGCCGCCGCCCGTCATCGTCGTCCACGATGCGCTCGACGAGGGCTACGTCGATGCCGTCGTGAAGGGCTGCGAGGCCGCGGGCCCCATCCAGATCCTCGTGAACAATGCGGGCGGCAGCCGCGCCTTCGGCAAGGACGCCACCGAGCAGCAGTGGCAGGAAGCGCTCACGCTCAACTTCACACGCCACCGCCAGCTCACGACGCGGCTGCTGCCGCAGATGGTGCAGGGCGGCTGGGGCCGCGTCATCAACATCACCGGGAAATCCGAGCCGGAGGGCGTGAACGGCGCCTTCAGCGCCAAGGCGGCCATCGCCGCCTGGTCGAAGGGGCTTTCGCGGGAAGTGGGCCCGCACGGCATCACCGTCAATTGCGTGGCGCCCGGGCGCATCATGAGCGACCAGATCCGCCGCAATTACTCGCCCGAGTACCGCGAGTGGCAGTCGAAGCACGAGATCCCCATGGGCCGCTACGGCGAGCCGGAGGAGCTCGCCGACCTCGTCGTGTTTCTCGCCTCGCCGCGCGCCGGGTACATCACCGGCGTGGTCTATCCCGTGGACGGCGGCCTGAGGCGCTACCAGCACTGACGAAGCCGTGAACCTCGAAGCGATCGAGCCCGATGTCCTCGTCGCGGGCGGCGGCAATGCGGCGCTCGTGGCGGCGCTCACCGCCCGCGAGGCGGGCGCCTCGGTGCTGCTGCTCGAGGGCTCGCCACGCGAGTGGCGCGGCGGCAACAGCCAGCACACTCGCAACATGCGCTGCATGCACGAGGCGCCGCAGGACGTGCTGACGGATGCGTATCGCGAGCAGGAATACTGGGAGGACCTCGCGCGCGTGACCGGCGGCAACACGGACGAGCGCCTCGCGCGCATGGCCATTCGTGGCTCCTCGAGCGTGCGGCCGTGGATGATGCGCTACGGCATCCGCTTCCAGCATGCGCTGGGCGGCACGCTGCACCTGTCGCGCACGAATGCGTTCTTCCTCGGCGGCGGCAAGGCGCTGGTGAACGCCTATTACCGCGCGGCCCACGGCATCGGGGTGAAGGTGGCGTACGAGGCGGGCGTCGAGGACGTCGAGATGGACGGCGAGCGCTTCGTGGCGGCGATCGTCCGGCACGAGGGGCGCGTGCAGCGCCTGCGCGCGCGCACGCTCGTCGCCGCGGCCGGCGGCTTCGAATCGAACCGCGAATGGCTGCGCGAGGCGTGGGGGCCGGTCGCGGACAACTTCGTCGTGCGCGGCACGCGCTTCAACCAGGGCCGCGTGCTCAAGGCGCTGCTCGCCCGCGGCGTGCAGCCCGTCGCCGATCCGCTGCAGGGCCACATGGTCGCTGTCGATGCGCGGGCGCCCGCGTACGACGGCGGCATCGTGACGCGCGTCGATTGCGTGTCGCTCGGCATCGTGGTGAACCGCGACGGCGAGCGGTTCTACGACGAGGGCGAGGATTTCTGGCCGAAGCGCTACGCGATCTGGGGGCGGCTGGTGGCGAGCCAGCCGCGGCAGGTCGCGTACTCGATCATCGATTCGAAGGCGCTCGGCCGCTTCATGCCGCCGGTGTTTCCCGGCGAGACGGCGGACAACCTGCCGGAGCTCGCCGCGAAGCTCGGTCTCGATGCGGGCGCGCTCACGCGCACGGTGGAGCGGTTCAACGCCGCCACTCGCCCCGGCCACTTCGACCACACGGCGCTCGACGACTGCCGCACCGAGGGCCTCACGCCCGCCAAGACGCACTGGGCGCGGCCGATCGACAGGCCGCCGTACTTCGGCTTCGCGCTCTGCCCGGGCGTCACGTTCACGTACCTCGGCGTGAAGGTGGACGAGCGCGCGCAGGTGGGCCTGGCGAGCGGGCGGACGGCGCCGAACCTCTTCGCGGCGGGCGAGATCATGGCGGGCAACATCCTCGGCCGCGGCTATCTCGCGGGCATCGGCATGACCATCGGGACGGTGTTCGGGCGCATCGCCGGCATGCATGCGGCGCAGGCGGCGCGGGGTGCGGCGACATGACGCACGTCGAGACCACGATCGAGGCGGTGCGCGCCGACACCGCGCGCATGATGGGCATCTGCAACTCGTGCCGCTACTGCGAAGGTTATTGCGCCGTGTTCCAGTCGATGGAGCGGCGCGTGGCCTTCGATGCGCCGGCGCTCGACTACCTGGCGAACCTCTGCCACCACTGCGGCGCGTGCCTCTATGCGTGCCAGTACGCGGCGCCCCACGAGTTCGGCGTGGACATCCCGCGCTCGCTCGCCCGGGTGCGGTTCGCGAGCTACGAAAAGTACGCGTGGCCGGGCGCATTCGGGGCCCTCTACCGGCGCCAGGGCGCGTTCGGCGGCATCGCGCTGGCGCTTTCGCTGGCGGTGTTCCTGGTGCTCGCGGCGCGGCTCGCGGGGCCGGATGGGCTCTTCGCCGCCCGGCCGCCTTCGGAGTCGTTCTACGCGATCTTCCCGCACTCCCTGCTCGTGGCGATGTTCGGGACCGTCTTCGGCTTCGCGGTGCTGGCCATCGTGGTGAGCGCCGTGCGCTTCCGCCGCGCGATGGGGGAGGGGGCGCTGGCGCCGGTGGCCGCGGCGGGCAGCGCCGCGCGGCTCGCGAACCTCGAGGGCGGCGGCGAGGGCTGCTACCACCAAAGCGGCATCGACCATCCGCCGAGCGCGCAGCGCCGCTGGCTGCACCACTTCACCTTCTACGGCTTCCTGCTGTGCTTCGCGTCGACGTCGCTCGCGACGTTCCAGCACTACGTGATGGAGTGGCCGGCGCCGTATCCCCTGGCGAGCCTCGTGGTGATCCTCGGCACCCTGGGCGGCATCGGGCTCGTCATCGGGCCGTCGGGGCTGCTCGCGTTGCGGCGCTCGCGCGATCCGGACCTCGTCGACCCGGCGCAGGCGCCCCTCGACGCGGTGTTCCTCTGGATGCTGCTGCTGGTGAGCGCCACGGGGATCCTGCTGCTCGTGCTGCGCGATACCGCGGCGATGGGCCTCACCCTCGCGCTGCACCTGGGCTTCGTGATGGCGCTCTTCGTCATGCTGCCGTACGGCAAGTTCATCCACGGCGTCTACCGCTATCTCGCGCTGGCGCGGCACGAGCGCGAGCGCCGCGAGCCGAACCCGTACGGCTTCTCGGAAAGCTAGCCGGTCGGGCGCTTCTCGAAACGCGGGTGCCCGGCCACGGGCGCGTCGGTTTGGTCCACCCCGGTCACGCGGGCGCTCTCCGGGCCGCGGTGGGCCCAGCGCACGATCCGCTCCACCTCGTCGGCGGGGCCTTCCACGTGGGCCTCGACCGTGCCGTCCGGGCGGTTGCGCACCCAGCCGGCGACGCCGAGCGCGTCGGCCTCGATGCGCATGGATTCCCGGAACCACACGCCCTGCACGCGCCCGTGGATCACCAGGCGGCGCGCGACGCGCTCACTCATCGCCGGCGACCCTTCCGCGGGTGCGCTTCTTCTTCCCGAGCTGCTTCTTCGCCTCGATGCGGCGCTTGCGCGAGGCGGCCGTGGGCCGCGTGGGCACGCGCGTGGGCTTCACGTAGTTCAGCCGCTCGAGGCGCCGCGCCAGCCGCTCGAAGGCGATCTCGCGGTTCCTGTGCTGCGAGGGCGAGTCCTGCGCAATGACCACGACGCCGGAAGGCCGATGTGTCAAACGTAATGCAGATTGCGTTTTGTTAACATGCTGCCCGCCCGGGCCGCTGGCGCGAAAAAATTCAATGTCCACTTCACGTTCCAGGATGTCGCGGTCCAGCGAATACGGCGGCGGGCTCAGGGCGTGGCGCGTCGGCATCCCCGCATTCTAGGGCCGTTATTGCGGTCCATTACATCTGTATTCCCACGGCTCGCGCCGCCCGAATTACATTCTCTCCCGTGGCGCGCATGGCGGTGCTCGATGCAAAGGCCTGGACTCCCAAGCATGGAGCGCTCGCCCGGCCGCCCTGGGGGAGGATCGGCGATGGCCGGTCCGAGGCAAGACGGTGACGGCGCAAGCCGCCATCGAAAAAGGGGAAATCAGGGGAAGTACCTCCGCAAGGCGCACTTGTCGGAGAAAGCCCGCCGGCCCATGGCCGGCGGGCTTTTTTGTGCGGCCTACTTGACCCTCATTCCCGGCACCGCTCCGGTGTCGGGCGAGAGCAGGTAGATCGAGCCGCCGTCGCCCGCCGCGAGCACCATGCCCTGCGATTCGCCGAAGCGCATCTTGCGCGGCGCGAGGTTGGCGACCATCACGGTCAGGCGGCCCACGAGCTCCTTCGGCGTATACGCCGAGCGGATGCCCGCGAAGACCGTGCGCGTCTCCAGGCCGATGTCGAGCGTGAGCTTGAGCAGCTTGTCCGCGTCGGCGACCAGCTCCGCGTCGACGATGCGCGCGATGCGCAGGTCCACGCGGCCGAAGTCGTCGATGGAGATCGTATCGCCCACGGCGGGCAGCACCGGCGGCTTGGGCGCTTCGACCGGCTCGAGCTTGAACTCGTCGCCGTCGGCCGCGGCCGGGGACGCGGGCGCGGGCTTCACCGCCGCCGCCGCGGGCGCCGGCTTCGCGGGCTCCGCCTTCGCCTCGCCCGGCGCCTCGAGGAGCTGCTCGATCTGCTTCGGATCGATGCGCGAGATGATGTGGCGGTAGGCCTGCACAGTGTGCCCGGGCTTGAGAGGGTTGGCCACGTCTTCCCACGTGAGGGGCTTGGGCAGCGCGAGGAAGGCCTCCACTTCCTCGGCTACCCGCGGCAACACCGGCTTCAGGTACACGGTGAGGATGCGGAAGAGCTCCAGGTAGAGCGTGCAGAACCACTGCAGCGCCGCGTCCTGTCCCGCTTCCTTGGCGATCTCCCAGGGCTTCTGCTCGTCCACGTACTGGTTCACGCGGTCGGCGAGGAACATGATCTGGCGGATCGCCTTGCCGAACTCCCGCGCCTCGTAGTCCGCGGCGATGGCGTCGGCGAAGCTGCGGACCTCGAAGAGGATCGCCGGCGCCTGCTCGTCGTCGGTCACGGGCGCCGCGAGGTTGCCGCGCATCTTGTGCTTGAGCTCGCGGCCGGCCGACAGCGGCTCCTCGGACAGCTTGCCGCCGAAGCGCTTGCCGATGAAGCCGGAGGCGCGGCTGGCGATGTTCACGTACTTGCCGACGAGGTCCGAGTTCACCCGCGCGAGGAAGTCGTCGGGGTTGAAGTCCAGGTCCTCGACGCGCGCGTTGAGCTTGGCGGCGAGGTAGTAGCGCACCCACTCGGGGTTCAGCCCCAGGTCGATGTACTTCTGCGGGCTCACCGAGATGCCGCGCGACTTCGACATCTTCTCGCCGGAGAGCTGCAGGAAGCCGTGGACGTACACGTTGTCCGGCACCTTGCGCTCCGAGAACTTGAGCATCGCCGGCCAGAACAGCGTGTGGAAATAGATGATGTCCTTGCCGATGAAGTGGATCTGCTCCACGTTCCTGTCGGCGAGGTACTTGCCGAAGTCCTGCCCCTTCTTCTCGAGGAAATTCTTGAGCGAGGCGAGGTAGCCGATGGGCGCGTCCAGCCAGACGTAGAAGTACTTGCCCGGCGCCTCGGGGATCTCGATGCCGAAGTAGGGCGCGTCGCGGGTGATGTCCCAGTCGTTGAGCCCGCTGTCGAGCCACTCGCGCACCTTGTTGGAAACCTCGGGCTGGAGCTTGCCGTCCTGCGTCCAGCCGCGCAGGAACTCGACGCAGCGCGGGTCCGACAGCTTGAAGAAGAAGTGCTCCGACTTCTTCAGCACCGGCTTGGCGCCCGTGAGCGCGGAATAGGGATTCTTCAGGTCCGTGGGCGCGTAGACGGCGCCGCAGCTCTCGCAGGAGTCCCCGTACTGGTCCTTGGCGCCGCATTTCGGGCATTCGCCCTTGATGTAGCGGTCGGGCAGGAACATGCCCTTGACCGGGTCGAAGAACTGCTCGATCGTCTTCGTCTCGATGAAGCCGTTCTTCTTCAGGGCGAGGAAGATCGCCGAGGACAGCTCCGCGTTCTCGGGCGAGTGGGTCGAGTGGAAGTTGTCGAAGCTGATGCCGAAGCGCTGGTAATCGCGCCGGTGCAGCTCGGCCACCTTGGCGATGAGCTCCTCGGGCGTCGTGCCCTCGGCCTCGGCCTTCAGCATGATCGGCGCGCCGTGCGTGTCGTCGGCGCACACGAAGTTCACCTTGTGGCCCTGCAGGCGCTGGAAGCGGACCCAGATGTCCGCCTGCACGTACTCCATGATGTGCCCGATGTGGAACGGGCCATTGGCGTACGGCAGTGCCGTGGTGACGAAAATCTTCCGGGGCATGAACGCTGTCGGGGAGGCTCCGCGATGATAGCAAATGCTTTAAAATTCCATGTTGCCTTTTCGCCTCCCGCATCCCTCCCCATGGCATCCACCGAGAAAGACGTGCTCGCCGCGCTCTCCGAGCTCGTCGACCCCGTGACCGGCCGCAACTACGTCGAGTCCAAGAGCGTCAAGAACGTGAAGATCGAAGGCGACCGCGTCTCGCTGGACGTGGCGCTGGGCTATCCCGCCCGCGGCGTGCTCGACAAGGTGCGCGCCCAGGTCGCCGAGCGCCTCAAGGCGCTGCCCGGGGTCGCCCACGCGAGCGTGAACGTCTTCTCGAAGATCGTCCCGCACTCCGTCCAGCGCGGCGTGAAGCTCATCGCCGGCATCAAGAACATCATCGCGGTCGCCTCCGGCAAGGGCGGCGTCGGCAAGAGCACCACCGCCGTGAACCTGGCGCTGGCGCTCGCCGCCGAGGGCGCGAGCGTCGGCATGCTGGACGCGGACATCTACGGGCCGTCGCAGCCGCTCATGCTCGGCATCACCGGGCGCCCCACCTCCCGCGACGGCAAGACCATGGAGCCCATGGAGGGCCACGGCGTCCAGGCCATGAGCGTCGGCTTCCTGATCGAGGCGGACACGCCGATGGTCTGGCGCGGCCCGATGGTCACCCAGGCGCTGGAGCAGCTGCTCACGGAAACCAAGTGGCGCGACCTGGACTACCTCGTGGTGGACCTGCCGCCGGGCACGGGCGACATCCAGCTCACGCTCGCGCAGAAGGTCCCCGTCACCGGCGCCATCATCGTCACCACGCCGCAGGACATCGCCCTCATCGACGCGCGCAAGGGCCTCAAGATGTTCGAGAAGGTGGGCATCCCCATCCTCGGCATCGTCGAGAACATGGCCATCCACATCTGCTCGAACTGCGGCCATGCCGAGCACATCTTCGGCGCGGGCGGCGGCGAGAAGATGGCGAAGGACTACGACATCGAGGTGCTGGGCAGCCTGCCGCTCGACATCCGCATCCGCGAGCAGGCCGATTCCGGCAAGCCGACCGTGGTCGCGGACCCCGACGGCCCGGTGGCCGCGATCTACCGGGACATCGCCCGCAAGGTGGCCGCGCGCATCGCCAAGCAGGCCGAGGATCGCTCGAGCGTGTTCCCGAAGATCGTGATCCAGAACAACTAGGGCACTTGCGGAATATTGGGAGTGCGGGGCGGTCATTGGAGCGGACGACGAGTCGCCGCTCAATTCCAAGAGCAAAGAACATGAGCATCAAGAGCGACAAGTGGATCCGCCGGATGGCGGTAGAGCACCACATGATCGAGCCGTTCGAGCCGGGGCAGGTGCGCCAGGTGGACGGCAGGAAGATCGTGTCCTACGGCACGTCGAGCTACGGCTACGACGTGCGCTGCTCCGACGAATTCAAGGTCTTCACCAACGTCCACTCCACGATCGTGGATCCGAAGAACTTCGACGAGAAGTCCTTCGTCGACATCAGGTCGGACGTTTGCGTCATCCCGCCGAATTCCTTCGCATTGGCGAGGACGGTGGAGCTCTTCCGCATCCCGCGCAACGTGCTCGTGGTGACGCTCGGCAAGAGCAGCTATGCGCGCTGCGGCATCGTGGTGAACGTCACCCCGCTCGAGCCCGAGTGGGAGGGCTACGTGACGCTGGAGTTCTCCAACACCACGCCGCTCCCCGCGAAGATCTACGCGAACGAAGGCGTCGCCCAGATGCTCTTCTTCGAGTCCGACGAGGTCTGCGAGACGTCGTACCGCGACCGCGGCGGCAAGTACCAGGGCCAGAAGGGCGTAACGTTGCCCAAGATTTGAACTTCGGACGGCGGCCCGCCGCCAAATGCGGCGGCGATAGTGAAAAAATTCACGATCCGCCGCGATCTTTTGCCCTATACTGCGACGCAATTTTTTCCGGAAAACGGGCGCCCTGCGAGCCCGGCTCGCGCGGCTTTTGAGTCCCCTCGACGGGGAACCAAGGAGGTCATCATGACAGGAGCGACGAACCACTGCGCCACGCACGCCGCCGGCGAGCCCGGCGCACGCCTGCAGCCCGGCATTCCTTCGTTCACTGTCCACGTACCCCGATGCCCCGAACCGCGACCGTAAAGAAGCTCCGGCCCCAGCCGGAATTCCCGCTCGATTCCCATCCGGAAGTCAGCCTCGACTTCCTTCGCGTCAAGCAGTACCTCGCCAAGCACCCGTACAAGAAGCCCGTCCTCCTGGTCGACCTGGACATCGTCCGCTCGAAGGCCCGCCGCTTTCGCGCCGCGCTGCCGCGCGTGCGCCCGCATTTCGCCGTCAAGGCCAATCCGGACCCGCGCGTGCTGAAAGCCCTGATCCAGGAAGGCTGCGGCTTCGAGATCGCCTCGATCGCAGAACTCGACCTGCTGGTCAGCCTGGGCGTGCCGCCCGCGGAGGTCTTCTACTCCAACCCGATGAAATCGCGGCAATACCTGGAGTACGCGGCGGCGAAGGGCGTCGAATGGTTCGTGGTGGACAGCGAGGAGGAGATCCGCAAGGTCCAGTCCGTGAAGGCCGACGCGAAGCTCTACCTGCGCATCGACGCGCCCAACATCGGCAGCGACTGGCCGCTCGCGGGCAAGTTCGGCGCGCACATGAACGACGTGCCGGAGCTCATCGCCGCGGCGGTGGACTGCAAGGCCGACCTCGCCGGCGTCACCTTCCACGTGGGCTCGCAGTGCCTGAACCCCGAGAACTGGCGCGTCGGCATGGAGCGCGCGCGCAAGGTCTTCGCGGCGATGCGCTCGTCGGGGCTGCAGCCGCGCCTGCTCAACCTGGGCGGCGGCTACCCGGTGCGCCACGTGAAGCCGATCCCGTCGATCGAAACCATCTCCGAGGTGATCAACAAGGAGCTGCGCCACTTCGGCCCCGAGATCCAGGTGATCGCGGAGCCCGGGCGCTACGTCGTTTCCGATGCCGGGTACTTCATCTGCCGCGTGGTGGGCACCGCCATGCGCAACGGCCAGCGCTGGATGTACTGGGACGCGGGCGTCTTCGGCGGCGTGATCGAGACGACGGAGGGCCTGCGCTACAACATTTACACCGACCGCGACGGCGAGCCCGTGTCGTGGAACGTGGCCGGGCCCACCTGCGACTCGGTGGACGTGGTGATGCGCGAGGAGCTCTTCCCGGCGGACCTCCAGGAAGGCGACTTCATCTTCATCAAGAACGCCGGCGCGTATACCACGGCCTACGCGAGCAACTTCAACGGCTTCCCGCTGCCCGAGGTCGCGACGCTCGGCGGCTAGCCGGCGTGCTCCAGCCCCTCGATCCGCATTACGAGGCCCGCACCCGCGACAGCTTCGCGAGGCAGGGCGCCATGGCGCACCTCGGCGCGATCTTGGAGGTGGTCCGGCCGGGCCACGTCGAGATCGCGCTGCCCTTCCGCCCGGAGCTTTCCCAGCAGCACGGCTTCTTCCACGCGGGGATCATCTCCACGATCGCGGACAGCGCCGGCGGCTACGCCGGCTTCACGCTGTTCCCCGCCGATGCCGGGATCCTCACGGTGGAGTTCAAGATCAACCTGCTCGCGGCGGCAGACGGCGAGCGCGCGATCGCGACGGGCGACGTGATCCGTAGCGGGCGCACGCTCACGGTCTGCCGCCTCGAGGCGTTCGTGGAGAAGGGCGGCAAGCGCACGCATTGCGCCACGGGCACGCAGACGCTCATGTGCCTCGTGGGCCGCTCCGGCGTGAAGGGCTAGCGGTGGCGCAGGATTTCTGGGCCTCGAGCGGCTACCGCCTGCTCGAGCGCCGCGACGGTTGCCTCGTGGCCACGCCCGCCTGGCTCGCGCATTTCCTGCAGCGCGACGAGCTGGCCCCGCCGGCCTCGGCCGGCCCGCGCGAGCGCGCGATGCATGCCCGCCTTTCGCGCGACCCGATGGCGCCGGTCGCCGCATCGACGCTGGAAGACATCGAGGACGCCGACGCGCGCGACAACTGGCGCGAGTTCGTGCGGTTCCGCGAGCGGGTACGCGCGTTCCCCACGCTCGAAGCCTGCTATCTCGACCTTTTCCGCCGGCAGGCCGTGGACCTCGCGCCGCCCTTCGTCGATGCGCTCGCGCAGGCCATCGTGCGCCACGTGCTCGACGGCACCGACGATGCGTGGCTGTGCCGCGCGGGCGAGCTCTTCTTCCGCCGCCAGCGCGTCGGCACCGAGGGCGGGCGGGCGCTCGCGGGTGACGCCGCGACGCTGGAGCTCTACAACGACACGGGCGGGTTCGGCGCCGTCGGGCGGCTGTTGAAGCAGCAGGACACGGCGTTGCCGGCCGTGAAGATGGACGTGCTGAATGCGGAGAATGCGCCGTTCTATTTCCTTCGCGACGAGCTCTACGGCTTCGTGCTCGACCTCACGCCGGGCGAGCGCGGCGCGAGCGCGCTCGCCGCGGTGATGCAACGCTGGCTGGCCCATCTGGCGGGTATCGACGTCACGATCGAGCCGGTGTCGTCGGTCCAGGATGAGCGCTGGCGCTGGCACGTGGGGCTCGATGTCGAAGCCACGGCGATCCTGAACGCGCTCTACGAAGGCGAGGACGTCGCGGCCGAGCGGCTCGAGCGCGTCGTCGCGCTCTTCCGCTTGCGCTTCCGCGACGACGGGGACGCGCTGCCCGCCGTGGCCGGCAAGCCCGTGTGGCTCGCGCTCGCGTGCCGCCCCGACCGCACGCTGAAGATGAAGCCCCAGAACCTCCTCGCCAACCTTCCGCTGGCGGCGTCCGCGGCGGCGCGCGGGTAGAATCGGAATACGCTCCAGGAGTTGCCATGACCGCACCCAGGCAGGACACGAACAGCTACATGCTGAGCAAGGAGATCGAGCTGCTGATGGCCGAGCGCGCCAAGCTTCTGCGCGTGGCGGGCGCCGCCGCGCAGTTCGTCGCCGTGATGGAAAGCCGCAGCCTTCCGGAGAAGGTCGCCACGGAAGCGGAGATCCTGGCGGAGAGCGTGAACGACCTCTCCGAGGACACGCTCAAGGACGCGCTCGTCTCCATCACCCACAAGACGCCGCAATGACGCGAGGAGAAGCGATGAACGCCGACGCATTCAACATGAGCATCCGCGTGTTCCTGAAGAAGGTCGGGGTGCATTCGCAGCGCGAGATCGAGGCCGCCGTCGAGCGTGCGATCGCCGCCGGCAAGCTGAAGGGCCACGAGTCGCTGCCCGCGAAGATGACGCTCACCCTCGGCGGCACCGACCTCGACGTCTCGTTCGAGGACAACATCAAGCTCGAGTGAACGAGACCCTCGCCGCACCCGCGGTCGCCTACGAGGACATCGAGGCCGCCGCGCGCCGCCTCGCGGGCGTCGCCCACCGCACCCCCGTGATGAGCTCGTCGCAATTCGACGAGCGCACCGGCTGCCGCGCCTTCTTCAAGTGCGAGAACCTGCAGCGCATGGGCGCGTTCAAGTTTCGCGGCGCCTACAACGCGCTGTCCGTGCTGCCGGCGCAGGCGCGACAACGCGGCGTGGTCGCGTTCTCCTCGGGCAACCACGCGCAGGCCGTCGCGCTCGCCGGCCGGCTGCTCGGCATCCAGGCCACGATCGTGATGCCGGCCGATGCGCCCACGGTGAAGGTCGATGCCACCAAAGGCTACGGCGCCACGGTCGTCTTCTACGATCGCGCCGCCGGACAGAGCCGCGAGGCGGTGGCGAAGAAGATCGCCGACGAGACCGGCGCCACGGTGGTGCCGCCGTTCGACAGCGCCGCGGTGGTCGCGGGCCAGGGCACCGCGGCGAAGGAGCTCGTGGAGGACGCGGGCCCGCTCGATTACCTGTTCGTGCCGTGCGGCGGGGCGGGGCTGCTGTCGGGCTGCGCGATCGCCGCGCGCAAGCTCTCGCCGGGCATTCGCGTGATCGGCGTGGAGCCCGCCGCCGGCGACGATGCCGCGCGCTCCTTCCGCACGAAGACGCTGCAGCGGGTGGCGAACCCGCAGACGATCGCCGATGGCGCGCGCACCGAGTCGCTCGGGGCGATCACCTTCCCGCTGGTGCTCGAGAACGTGCACGACATCCTCACGGTGAGCGACGCGCAGATCGTCGAGGCGATGCGCTTCCTGTGGGAGCGCATGAAGCTCGTGGTCGAGCCCACGGGCGCGCTCGCCGCCGCCGCCGTGGTCGCCGGGCTCGTGGACGTGCGCGGCAAGCGCGTTGGCATCGTCCTGTCCGGCGGCAACGTGGACCTGAAGGCGATCGCCGCGCTCTTCGCGTGAGCCTTCCCCGCCTCGGCGCCAACGTCCCGCGCCGCGGCAACCGCCTCCTCCGCGCCTTCGGGCGCTTCATGCTGTGGGTGCTGCGCTTTCGCGTCGAAGGCGAGATTCCCGACCTTCCGAAGTTCGTCATCGCGATCGCGCCGCACACGTCAAACTGGGATTTCGCCGTGGGCGCGGCCGCGATGTTCGCGCTCGACATCCGCCTCGCGTTCATCGGCAAGCACACGCTCTTCCGCGGGCCGTTCGCGGCGGTGCTGCGCTGGATGGGCGGCATCCCCGTCGATCGCTCGAGCCCGCACGGGGTCGTCGCCGAATCGATCGACGGCTTCTCCCGCTCGCACCGCAGGGTCCTCGTGATCGCGCCCGAGGGCACGCGCCGGCCGGTCGCGAGGTTCAAGTCCGGGTTCCTGCACATCGCGCGCGGCGCGGGCGTTCCCGTGGTGCTCGCGACGCTCGACTTCGGGGCGCGTTGCATCCGGCTCGGCCCCACGTTCGACGTGCCCGCGGACATCGACACGGAGGTGCGCCGCATCGAGGCGTTCTTCTCGGGGGTACGCGGGAAAAACCCGAGGCGCGTGTAGCGGCGCTCACGACGCTGGTGCTTCGTGCACCAGTCGCGCGCTTAATTACTCGTGCGGGAAAATGTTGCGGTGACTAAGTCATTGATGCGCAAGCATCGGGCCTTGGCATGCTTGCTGCAACGGCGAGGGCGTCGGCTTCATGCCGACGTTTCTCCTCCGAGAGCGGTTTGCCCCTCCCCCAGCGGGGGAGGGGCATTTTTTCAGTCTGCGTAAACGCCGGCCTTCTTGATGATCGGCGCCCACTTGTCGATCTCGGACTTGAGCTGCTGCTGCAACGCCTGCGGCGTCTGCTTCTCGGGCGGATAGGTGACGGCGCCCAGCTCCGTGAAGCGCTGCTGCACGGTGGGATCCTTGAGCGCGGCCTGCATCGCCGACACGAGCTTGTCGATCACCGGCTTCGGCGTGCCCTTCGGCGCGTACAGCCCGTGCCAGATCGACACGTCGGCGCCATGCAGCCCCTGCTCGTCGAGCGTCGGGATGTCCGGAAGGGAAGGCACGCGCTGCTTCGAGGTGACGCCGTAGACCTTGACCTTGCCGGCCCTGATCTGGCCCGTCGTGCTCGTGGTCTGGTCGCACATGAAGTCCACCTGGCCGCCGATGAGGTCGTTCATCGCGGGGCCCGTGCCCTTGTACGGGATCGTGAGGATGTCGGTCTGGATCGCCGTCATGAACAGCATGCCGCACAGGTGCGAGGCCGCGCCCACGCCCGCGTTCGCGTAGGTGACCTTGTCCTTGTTCGCCTTGATGTAGGCGAGCAGCTCCTTCAGGTCCTTGGCGGGCAGCGTGGGCTTGCCGATGATCGTCATCGGCACCTCGTTCACCAGGCCGATGTACTCGAAGTCGGTGAGCGGGTTGAAGCGCATGTTGCGGTACAGCGTCGGAATCGTCGACATCCCGATGTGGTGGATGAGGATCGTGTAGCCGTCGGGCTTGGCGTTCTTCACCACCTCGGGCCCGAGGATGCCGCCGGCGCTGGGCCGGTTCTCCACCACGACCGTCTGCGCGAGCGATTTGCTCATCGCTTGCGCGAGCACGCGCGCCACCGTGTCGGTGGGGCCGCCGGCGGCGTACGGCACGATCATCGTCACGGCGCGGGTGGGGTACTGCTGGGCGAACGCGGACAGGCCGAGCGCCAGCGCGGCGCAGCCCGCCAGAAGCTTCTTGAGCATGGTCTCTCCTCCTTGAGAGCTTGTAGCCGCATGCTAGACGAGCCGCGGCACGATTGTTTGAGCGGGGTCATTATAATCAGGGGACTTCCCATGAGCCTCGCCGCGATCCTCGCCTGCCTGCTCGCCCAGTACGCCTACCCGGTGCGCGGACGGCAGCCCCTGATGGCCTTCTATGGACGGATCGCCCTGTCGGCGGCGAAGCGCCTGAATACCGGCGACCGCAATTCCGGCATCCTCGCGTGGTTCGCGCTGATGCTCGCCGTGCTCGGCCCGGCGGCGCTCGTGTCGGCCCTGGCCGCGGCGATCCATCCGGTCGTCCTCTGGCTGGTGGACGTCCTCGTGCTCTATGGGACCTTGCGCTTCCTGGACACGACGACGCAACTGGCCGCGCTCGAGAAGGCGCTGCGCGACGGCGACGTGCGCGGCGCGGCGAACCGGCTCTCGGAATGGCAGGGCGAGCCGATCGATTCCGACGATGCGAATACCGTCGCGCGGCTGGCCGCGGAGCACGCGCTGCGCGAGGCGCACCACGGCACTTTCGCGCCGCTCTTCTGGTTCCTGCTGCTGCCCGGCCCGCTGGGGCTCATGCTCTACCCGCTCGCGCGGCGCGCGGCGCGAAGCTGGGAGCACCTGGTCGATCCGGACGAGCGCGATTTCGGCTGGTTCGCCGCGCGCGCGTTCCACGCGATCGACTGGATCCCGCAGCGCGTGACGGCCTTCGCGTTCGCCGTCGTGGGCAATTTCGAGGACGCGCTGTTCTGTTGGCGCTCGCAGGCCGCGCAGTGGCTGCAGCCGGAGGAGGGCATCGTGCTCGCGAGCGGCGCCGGCGCGCTCGGCGTGCGCCTGGGCGAGCCGATCCCGCGCGCCGGCGCCTTCGTCGCGCGTCCCGCCCTGGGCCTGGGCGAGCCCGCTCGGGAGGACGCGCTCGCGAGCCTCGAGGGCCTGCTGTGGCGCTCGCTCGTGCTCTGGCTCATCGTCTTCCTCCTGGCCGCCGCGCTCCAGGGGGGCTGACAGCTACAATGCGGCCTTTACAAGAGGAGAAAAACTCCATGAAGAAGATCATCGCCGCCACGATCGCGGCGCTTGCGAGCGGCATCGCGTTCGCGCAGGCGGTCCCGGGCGGCTATCCCGCGGACTACGCCCAGACCATCGCCGCCGCGAAGAAGGAAGGCAAGGTCGTGGTCTACAGCGCGCTCGACACGAAGGCGGCGAAACCGCTGCTCGAGGACTTCAACGCCCTCTATCCCGACATCAAGGTCGAGTACAACGACCTCAACTCGACGGAGCTGTACAACCGCTTCATCGCCGAGCAGGCCTCCGGCGCGGGCGGCGCGGACGTGATGTGGAGCTCGGCCATGGACCTCCAGATCAAGCTCGTCGACGACGGCCACGCCCTCACCTACGCCTCGCCCGAGGCGAAGCACATGCCGTCGTGGGCGGTGTACAGGAACCAGGCGTACGGCACGACCTTCGAGCCGGCGGTCTTCATCTACAACAAGCGCCTCGTCACGGGCAGCGAGGTGCCGCAGGACCACGCCGCGTTCGCGAAGCTGATCGACACGAACGTCGAGAAGTACAAGGGCAAGGTCACCACGTACGACATCGAGAAGAGCGGCGTGGGGTTCATGTTCGTGGCGCAGGACTCGAAGTACTTCAAGGGCATGGACGACCTGGTGAAGGGCTTCGGCAAGACCGGCTACAAGGTGTACAGCAGCACGGGCAACATGCTCGAGAAGACCTCCTCCGGCGAGCACCTGCTGGGCTACAACGTGCTCGGGCCGTACGCCTTCACGCGCGCGAAGAAGGACCAGTCCCTGGGCGTCGTCGTGCCGCGCGACTATGCGCTCGTGCTCTCGCGCGTGATCTTCATCGGCAAGAAGGCGAAGAACCCCGACGCCGCCAAGGTGTTCGTGGATTACCTGCTGTCGCAGCGCGGGCAGCGCGTCCTCTCGGACAAGGCCGAGCTCTTCGCCATCCGCGACGACATCGAGGGCGAGCACACCGCGGGCGCCCTCAAGAAGCAGTACGGCGACGCGCTCAAGCCGATTCCGCTCGGGCCCGAGATCGTGAGCTACCTGGATCCGAAGAAGCGCCTCGACTTCCTGGGTCACTGGAAGTCCATGCTGCAGGCCGGCAAGTGACGGGGCGCGGCGAGTGACGACGCGCGCCGCTGCGTCCGAGACGCTCCCGCGCGCCATCACCATACTTCTCACGGCGACGGCGGTGTTCGCGCCGCTGTCGCTGATCCTCTACCAGAGCGTCCTCAACGCGCCGTTCTTCGAGTCGAAGAAGGACTTCGGGCTCGGCGCCTACAGCTTCATCTTCGCGGATCCCGATTTCTGGTCCGCGTTCCGCAACTCCTTCCTGATCGCGGGCGGCATGACGCTCATCGCCGTGCCGCTGGGCGCGCTGCTCGCGTTCGTGATGGAGCGCACGGACCTGGCGGGACGGCGCTGGATCGAGCCGCTGCTGCTCGTGCCGAGCTTCGTCTCGCCGATGGTGCTTTCCTTCGGCTACGTGGTCTCCGCGGGCCCGGTGGGCTTCTACACGGTGTGGGCGCGCGAGCTCTTCGGCGGGGCGCCCTGGGGCATCTACACGCTGCTCGGCATGACGACGATCGCCGGCCTCACGCACGTGCCGAACGTGTACGTGTACGCCTCGGCGGCGTTGAAGAACCTGGGGTCGGACGTCGAGGAGGCCGCGCGCGTGTCCGGCGCCTCGCCCTTCCGCGTGGCGCTCACCGTGAGCCTGCCGCTCATCATGCCGTCGCTGCTCTTTGCCGCGGTGCTGGTGTTCTTCCTCGGCTTCGAGCTCTTCGGCCTGCCCCTGGTGCTGGGCGACCCCGAGGGCATCCTCGTGCTCTCGACGTACCTCTACAAGCTCACGAACAAGCTCGGCGTGCCGTCCTACCACCTCATGGCGGCGGTCGCGGTATGCATCGTGGCGGTCACGTTCCCGCTCGTGCTCCTGCAACGGCAGCTGCTGAAGAGCGCCCGCAAGTACGCCTCGATCCGCGGCAAGGCCGGGCGACTGCGCGAGCTGCCGCTCGGGCGCTGGAAGTGGCTCGCCATGGCGCTGATCGGCCTGTGGATCTTCACCTCGGTGCTCGTGCCGCTCTCGGGCATCGCGCTGCGCGCCTTCGTGACGAACTGGGGAGAGGGCGTGACGCTCTCCGAAGTGCTCACGCTCGAGCAGTTCCGCAGCGTCTGGGCGGAGCCCACGATGATGCGCGCCATCTGGAATACCGTGCTCATCGGCGTCGTGGGCGGGCTGCTGACCGTGATCTGCTACACCGCCATCGGCTTCGCCACGCATCGCCGCAACGACGGCTGGTCGCGCTTCGTCGATTACCTCGTGCTGGTGCCGCGCGCCGTTCCCGGGTTGCTCATCGGCCTCGCGTTCCTGTGGGTCTTCCTGTTCTTCCCGCCGCTCACGCCGCTGCGCTCCACGCTCTTCAGCGTCTGGCTCGCGTACTCGGTCGTGTGGCTGGCGTACGGCATGCGGCTCATCTCGTCGTCCCTGCTCCAGGTGAGCCCCGAGCTCGAGGAGGCCGGCCGCAGCGCGGGCGCGGGGCGCGCTCGCGTCTCGCGCGACATCACGCTGCCGCTCATCCGCTACGGATTGCTCGGCTCGTGGCTGCTCGTCTTCATGATCTTCGAGCGCGAGTACTCGACCGCCGTTTACCTGCTCGCGCCCGGCACGGAGGTGATCGGCGCGCAGCTCGTGTCCCTGTGGCAGGGCGGCGCCATCGACATCGTCGCCGCGCTCTCGCTCATCAACGTGATCCTCGTGGGCATCGGGCTGGGCATCGCGCTCCGGTTCGGCGTGCGCCTGCGCGACTGACGGAGTCTTCCATGGCTGTCCTCACCGTCGAGAACCTGCACCTGCGCTACGGCGACAACCCGATCCTGAAGGGCGTGTCGATGCAGCTTGCCCCCGGCGAGGTCGTCTCGCTCCTCGGCCCCTCGGGCAGCGGCAAGACCACGCTGCTTCGCGCCGTGGCCGGCCTCGAGGTGCCGCACCAGGGCCGCGTGCTGATCGAGGACCGCGCCGTCTTCGATTCGTCGAAGGCGATCGAGCTGCCGGCCGAGGACCGCCACCTCGGCCTCGTGTTCCAGTCGTACGCGCTGTGGCCGCACAAGAACGTGCACGAGAACGTCGCGTACGGGCTGCGCCTGCGCAACGTGAAGAAGGGCGAGGTCGAGGAGCGCGTGCGCAAGGTGCTCGGGCAGCTCGGGCTGGCGGAGCTGGGCGCGCGCTTCCCCCACCAGCTCTCGGGCGGCCAGCAGCAGCGCGTCGCGATCGCGCGGGCGCTCGTGTACAACCCGCCGGTGATCCTGCTCGACGAGCCGCTCTCGAACCTCGACGCGAAGCTGCGCGAGGAGGCGCGCGCGTTCCTGCGCGAGCTCATCGTGCGCCTCGGGCTGTCGGCGCTCGTGGTCACGCACGACCAGAGCGAGGCGATGGCGATGTCGGACCGCATCCTGCTCCTGAACAACGGCCGCATCGAGCAGCAGGGCACGCCGCAGGAGATGTACGGCGCGCCGCGCACGCTCTTCACCGCCGAATTCATGGGCAGCAACAACCGCGTGCACGGGCGCGTCGCGGAAGTGCGCGAAGGCGCGGCGCGGCTCGAAGGCGAAGGCTGGTCGCTCTGGGGGCGCCTCATCGGCGAGGCACCGCAGGGCCAGGGCGTGATCCGCCTCGAGCAGGTGCGCGTGGTGGACAGCGGCGAAGGCAACCGCCTGCAGCTCGCGCTATCCACGTCGATGTTCCTCGGCGACCGGTGGGAGCACCTCTTCCGGCGCGGCGCGATGGCGCTGCGCGCGTACAGCCACGAGGCGCTCGCTCCCGGCGACTACTGGCTCGACTTTCCTTCCGAGCGGCTGTGGATCTTCTAGGGCAAAAGCGACAGAAGAAAAATGGACCTGCGCTACGACCGCTTCTACCGCCATGACGAATTGACCCGGCTGCTGCGGGAGCTCGCCGCTTCGCGCCCCTCGCTCTTCGCCGTCGAGAGCATCGGACGCAGCTACGAGGGACGCGACATCTGGGTCGTCGCGGCCACCAACCGCGAGACCGGCGAGCCCGCGCACAAGCCGGCGTTCTGGGTCGACGGCAACATCCACGCCGCCGAGCTCACCGCCTCCACCGCGTGCCTTCACTTCCTCGACGCGCTCGAGAAGGGCTACGGCAGCGACGCCGACATCACGCGCCTGCTCGATACGCGGGTGCTCTACATCTGCCCGCGCATCAATCCCGATGGCGCGGAATGGGCGCTCGCCGACAAGCCCCGGTTCATCCGCTCGTCCACGCGCCCGTATCCCTTCGACGAGGAACCGGTCGATGGGCTCAACGTCGGCGACGTCGACGGCGACGGCCGCATCCTGTCGATGCGCATCCCCGACCCGAACGGCGCGTACAAGGCGCACCCCGAGGACCCACGGCTCATGATCCCGCGCGACCCGGCGGAGGCGGGCGGCCAGTACTGGCGCATCCTCCCCGAGGGCACGCTCGAGGGCTACGACGGCGTCCAGATCCGCCTCAACCGCGACAAGCAGGGCCTCGACCTCAACCGCAACTTCCCGGCGGGCTGGCGGCAGGAGTACCAGCAGGTCGGCGCCGGCCCCTATCCGGCCTCGGAGCCGGAAGTGCGCGCCGTGGTGGATTTCGTGACCGGCCACGCGAACATCTGCGGCGGCGTGAGCTTCCACACGCACAGCGGCGTGATCCTGCGCCCGTTCTCGAGCGAGCCCGACGAGAACATGCCTGCCGAGGACCTGTGGCTCTACAAGTCGTTCGGCACCCGCGCGAGCGAGATCACCGGGTATCCGTACCTCTCGATCTTCCACGACTTCAAGTACCACCCGAAGCAGGTGATCACCGGCGGGTTCGACTGGATCTACGAGCACCTGGGGCAGTTCTTCTGGACGGTCGAGATCTGGGCGCCGGTGAAGGAAGCGGGCGTCGAGAGCTACAAGTGGATCGAGTGGTATCGCGAGCACCCGCCCGAGGACGACCTCAAGCTGCTGCGCTGGAGCGACCGCGAGCTGGACGGGAACGGGTACGTCTCCTGGTACCCGTTCGAGCATCCGCAGCTCGGACCCGTCGAGCTGGGCGGCTGGAACAAGCTCGAGGTGTTCCGCAACCCGCCGGTCAAGTATCGCGAGCGCGAGGTGAAGCGCTTTCCACGATGGCTCGCGTGGCAGGCGCTCACCACGCCCAGGCTGGAGGTGTTCAGCACCGAGGTGCAGCGC
Organism: Usitatibacter sp.; assembly: GCA_035719385.1. Lineage (GTDB taxonomy): Bacteria > Pseudomonadota > Gammaproteobacteria > Burkholderiales > Usitatibacteraceae > Usitatibacter. The sequence continues at coordinate 36,459 of DASTGG010000260.1, forward strand.
CTGGGCGAGGACACATGGCGTGTGCGCCTTGCCGTGCACAACACGGGCTACCTGCCCAGCTACGTGACCAAGCGTGCCCTCGAGCGCAAGGTGGTGCGCGGCGTGATCTACGAGATCGCCCTGCCGGAAGGGGCGGCGCTGGTGTCGGGCAAGCGCCGCGTGGAGGGCGCGCAGCTCGAGGGGCGCGCCAGCAAGCCCTCCCTCCAGGCGTTCCTGCCGAACAACGACCTCACGGGCGACCGCGGCCAGTGCGAATGGACCGTTCGGGCCATGCCCGGGGCGGCGCTCACCGTGACGGCGCGCCACGAGCGCGCGGGGCGCGTGGAGGTGCCCGTCACCCTCGCCTGAGCCCGTTGAGAAAGTGCTAGGCTGGCCTCATCTCCGTCCCTAACGGAGGTTTCCATGCCTGCCATTCGTCCCGCTGCCGTGGCTGGCAGCTTCTATCCCGGTGAACCGTCCGCCCTCGCATCCGAGGTGGCGTCCTACCTGGCCGATGCCGGGCCGGCGCCCGCGCGCGCCCGCGCGCCGAAGGCCATCATCGCGCCCCATGCGGGCTACGTGTATTCGGGGCCCATCGCGGCCACGATCTACGCGCGCCTGGAGCCGCTGCGCGGCCGCGTGCGGCGTGTCGTGCTGGCGGGGCCCGCGCATCGCGTGTACGTCGACGGCGTGGCCATTCCGTCGGTGGGTGCGTTCGATTCGCCGCTGGGCCCCGTGCCGCTCGACCAGGAAGCGATCGGCACGCTGCGCTCGCTGCCCTTCGCCGAGGTGAGCGACCGGGCGCACGCGATGGAGCACTCGCTCGAGGTGCACCTGCCGTTCCTGCAGTCCGTGCTGGGCGACTTCTCGCTCGTGCCCGTCGTCGTGGGCGACGCATCGTCCGCGCAGATGGCGCAGCTCTTCGACCTGCTCTGGGGCGGCGAGGAGACGCTCATCGTCGTGAGCTCGGACCTTTCCCATTACCTGCCGTACGACGCCGCGCGCGCCCGCGACCGCGACACCGCGGAGGCGATCCTGCACCTGGAGCCGCGCCTCGTGCCCGAGGAAGCGTGCGGCTGCGCGCCGATCAACGGCCTGCTGCGCGCCGCGCGCGCGCATGGCCTCGTGCCCGAGCAGGTGGACCTGCGCAACTCCGGCGACACCGCGGGCGACCGCGGCCGCGTCGTGGGCTACGGCGCCTTCGCCTTCAACGAGCCCGCCGATGCCCGATAGCGCCCATCCTTTGGCCGGCACGTCGCGCGGGCCGGTGCTTCTCGGCATCGCGCGCGAGGCGATCGTCCGCGAGGAAGACTTCCGCTTCGGCCCGTGGCAGCACGAATGGTTGCGCGAGGTCGGCGCGAGCTTCGTGACGCTCAAGCTCGAGGGCGACCTGCGCGGATGCATCGGGACCGTGGACGCGCATCGCATCCTCGGTGACGACGTCGCGCACAACGCGCGCGCTGCCGCCTATCGCGATCCGCGGTTCCCGCCGGTATCGCATTGCGAGCGCGAGCTGCTGCAGATCGAGGTGTCGGTGCTCTCGGCGCGCGAGCCGATCGCGGTGGCGAGCGAAGCGGACGCGGTCTCGAAGCTGCGGCCCGGCATCGACGGCGTCTACCTCGAGTTCCAGCAAGCGCGCTCGACGTTCCTGCCGCAGGTGTGGGAGAGCGTGGCCGACCCGCTCGAATTCCTGTCGGAGCTTCGCCGCAAGGCGGGACTTCCGGCGCGCTTCTGGCATCCGTCGATGCGGCTTTCGCGCTACACCGTCGAGAAGTTCAAATGACCGCACGCATTCCCGCGGACCTGCAGGGCACGTTCCATCCGGGCCGCTGGTGGCACAAGCTCGAGGACGGCCGCATCCAGTGCGACCTCTGTCCCCGAGACTGCAAGCTGCACGAAGGACAGCGCGGCGCCTGCTTCGTGCGCGCGCGCGTGGGCGACCGGATGGTGCTCACGACGTACGGCCGCTCGTCCGGCTTCTGCGTCGATCCCATCGAGAAGAAGCCGCTCAACCACTTCCTGCCCGGCAGCGCGGTGCTTTCGTTCGGGACCGCCGGATGCAACCTCGCGTGCAAGTTCTGCTTCAGTCCGGAAACGTGGATCGCGACGAGCGACGGCATGCGCCGGATCGCCGACTTGTTCGAAGCTTGTCCGGAAAAGGGATCCCTCGGCGAAGGCAGTGTCGGTTTTCCCAGGAACCTGGAGGTGTGGACGCGCGATGCGCGGCGCACGGCCGTCACGAAGGTTTTCGCCCGCCCGTACGACGGAGACCTGATCTCGCTGCGGGCAGCTTGCTGCCCCCCGATCCGGGCCACGCCCAATCATGGCATCTTTGCTGCGCACCGCTCGGACCTGGGCACCGTTCGCAAGATCCCCGCGGAGGAGCTCACTACCGATCATTACCTCGTCGTGCCCAAACGCCAGCCGGGCGCGAGAGAAGTCACCATCCGGGCGAAGCAGTGGCTGTCGCATCTCGAGCGCGCGCCGCATGCGGCACGGCCGCGCCGCATCGACACGGCGCGCCTGGTCGATCTGCTCCGCATGGACGGCACGTCCGGCCAAGTGGGCGCAGCGCTCGGATACCACCCGACCTACGTGCGCAAATTGCGAAGCCAGATGGCGCACGGTGACTCGTTGGAGACGGCCGAGATGCGGCAGGTCACCCTCGCCACGGACAATGGACGGGTGCGTTTCCTCGGCGAAAGAGGGCGCGGCGTCCCCGAATCCCTCCCGCTGACCGAAGACCTCGCGTGGCTGCTCGGCATCTTCTGCGCCGAGGGCTCGATCACGAAGCACCCGGGCAGGCCCAACTCGTTCCAGCTTTCTTTTTGCTTCGGCCCGCACGAGCAGGATCTGGTTGCGCGGACCGCCCGGCTCCTCACCGACGTGTTCGAGGCTCGGCCGCTGATCGTCTCGCGCAGAACGACGGTTACGGTGGAGATTCGAAGCACCTCGATCGCGCGGCTGTTCGAAGCGCTATGCGGACGGGGTGCTCGCAACAAGCAAGCGCCACCGCCTTTGCTGGAGTCGCCGTTGCCGGTGATTCGCGCGTTCCTGGAGGGATACCTCGCGGGCGACGGCCATCGAACCGCGTCGCATGCGGCCGCCATCACGGTATCCGAGCGGCTGGCTCTCGGATTGTTCGAGGCCGGCCTGCACCTCGGCTTGCTGCCGACCTATTTCGAGCACACGCCTGCGCCGACCAAGCAGATCGAAGGCCGCACCGTCTCGCAGCGCAAGGTGTACATCGTCAAGTACTTGCGCAAGCGCTTCGATGCCGGATTCGACACGCGGCCGGAACGCTCGGCTTGGCGCGAAACGGATGCGTATTTCCTCGTGCCGTTGCGTCACGTGGGGCGTGTGCCGCATTCCGGCCACGTCTACAACCTCGAGGTGCAGGACCAGGATCATTCCTACCTGGCACCTTTCCTGGCCGTAGCGAACTGCCAGAACTGGGACATCTCCAAGTCGCGCGACATGGACCGTCTCATGGACCAGGCGACGCCTGGAGCCATCGCTGCCGCCGCCGCGGAATCGGGGTGCCGCAGCGTCGCGTACACGTACAACGACCCCGTGATCTTCGCCGAGTATGCGATCGACACCGCGCGCGCCTGCCACGAGGCCGGGATCCTCAATGTCGCGGTGACCGCCGGTTACATCACGCCCCAGGCGCGCGGCGAGTTCTATTCGGTCATGGATGCGGCCAACGTGGACCTCAAGGGCTTCACCGACGAGTTCTACGTGAAGCTCACGGGCGCCAGGCTGCAGCCCGTGCTCGACACGCTCAAGTACCTCAAGCACGAGACGGGCGTCTGGTTCGAGATCACGACGCTGCTCATTCCCGGCAGGAACGATTCGCCGGAGGAGGTTCGCGCGATGTCGCAGTGGATCTTCCGCGAGCTCGGTCCGGACGTGCCGCTGCACTTCACCGCGTTCCACCCCGACTTCAAGATGACCGACCTCGCGCCCACGCCGGCCGCCACGCTCGCGCGCTCGCGCCGGATCGCGATTGAGGAGGGGCTGCATTACGTCTACACCGGAAACGTGCACGACCGCGAGGGCGGCACCACGTTCTGCCCGAAGTGCGAGGGCAAGCTCATCGTGCGCGACTGGCACCGCATCGAGGCCTACCGCATCACGCCCGAGGGGCATTGCCCCGATTGCGGCACGGCGATCCCCGGGCGCTTCGACTCGTTCGACATGAAGCGCCAGTTCGGCCGCCGGCGCATACCCGTGGCTATCGGTCGCTGATCACCGCGACCATTCGGGATGCTGCTCGTGCAGGTCCCGATGCTGCTCGATGAGCACCTGGTAGAACGAAAGCCGCGGCGAGGAGATCGCGCCGCGCTGCGTGGCCTCGATGACGGCGCAGCCGGGCTCGTTCAGGTGCGCGCAGTCGTTGAACTTGCAGCGCCCGAGGAAGGGGCGGAACTCGCGCATCGCCTCCCCGATCTGGTCCTCGGTGAGGTGGAACAGCCCGAAGGACTGGAAGCCCGGCGTGTCGACGATGGCCGTGTCGCGGTCCAGCCGGTAGATGCGCGAGAAGGTCGTGGTGTGCGTGCCGGTCTCGAGCGAGGCGGTGAGCTCGCCCACGCGCGCCACCTCGTTCAGCACGAGGGCGTTCACCGTGCGCGACTTGCCCATGCCGCTCTGGCCCACGAGCAGGCTCATCTTCTTCTCGAGGAGCGGCTTGAGGGGGTCGATGTCGAACTTGGCCGAATACGGCAGCACCGTGTAGCCGATCTTCTCGTAGGGCTCGAGCGACTTGCGCACCTCGACGTGCTCGGGCATGTCGCACTTGTTGATCGCGATCACCACCGGGATGCGAGCCGCCTCGCAGGCCACGAGGCTCAGGTTCAGGAAGGCCTCGTTGTAGGGCGGCTTGGGCGCGAGGAGCACGATCACCTGGTCCACGTTCGCCGCGAGCGTCTTCTCGCGCCACTGGTCGGAGCGGTAGAGCAGGTTGCGGCGCGTGCCGATGCGCTCGATCGATCCCTGCGCGCTGCCCGTCATGCGGACTTCCACGAAGTCGCCGCAGGTCGCGTCCTGCCGCTTGCCCTTGCGCGTGCACACTACCTGGCGGCGGTCGGCGAACTCGACCAGGAACTCGCGGCCGAAATCGGCGATGACGCGCCCCTCGATGACGACGGATTCGGAGCGCTCGCGCCGGGTGGTCATCAGATCTCGAAGAGGGCGTCCAGCTTCGCCGCGCAGATGAAGTCGTTCTCGGAGAGCCCGCCGATCGCGTGCGTCACGTAGCTCACCTTGCACTGGTTGTAGCCGACCAGCATGTCGGGATGGTGGTCCTCGCGATGCGACACCCACGCCGCCGCGTTCACGAACGCCATCGTCTGGTAGTAGTTCGCGAACTTGTACGTCTTGGCGATCATGCCGCCCTCGAGGCCCCAGCCATCGAGCCCCTTCAGCATGGGCTTCACCTGCTCCGGGCCGAGGGGTGCGACGCCGCCTTCGCAGGGCTTGCACTTCTTGCGCGCGAGCTCGTTCATGGGAGTCCTCGCTCAGGTGGGAGTGGCGTCCCTCAGGTGGGCGATCCGGATCGACGCCGGGGGATGCGAATCATACACGAGCGAATGCAGCGGATCCGGCGTGAGGGTCGAGGCGTTGTCGCGGTAGAGCTTGGCGAGGGCGCTCGCGAGGTCCTCGGCGGAGGCGTGGCGCGCGGCGAACGCGTCGGCCTCGAACTCCTGCCGGCGCGCGATGAGGCTCGCGAGCGGCTGGAACGGGAAGGTGAACACCGGGATCACGAGGGCGAAGCCGGCGAGCAGCGCGCCGATGTGCGGCGACGAAAGGTGCAGCGCCTCGTAGAACGCGGGCGTGCGCCACAGCCAGCCGAGGATCGCGAGCAGCAGCAGCGCCAGGGCGAAGCGCACGGTGAGCAGCCTCGGGATGTGGCCGCGCGCGAAGTGGCCGAGCTCGTGCGCGAGCACCGCCTCGATCTCCTGCGGGGTGAGGCGCTCGATCAGCGTGTCGAAGAAGACGATGCGCTTGGTCTTGCCGAAGCCCGTGAAATAGGCGTTGCCGTGGCTCGAGCGCTTCGAGCCGTCCATCACGAACAGGCCCTCGGCGCGGAAGCCGCAGCGCGCGATGAGCGCCTCGATGCGCCGGCGCAGGTCGCCCTCCTCGAGCGGCGTGAAGCGGTTGAAGAGGGGCGCGATCCAGCGCGGGAAGACCGTCACCATCAAAAGCGTGAAGGCGATCCACGCGAGCCACGTGTAGAGCCACCACAGGTTGCCGGCGCGGTCGACGAACCAGAAGACCGCGAGGAGCAGCGGCGTGCCGAGGGCGAGCGCGAGCAGCGCGCCTTTCGCGAGGTCGGCGACGAAGAGCGCGGGCGTCATGCGGTTGAAGCCGTAGCGCTCCTCGATCACGAAGGTGCGCCAGGCATCGAAGGGCATGCTCGCGAGCGTGCCGAGCGCGAGCACGCCGTACACCGTTCCCAGCTCCCGCAGGTTGCCGTCGCCGAACAGACGCTCCGAGGCGCCGTCCACCATCGCGAGCCCTCCGCCCAGCGTGAGCGCGAGGAGCACGAGGCCGTCGACGACCACCGTCTCGATCAAACCGAGCCGCTGCTTGTCCAACGTGTAATCGGCGGCCTTGCGATGCGACTCGAGCGGGATGTGGGCCGCGAACTCCATGGGCACGGCGTCCCGATGCAGGCGCACGTGGCGCGACTGCCGCAGGCCGAGCCACAGCCGCCAGGCCAGGGCCGCGACCACGAAGACCGAAAAGATCGAAGCGAACGAAGTAGGGCTCAAGCTAAAATCGGCGTCCCTGGAAAACTGCGGATTCTATGGCACAGGCGCAAGACAAGACCCCGCTGGTCTGGATAGACATGGAGATGTCGGGCCTCGTTCCCGAGCGCGACCGGATCCTCGAGGTCGCCATGGTCGTCACCGACGCGGACCTGAACACCATCGCGGAGGCGCCGGTCTTCGTGCTGCACCAGCCGGAGAGCGTGCTCGATGCCATGGACTCGTGGAACAAGTCGACGCACGGCAAGTCCGGGCTCGTCGACAAGGTCCGCGCTTCCTCGTTCACCGAGGAGCAGGTCGAGGCGCGTCTGGTCGAGTTCCTGAAGCCGATCGTGGGAGAGCGCCTCGCGCCGCTCTGCGGCAACACGGTGCACCAGGACCGGCGCTTCATGGCGCGCTACATGCCCGCGTTCGAAGCCTACCTCCACTACCGCATCGTGGACGTGTCCACGCTCAAGGAGCTCGCGAAGCGCTGGCGTCCCGACGTCGTGCAGGCCTTCGCCAAGGAGGGCAAGCACGAGGCGCTCGCCGACGTGTACGAGTCGATCGCGGAGCTCAAGCACTACCGCGAGCACTTCCTGGTGACGCAGGCGCCCGAAGCGGCCTAATCGCGCGCCCAGTCGCGGGAGCGCGCGACCGCGCGTTTCCATTGCGCCAGCCGCTCCCGGGCGCGGTCGTGCGGCATTGCCGGCTCGAACACGCGCTCGCGCGCCCAGAGCGAGGCGATCTCGGCCTCGTCGCGCCAGAAGCCGGTGGCGAGGCCGGCGAGGTAGGCGGCACCCAGCGC
>DASTGG010000261.1:0-11110 GCA_035719385.1 Usitatibacter sp.
TCGTGCGCGCGCAGGTCGCGCATCACGTCGAGGATCTCCTCGTTGGTCTCGCCCAGCCCCAGCATGAGCCCCGACTTCGTGGGCACGCCGGGATGGCGCGACTTGAACTGCGCGAGCAGCCGCAGCGAATGCGCGTAATCGGCGCCGGGACGGGCCTGCCTGTACAGCCGCGGAACCGTCTCGAGGTTGTGGTTCATCACGTCCGGGGGTGCGGCCTGCAGCACGTCGAGGGCGCGGTCGAGCCGGCCGCGGAAGTCGGGCGTGAGGATCTCGATGCGCGTCGCGGGCGAGGCCTCGCGCACCGCGCGGATGCAATCGACGAAGTGCCCGGCGCCGCCATCGCGCAGGTCGTCGCGGTCGACGCTCGTGACGACGACGTAGCGCAGCTTCATGCGCGCGATGGTCTCGGCCAGGTGCCGCGGCTCCTCGGGATCGAGCGGCCCGGGCCGCCCGTGCGCGACGTCGCAGAAGGGGCAGCGGCGCGTGCACAGGTCGCCCATGATCATGAACGTCGCCGTGCCGTGGCCGAAGCATTCGCCGATGTTCGGGCAGGACGCTTCCTCGCACACGGTGTGCAGCTTCGCCTCGCGCAGGATCTGCTTGATCTCGCCGAACCGCTCGCCGGAGCCGGCGCGCACGCGGATCCATTCGGGCTTGCGCAGCGGCGCCGACTCCACGACCTTGATCGGGATGCGCGCCGTCTTGAGGCTGCGTTTCTGCTGGATCTTGTGGTCGGGGTCGGCCATGGGCGATCAGTCGAGGGTGCGCGCAAGAGTTTCCGCGAGTCCTTGCTGCACCGCACCAATGCTATCACGCACGCCGAGGTCGGCCAGTTGCGTGGCCGCAAGCCCCGGATAGCCGCACGGGTCGATGCGCGTGAACGGCTCGAGGTCCATGTCCACGTTGAGCGCGACGCCGTGGTACGAGCAGCCGCGCGCGACGCGCAGGCCGATGGCCGCGATCTTGGCCTCGCCGACATACACGCCCGGCATGCCCGCGCGCCGGACTCCTTCGACGCCATGACGCGCCAGGAGATCGATCGCGCCCTGCTCGATGCGGCTCACGAGGTCGCGCACGCCCAGGCGGCGCCGGCGCAAGTCGAGCAGCAGGTACACGACCGCCTGCCCGGGGCCGTGGTAGGTCACCTGCCCGCCGCGATCGGTGGGCACGACGGGGATGTCGCCCGGCGCGAGGAGGTGCTCGCGCCGGCCGGCGAGGCCCAGCGTGAAGACGGGCGGATGCTCGACGAGCCAGAGCTGGTCGGCCGTGGACTCGTCGCGGCGGCTGGTGAACGCCTGCATCGCGCGCCATGTCGGCTCGTACGCGACGAGCCCCAGGCGCCGCGCCATCACAGGACCATCACCACCATCGGATGCTTGGAGAGCTCGACGTACAGCGCGTCGAGCTGCTCGCGCGACTTCGCATTGATCACGACGGTGAGCGACAGGTAGCGCCCGTTGCGCGACGTGCGCATCTCGATGGTGTCGGGATGGAAGTCCGGAGCGTGGCGCATGACGGTCTCGGAGACCATCTGCGCGAAGCCGTCCTCGCGCCGGCCCATCACCTTCATCGGGAAGACGCACGGGAACGTGAGGAGGGAAGGCTGGGGATTGTCCTGCTGGCTCATGGTCGGATTCATCCCCGGAATATGGGGGCGGGACCGCGGCCGCTCAAGCGGCGACGGTGCCCCGGGCGCGCAGCTTCGCCTTGTAGTCCTGGAAGAGCGCGTGCATGCGCTTGAAGACCGGGCCGGGCTTGCCGTTGCCCACGGGCTTGCCGTCGAGGGTGGTCACGGCGAGCACCTCCTTCGTCGAGGAGGACAGCCAGACTTCGTCGGCGTTCCGCAGCTCGGCCTCCGGGATCGGCCGGATCTCCAGCTTGATGGCGCCCTCGGCGGCGAGCTTCGTGAGCAGGTCGTAGGTGATGCCCAGCAGGATGAGGTTGTCCTGCGGCGAGGCGGCCACCACGCCGTCCTTCACCACGAAGACGTTCGACGACGAGGCCTCGGTCACCGCGCCGTTGCGCAGCAGGATGGTCTCCGTCGCGCCCACGTCCGCCGAGATCTGGCGCGCGAGCACGTTGCCCAGCAGCGAGGTGGACTTGACGTGGCACTTCTCCCAGCGGAAATCGCGCGAGGTGACGCACGCCACGCCGTTCTCCACCGCCTCCTTCGAGGGCGAGGCGAGCGGCTGGCACATCATGAACACGGTGGGCTTCACGCCCTTGGGAATCACGTGGTCGCGCTTGGGCGGCACGCCGCGCGTCACCTGGATGTACACCGACTGGTTGCCGGGATGGTGCTTGAGCAGCTCCCCCGCGAGCCGCAGCCACTCGTCCGCGGTGTGCGGGTTCTGCAGCCGGATCTCGTCCATCGAGCGCTGCAGGCGCTCGAAGTGCTCGCGCCCGCGCATCATCACGCCCTCGTACACGGGAATCACCTCGTAGACGCCGTCGCCGAAGATGAAGCCGCGGTCGAGCGGCGAGATGGCGATCTTGTCGAGGGGCATCAGCTGCCCGTTGAAATGCGCGATGTTGGTCATGGGCTCAGCGAAACAGGAGTTTGAGGGTGTCCCACCCGCGGGAGAGGAAGCCGGCGACGGGAACGTCCTCGAGGGCGACCACGGGGTATTCCGCCACCGTGGCGTTGTCGCGGGTGACTTTCATTATCCCCGCTTTCTCCCCGGCGGCAAGCGGGGCCACGAACGGCTGGCGCATCTGGATCAGGCCGGAGAGCCCGGTGAAGCGGTCGCGCGGCAGCGAGAGCCAGACGTCGTGGTCGAAGCCCAGCTTCACGGTGGGCTGCGTGCCCTTGTAGATGCGCGGCTCGGACACGGGCTCGCCCTTGCGGAACACGCGGCGCGTGTCGTAGGCCTGGAAGCCGAAATTGAGCAGCTTCTGCGTCTCCGCGGTGCGCAGCCCGTCCGATTGCGCGCCGACGACCACGGACACCAGCCGGCGCTCGCCGCGCCGTGCGCTCGCCGCGAGCCCGTAACCGGACGCTTCCGTGAACGACGTCTGCAGGCCGTCGACCGCCGGGTCGGTCCAGAGCAGGCGGTTGCGGTTCGACTGCGTCATGCCGTTGTACGTGAATTCCTTCTGCGAGAAGCGCGCGTACTGGTCGGGGAAATCGCGCACCAGCGCCGCGGCGAGCAAGGCCACGTCGCGCGCCGTGACCTCATGGTCCTTCATGGGCTCGCCGGTGGCGTTGGCGTAGTGGGTGCCGGTGAGGCCCAGCCGCGCCGCCTCGCGGTTCATGCGCTCGACGAACGCCGCCTCGCTGCCCGCCACGGCCTGCGCGAGCGCGAGCGTGGCGTCGTTGGCCGACTGCACGATCATGCCGCGCAGCAGGTCGTCCACGCGCACGGCGCTCCCCGCGGTCACGAACATGCGCGCGCCGCCCGCCTTCGTCGCGCTCTCCGCGATGGCTACGGTGGCGTTCGCATCGAGCTTGCCGTCGCGCATGGCGGCGAACACGACGTACGCGGTCATGAGCTTCGTGAGCGAGCCGGGCTGGAAGCGGTCGTTCTGCGCGGCGGCGGCGAGGGTTTGCCCGCTCAGCAGGTCCACGAGCACGAACGCCTTCGCCGCGATGGGCGGCGGCGTGAGCACCTGCGCGCACGCGGCCAGCGGGAAGGCGGCAACGAGGAGCCACGCGAGAAACGGCCGCAGGAAGCGAAGCAAGGCGGACCTCAGTGCTCGACCAGGGTCGGGGCGAATCCGAGCGCCTCGCGCACCTTGTCGCCGGCGGCCGCCGCTTCCTCGAGGGTGCGGAACGGGCCCAGGCGCACGCGCGAAAGCCCGTCGCGGGTGACGACCTGGATGGGTTGGCGCACCGAAAGGTCGCGCGCGAGGCGCTCGCGGAACTGCTCGGCGCTCTCCGTGCTGCCGAACGCGCCGAGCTGCAGCCACAGGCCGTTCGTTTCCTTCGCGACCATGGGGCTCTCGATGGCGGAGGCCTCGGGCGCGGGCGGCGATGGCGGCTGCGCCTTCGCCTGCACCGGCGGCTGCGCCGGCATGCCGGCGAAGACGCGCTCGACCTCGACCATGGCGCTGCCCTTGCCGAGGATGCCGAGCTTCTTCGCCGCGGCGTACGACAGGTCGATGATGCGGTTGGAGTGGAAGGGGCCGCGATCGTTGATGCGCACGACCACCGACTTGCCGTTCTCGAGGTTGGTCACGCGCGCGAAGCTCGGGATGGGCAGCGTCTTGTGCGCGGCGGTCATCGCGAACATGTCGTAGGTTTCCCCCGAGGAAGTCTTCTGGCCGTGGAACTTGCGGCCGTACCAGGACGCGAGGCCGCGCTCCTTGTACGCGTCCTTGTTCACCACGGGCACATAGGTGCGGCCGAACACGGTGTACGGGCGGTTGGCGTACTTGTGGAACGGCTCGTCCCGCGGCACCGCGTCGGGCAGGTCGGCGAGGCCGTCGGGCACGCTCTCGGGCGGGCCGTCGTCCTGGTAGTACTTGCCGCCGGCCGCGGACTCCTGCTTGCGCAGCGTGCCGCAGCCGGCGAGCAGCGCCACCAGGGCGAGGAGCACGGCCGCGCGGATCAACTGGACACCAGCTGCTTGTGCGTCGAGATCGACATGAGGATGCCGAATCCCGCCAGGATCGACAGCAGCGCCGTGCCGCCATAGCTGATCATGGGCAGCGGCACGCCGACCACCGGCAGGATGCCGCTCACCATGCCCATGTTCACGAACGCGTAGGTGAAGAACGTGAGCGTGATCGCGCCCGCGGCGAGCCGCGAGAAGACGGTCGAGGCGTTCGCCGCGATCATGAGGCCGCGCGCGATGATCAGCAGGTACAGGACGATCAGCACGACGTTGCCGACGAGGCCGAACTCCTCGCCGAACACGGCGAGGATGAAGTCGGTCGAGCGCTCGGGCACGAAATCGAGCTGCGCCTGCGTGCCGTTGAGCCATCCCTTGCCGAGCACGCCGCCGGAGCCGATGGCGATCGTGGACTGGATGATGTGGTAGCCCGCTCCCAGCGGATCCTGCATGGGATCGAGCATCGTGAGGATGCGCTGGCGCTGGTAGTCGTGCATGAGCGGCCAGATGAGCGGCACGCTGGCGCCGCCGGCCACGGCCAGGGAGGCGATGATCTTCCACGACAGGCCCGCGAGGAAGATCACGAAGAAGCCCGAGGCGGAGATGAGCAGCGCCGTGCCGAGGTCCGGCTGGCGGGCGATGAGCCCCACCGGCACCACGAGCAGCAGGGCGGCGAGCGCATGGTCGCGCACGCGCAGCGCCTCCTCGTGGCGGTGGAAATACCAGGCGAGCGCGAGCGGCACGCCGATCTTCATGATCTCCGAGGGCTGGATGCTCGTGAAGCCGAGGTTCAGCCAGCGGCGCGCGCCGTTGCGCACCTCGCCGAAGAGCGCGACGCCGATGAGCAGGGCGAGGCCCACGAGGTAGATCGGCAGGGCGAGGCGCATCAGCGTCTGCGGCGGGATGTGCGCGAAGATCCACAGCGCCATGAAGGCGACGGCGAGGTTGCGCGCCTGGCCGAGCACGCGGTCGAGCGACCCTCCGCCCGAAGCCGAGTACACCACGACCAGCCCCAGGGCGAGCGTGAGCGCGAGGGCCGCCATGAGCGGGCCGTCGATGCGCCGCGACAGGAACTCGAAGGCGCGGCTAATCATGTTCCTCGTCCTGCACGTCGTCGTCCTTCGGCTCGGGCAGCTTGCTCTCGTCCTTCTTGCCCAGGAGGTAGTAGTCGAACACCTTGCGCGCGATGGGCGCGGCGGTGGAGCCGCCGTGCTGGCCGTTCTCCACCAGGATCGCCATCGCGAGCTTCGGGTCCTCGGCGGGGGCGAAGGCGATGAAGAGCGCGTGGTCCCAGTGCTCGCGCCGCATGCGCTTCTCGTCGTACTTCTCGTTCTGCTTCATGCCGACGACCTGCGCGGTGCCGGTCTTGGCGGCGATGGAGTAGGGCGCGCCGGCGGAGGCCTGCGCCGCCGTGCCGCCGGGCTTGGTCACGTCGGCCATCGCCGCGCGCACGAAGTCGATGTTCTTCGGCGCGGTGACCGGCTCGCCGCCGGAGCCGCTGAAGATCGTCCTGTGCAGCTCCTGGGTCTTCGCGTCCTGCACCGCCCTCAGCAGGTGCGGCTTCACGGGGATGCCGCCGTTCGCGATCATGGCCGTGGCGGCCGCGAGCTGCACGGGCGTGGCGAGCATGTAGCCCTGCCCGATGCCCACGCTCACCGTGTCGCCCGCGTACCACTTCTGGCGGAAGCGCTGCATCTTCCATTCCTGCGACGGCGCGAGGCCCTTCAGCTCGCCCTCGATGTCGATTCCCGAGGGCTGCCCGAAGCCGAACTTCGTGAGGAAGGCGTGGATCGCGTCGATGCCGAGCTCGGTCGCGAGGCCGTAGTAGTACGTGTCGCACGAGACGACGATCGAGCGGTGCAGGTTCACGCTGCCGTGCCCGCCCTTCTTCCAGTCGCGATAGCGGTGCGCCACGCCGGGCAGCGAGTAGAAGCCCGGGTCGGAGATCGAGTACTCCGGCGAGCGCCTCTTGTACTCGAGGTCGGCGAGCGCCATGAACGGCTTGATCGTCGAGCCCGGCGGGTACTGGCCGCGCAGGGCGCGGTTGTTGAGCGGCTTGTCCGGCGAGTTGTTGAGCGCGTCCCAGTTCTGGGGATCGATGCCGTCCACGAAGAGGTTCGGGTCGAAGCCCGGGCGCGACACGAGCGCGAGCACCTCGCCCGTCTTCGGATCCATCGCCACGAGCGCGCCCTTGTAGTCGCCGAAGGCCTGCTCGGCGATCTTCTGCATCGTGAGGTCGAGGGTGACGACGAGGTTGTTGCCCGAGATCGGCTCGTTGCGCGAGAGCGCGCGGATGGCGCGCCCGCCGGCGTCGATCTCCACCTGCTCGGAGCCCGTCACGCCGTGCAGCTCCTTCTCGTACGCGCCCTCGATGCCCAGCTTGCCGATGTGGTCCGTGCCCTTGTAGTTGTTGGCGACCCCGGAGGCGTCCAGGCGCTTGAGGTCCGCGTCGTTGATGCGGCCGATGTAGCCGATCGCGTGGGAGGCGACCTCGCCCTGCGGGTAGGAGCGGAAGAGCCGCGCCTTGATCTCGAAGCCGGGGAAGCGGAAGCGGTTCACGGCGAAGCGCGCGACCTCTTCCTCCGTGAGGCGCGTGCGGATCGGCAGGCTCTCGAAGTTCTTGCTCTCCTCCTGCAGCTTGCGGAAGCGGCGGCGGTCGCGCGGCGCCACGTCGATCACGGTGGCGAGCTCGTCGATGGCGCGCTCGAGGTTCGGCACCTTGCTGGGCGTGACCTCGAGCGTGTAGGCCGAATAGTTGGCCGCCAGCACCTGGCCGTTGCGGTCGAGGATGAGGCCGCGGTTGGGCACCACCGGCACGACCGAGATGCGGTTGGCTTCCGCGAGCGTGTGGTAGTACTCCTGCTGGAAGACCTGCAGCCACGTGAAGCGCGCGAGCAGCAGCCCGAACGCCACGAGGATCAGGAAGCCGCCCAGCATGATGCGGTTGCGGAAGACCGTGAGCTCGCGCTGCTGGTCGCGCAGCGCCTGGCCGAGCATCATGTCGCCGCCTCCCCGCGCCGCCTCCTCAACCGCGGCGAGTACAGCAGCAGGCTGAGCGGCGCCCACAGCAGCGCCGTGACGGCGGGGGACACGAAGAAGGCGAAGCCCGGAAAATCGGCGCCGAGCAGCAGGTTCAGCGCGAGCATCGTGATGCTCGCCGCGAGGGTGAGGCCGATCACGTGCAGCGTCTGCTCGGACAGGTGGAACGACAGGATGCGCAGGCGGAAGACCTGCGCGCCATAGACCGCGAGCACGTAGGCGATGGCGTGCTGGCCGAGCAGCATCGAATCGCTCACGTCCATCAGCAGCCCCACCATGAACGCCACGCCCTGGCCCACGGCGCGCGGCTCGTGCACCGTCCAGAAGATCAGCACCAGCAGCACGACATCCGGGCGCGCGAGCAGCCACGTGCCGGCCCACGGCAGGACATCGAGCAGGTAGGCCGCCAGCAGCGAGAAGAAGATGAGGCTCGCGCTCGCCGGCATCTTCATGACGTCGCGCGCGACGGGCGTGAGGTCGGCCGGGCGCATCAGCGGCGCCCCCGGGTGCCGCGATCCTTCGCGGGTTTCTTTTCCTCGCCCTTCGACTCCGGGCGCGGCGGCCCGGCGGCCGGCGCCGGCAGCACCATCACGTAGCGATGGTTCTCCACGCCGGCGACGGGCGTGGCGACGATCTTGGCGAACACGTAGGCCGCGTTCTTCTCGACGCTCGTCACCTTCGCCACGACGAGCCCCGGCGGATAGGTGCCGTCGATGCCCGAGGTGACGAACATGTCGCCGTTCTGCACGTCCGCCGACACCGGCATGAACGGCACGTCGATCGAGCCGTCCTTGCCCGAGCCGACCGCGACCGCGCGCAGGCCGTTGCGCACGAGCATCACCGGCACCGACTGGTCCTTCTCGGTGACCAGGGTGACTTCGCTGGTGAAGGTGCCCACGGCGGTGATCTGTCCCACCACGCCCTCGCCGTCGATCACCGCCATGCCGGCCTTGACGCCCTGCGTGAGGCCCTTGTCCACGACGATCTTGCGCACGAACGGGTTGCGCGCGGTGTAGAGCACTTCCGCGATGATGCCGCCCTCGGCGTAGCGGCTGCGGCCCGGCGACATGGACAGCAGGTGCTCCTCCTCCGAGCGCAGCAGCTTCGCCTCCTGCGCGGCGGCCGACTGCTCGAGCACCTTGGCCTTGAGCTCCTGGTTCTCGCGCAGCAGCCGGTCCTGGCTGGCGAAGTAATCCCCCATGCGCCGCACCGCGGCCGCGGGCGCGCCGGCGAGCTGCTGGATCGGGTTGGCGAGCACCGTGAGCGACATGCGCACCGCCTCCAGCGCATGGAAGCGGTGGTCGGCGATCATGAGCGCGATGGCGAAGATCGTGAAGAAGGTGAGCCGTGCGAGGGGCGACGGCCCCCGGTGGAAGAACGCAGGCGGCTCGCGAATCATGTCATGGCCTGGAGGCCAGACTCCGGGAAAGGCTGGACCTAGTCGTTGGTGAAGACCGTTCCAAGCTTGTCCATCTCCTCCAGCGCGCGTCCCGAGCCCCGGACCACGCACGTGAGGGGATCGTCGGCCACGATCACCGGAAGCCCGGTCTCCTCCATCAGCAGGCGGTCGAGCTCGCGCAGCAGGGCGCCGCCGCCCGTGAGGACCATGCCCTTCTCGGCGATGTCCGCGCCGAGCTCCGGCGGCGTCTGCTCGAGGGCGCTCTTCACGGCGGACACGATCGAGTTGAGCGGGTCCGTGAGCGCTTCCAGGATCTCGTTCGAGGAGATCGTGAAGGAGCGCGGGATGCCCTCGGCGAGGTTGCGGCCCTTCACTTCCATCTCGCGCACCTCGCTGCCGGGGAACGCGGAGCCGATCTGCTTCTTGATCTGCTCGGCGGTGGATTCGCCGATCAGCATGCCGTAGTTGCGGCGGATGTAGTTGATGATCGCCTCATCGAACTTGTCGCCGCCGACGCGAACCGAAGCCGAGTACACGATGCCGCCCAGCGAGATCACGCCGACTTCCGTCGTGCCGCCGCCGATGTCGACCACCATCGAGCCGGTAGCCTCCGCGATGGGAAGATCGGCGCCGATGGCCGCGGCCATGGGCTCCTCGATCAGGAACACCTGGGAAGCGCCCGCGCCGATGGCGCTTTCCTTGATCGCGCGGCGCTCGACCTGCGTCGAGCCGTAGGGCACGCAGATCACGATGCGCGGGCTCGGGCGGAACCACTGGCTGTCGTGGATCTTCTTGATGAAGTACTTGAGCATCTGCTCGGTGATCGTGAAGTCCGCGATCACGCCGTCCTTCATCGGGCGGATGGCCGTGATGTTGCCCGGCGTGCGCCCGAGCATCTGCTTGGCCGCGAGGCCGACCGCCTGGATGGTCTTCTTCCCGTTGGGGCCGCCTTCCTGGCGGATGGCGACGACCGACGGCTCGTCCAGCACGATGCCCCTGCCGCGCACGTAGATGAGGGTATTGGCCGTGCCGAGGTCGATCGCGAGATCGGTGGAGAAGTACTTCGAAACGAAAGAGAACATCTTGATCCGTAAAGTGTTTCAGCGCGCGGCATGCGCCCCGCGGTAGGGGGCCTCTATAATAGCCCGGAAATAGCTCGCATTTGCGCCCTTTTCAGAGGGGCGCGGCCCATTCCCCATGCTGTCCCACGAAGAAGTCCTGCGAATCGCCCGGCTCGCCCGCATCGAGGTCGGCGAGGCCGACGTCGAGCGGCTGCGCGCCGAGCTGAACGGCATCCTCGCGCTCATCGACCAGATGCGCGCCGTCGACACCACCGGTGTCGAGCCCATGTCCCACCCGCAGTCCCTGGCGCAGCGCCTGCGCGAGGACCGCGTGTCCGAGGCCGACCAGCGCAGCCGCTTCCAGGCGGTCGCCCCGCAGGTCGAGGACGGCCTCTACCTCGTGCCGAAGGTCATCGACTGACGTGATCCACCAGCAAACCCTCGCGCAACTTTCAAGGGCGCTGCGCGGGCGCAAGATTTCCGCGGTGGAGGCCGCGCAGGCATACCTCGACCGCATCGAGCGCTACAACGGCCGCCTCAACGCCTTCATCACCGTGGACGCGCCGAGGACGCTCGCCCAGGCTCGCGAAGCCGATGCGCGCATCGCGCGCGGCGAGGCCGGCCCGCTCGCCGGCGTGCCGATCGCCCACAAGGACCTCTTCTGCGCCCGCGGCTGGCTCACCACCTGCGGCTCGAAGATGCTCTCGAGCTTCGTCTCGCCGTACGACGCGCACGTGATCGAGCAATTCGACCGCGCCGGCGCCGTGATCCTCGGCAAGACCAACATGGACGAGTTCGCCATGGGCTCGTCGAACGAGAATTCCTTCTACGGCCCGGTGAGGAATCCGTGGGACGAGCGCGCCGTGCCCGGCGGAAGCTCCGGCGGCTCGGCCGCGGCGGTGGCGGCGCTGCTCGCGCCGGGCGCGACGGGCACCGATACGGGCGGCTCCATCCGCCAGCCCGCCTCGCTCACGGGCACGTGCGGCCTGCGCGCCACGTACGGGCGCGTCTCGCGCCACGGCATGGTCGCGTTCGCCTCGTCGCTCGACCAGGCCGGG
>DASTGG010000262.1:0-6391 GCA_035719385.1 Usitatibacter sp.
ATTCGCGCAGCCGCCCGTCGGCCAGCGTGACGGCGGTCGGGCGTCCACCGAACCACGCCGCGTCACGCGCGTGCTCCACCGCGAGCGCGACCTCCGCCGCCTCGCGCCGCGCGATCTGCACGTCGCTCGGGAAGAGGTTCACCGCGGCGACGGCCACGATCACGCCCGCGATCGCCACGACCACCAGCACCTCGATCAGGGTGAAGCCGCCCCCGCGTCTCGCAGGGCGCGGGCGCCCCGGCGAAGGCCGGGGCCCGATCACGCTACTCCCAGTTCCCAATGGCCGCGCCGCTGCCTTCGCCGCCGCGCGCGCGATCGGCGCCGAGGCTGAAGACGTCGATCTCGCCGTGCACGCCCGGGTTCAGGTACTGGTAGTCGCTGCCCCACGGATCCCGGGGCAGGCGCTCGAGGTAGCCGCCCTGCTTCCAGTTGGGCGGCACGGGGGTGGCCGCGGGACGCTGCACGAGCGCGAGCAGGCCCTGGTCGGTCGAGGGATAGAAGCCGTTGTCGAGGCGGTAGAGCTTGAGCGCCTGCACGATCGCCGAGACGTCCGCCTTGGCGGCGACGCGCTTGGCCTCGTCCGGCCGGTCCATGATGCGCGGCACGACGATCGCCGCGAGGATGCCGAGGATCGCCACGACCACGAGGACCTCGATCAGGGTGAACCCTGCGCGCCGCCTCGTCAGCCCAATGATTGCATTCATCGTCCCACCAGCTGGTTCAATTGGAATATCGGCAAGAGTATCGCCAGCACGATCGTGAGCACCACGCCGCCCATGGCGAGGATCATCGCCGGCTCGAAGAGCGCCGCGAAGGCCGCCAGCCGCGTGGCGATGTCGTTCTGCTGCTGGCGCGCGGCGCGCTCGAGCGCCTCGTCCAGGCGCCCGCTCGCTTCTCCGCTGGCGATGAGGTGCACCATCACGGGCGGGAAGGCGCGCGTGGCCGCGAGCGCGCGGGAAAGGCCCATGCCTTCGCGCACGCCGCGGGCGGCCGTGGCGAGCGACTCGCGCATGGGCACGAGCGTCATCACCCCGGTGCCGGCCTCGAGCGCCTGCAGGATCGGCACGCGGCTGCCGACGAGGATCGCGAGCGTGGAGGCGAGACGCGCGGCGTCGAGGTGGCGCAGCACGCGGCCGAGGACCGGCATGCGCCACAGCGCGCGATGGATCGCCGCGCGCGAGCCGGCGCGCGCCAGCGCGAAGCGCAGGGCGAGCACGATGGCCGCGGCCAGCACGAGCCAGCCCACCCACGTCGCCTGCAGGAAGCCCGAGAGCGCGATCAGCGCGCGCGTGAGCCACGGCAGCTGCTGGTGCGCGTGCTGGAAGACCTGCACGACCTGCGGCAGGACATAAACGAGCAGCGCGCCCACCACGAAGACCGCCACCGCGAGCACGATGGAGGGATAGACCAGCGCCAGGGCGAGCTTCGCCCGCAGCTGCTGCCGGTCCTCGAGATAGTCGGAGAGCTTCGTGAGCACGCGCGCGAGCTGTCCCGAAGCCTCGCCCGCCGCCACGAGCGTGCGGTACAGCTCCGGGAATGCGCCCGGGAAAGCGGCGAGCGCCTTCGCGATCGTGTTGCCCGCGAGCACCTCGCCGCGCAGCGCCGCGAGCACCTGGCGCACGCGCTCGCTCTCGGCCTGCTCGATGAGCGCATTGAACGACTGCTCGACCGTGAGCCCCGCCTCGAGCAGCGAGGCGAGCCCGCGCGTGAGCTGCGTGACCTGCGTGTGCGACAGGGACACCGGCCGGATGCGCGCGCCGGCGGCATCGTTGGCCGCGATGACGTCCACGCGGTGCGGCGTGAGCCCCTGGTCGCGCAGCATCGAGCGCGCCTGGCGCGCGCTGTCGGCCTCGAGGACGCCGCGGTGCAGCTTGCCCTCGACGTTGTACGCCTGGTAGCGGAATCCCGGCATTTGCTGTCTGGCGCGGCTTGCCTCAGGTGCGCGTGACGCGCAGGACTTCGTCGAGCGACGTGACGCCCTCGCGCACCCAGCGCAGCCCGTCGTCGCGCAGGCGGATCATGCCGCCGGCCACCGCGCGCTCGCGCAGCTCGCTTTCGGCGGCCCGGTCGTGGACGAGGTGGCGCAGGGCATCATCCGCCGTGAGCAGCTCGTAGATGCCGGTGCGGCCGCGATAGCCGGAGAAATTGCACGCGCCGCAGCCCACGGCGCGGTAGAGCCGCTCGGGCGGCGAGGCGCCGAAGACGCGGCGCTCGACGGCATCGGGCTCGTAGGGCACGCGGCATTCGGCGCAGAGCTTGCGCACGAGCCGCTGCGCGAGCACGCCGTTCAGCGTGGAGGCGAGCAGGTACGGCTCGATGCCCATGTCGATGAGGCGCGTGACCGCCCCGGGCGCGTCGTTGGTGTGCAGCGTCGCGAGCACCAGGTGGCCGGTGAGCGAGGCCTGCACGGCGATCTGCGCGGTCTCCAGGTCGCGGATCTCGCCGATCATCACGATGTCCGGGTCCTGCCGCAGGATGGCGCGCAGCGCGCGGGCGAACGTCATCTCGATGCGCGGGTTCACCTGCGTCTGGCCGACGCCGTCGAGCTCGTACTCGATCGGATCCTCGACCGTGAGGATGTTGCGCGTCTTGCGGTCGAGCCGCGAAAGCGCCGAGTAGAGCGTCGTGGTCTTGCCGGAGCCCGTGGGACCGGTGACGAGGAAGATGCCGTGCGGGGCGTGGATCAGCTCGTCGATGGCGTCGCGCGTGGCGGCCGCCATGCCGAGGGCGTCGAGCGTGAGGCGCCCGGCCTGCTTGTCGAGCAGGCGCAGCACGACGCGCTCGCCGTTGGCGGTCGGGATCGTCGACACGCGCACGTCGATGGCGCGGCCCGCCACGCGCAGCGCGATGCGCCCGTCCTGCGGCAGGCGCTTCTCCGCGATGTCGAGCGAGGCCATGACCTTGATGCGCGAGACCATCGCCGGGTGCAGCCCGCGGCGCGGCTCGACCACGTCGCGCAGCGCGCCGTCCACGCGGAAGCGCACGAGCGCGCGCGATTCGAAGATCTCGAGGTGGATGTCGGAAGCGCCCTCGCGCACGGCCTGCGTGAGCAGCGCGTTGATCAGCCGGATGATCGGCGCGTCGTTCTCGGTCTCGAGCAGGTCCGCGACTTCGGGGAGCTGCTCGGTGAGCTTGGCGAGGTCGACCGACTCGCCCAGGTCCTCGACGATCGTCTCGGCCGCCGAGGGCTCACGCGTGTAGGCGAGCGCGAGGCAGTGCTCGAATTCCTCGGGCGTGAGCAGCACCTCGCGCAACGGCTTGCCGGCGATGCGCCTGACTTCGGCGAGCGTCGAGGCCTGCGGATAGGGGCGGATCCACACCTCGATCGCCGCGCCCGCCATGCGTGCCGCGAGCACGCCCTTCGATTTCGCGAAGGGGTACGGAAGCAGCCGCACGACCTGCGCGTCGAGATCCTGCGGGTTCACGGTGCGGGGGAGCGGTGCGGTCATGGCGGTGGACAGGGCGGGCCTACTTTCCGAGCGGTTGCCCCTCGAGGGAATCGAGCGGCGGCAGCTGCTTCACCTGGCCCGCGGGCAGCAGCCCGTTGGGCGGCAGGCGCAGGTCGCCCTGGAGGTTGCGGATGAAGTCGTAGCGGTCGACGGTGAGCGAGCGCGCCGCGTTCTCGTCCTTCACGACCACCGGGCGCAGGAACACCATCAGGTTGGTGCGCTTGTGGTTGCGCGTCTCGTACTTGAAGAGCGAGCCGAGGTAGGGGATGTCGCCCAGCAGCGGCACCTTGTCGAGCGCCGCCTGCTGGTCGTCCTGGATGAGCCCGCCCAGCACGACGATCTGGCCGTCGTCGACCAGCACCGTGGATTCGAGCGAGCGCTTGTTCGTGATGATGTCGGCCGACTGCACCAGCGCCTTGTCGCGCGTGACGGTCGAGACTTCCTGGAAGATCTTGAGCTTCACGGCCCCCGCCTCGGAGACCGTGGGCGTGACGCGCAGCGTGAGGCCGATGTCCTTGCGCTCGATGGTCTGGAACGGGTTGCTCGCGCTGCCCGCCGTGGGCGTGAAGGTGCCGGTGATGAAGGGCACGTTCTGGCCGACCACGATCTTGGCTTCCTCGTTGTCGAGGGTCAGCACGTTCGGCGTCGACAGCACGTTGGCGGACGAGTCGCCCTCGAGCGCGCGCGCCAGCAGCTGCAGGTTCGGCACCACGATGTTGGTGCCCGGGATCGTGAGGTCTCCGTGGATGAGGCCGAGATTGAGGCCGGTGCCGACCGCGGCGAGCGGGTTTCCCGCCCCCGCGATCGCGGCGGGCACGCCGAAGATGTTCGAGTTGGTCGTGGTGCTGAAGTTGGTGCCGCCGAAGACGGTCTGCCCGCTCCCGATGTCGCGGCCCGCGTTCCACTGCACGCCGAACTCGGCCGCCTTGCCGGTCGAGACCTCGACGATGAGCGCTTCCACGTACACCTGGTGGCGCCGCTGGTCGAGCGTGTCGATGACCTGCCGCAGGCTGCGGTACATCGGCTCCGGCGCGGTGATGATGATGGAGTTCGTCGGCGGATAGGCCTGGATGATCGAGCTGGGCGCCGGCGCGACGGGGCCGGGCGCCGTGCCGCCGATGTTCGTCGAGGCCGTCGTCTGCGTCGCCGTGTTGCCCGCGGGCGTGGTGCTGACGGTGGTGGTGCGCGTCGATTCGCTCCCCGAGAGCAGGCCGCGCAGCGTCTCGGCGATGCGCGCGGCTTCCGCGTTGCGCAGGAACACGGTGTAGATGTTGCCGCCGCCGGCGCCGGGCGCGTCGAGCCCGAGGGCGAGCGACTTGATGCGCGCCATGAGCTGCGGGTTGTCGGCGCGGACGAGCAGGGCGTTGGTGCGCGAATCGACCGCTACCGCCGCCTTGGGCGTGGTGCCGGGCGCCGTGGGCGAGACGGTCATCTCGGGCACCACGCGCTGCAGCATGTTGGCGATGTCGATGGCCGAGGCGTTCTGCAGCCGCACGATCTGCACGTCGCTCTGCGTGGCGGTGTCGATGCTCTGGATGATGCGCCGGATGCGCTGGACGTTCCCGGCGTAGTCGGTGATGACGATCGCGTTGTTGTTCGGGTAGGCCGCTATGAAGTTGTTGGCGGTCACCAGCGGGCGCAGCACGGGCACGAGCTGCACCGCGTTCTCGTGCTGGAGGACGAAGACCTCGGTGACGATGCGGTCGCCCGAGGCGCGGGCGGCCTGCGGGCCCACGGGCCCGGCGCTCGCCTTGGCCTCGGCCTCCGGGACGATCTTCGTGAAGCCGTCGCCCTCGACGGCCGCGTAGCCTTGCACGCGCAGCGTCGAGAGCAGCATCTGGTAGAGCAGGTCCTTCGAGACCGGCTTTTCCGAGACGATGTTCACCGTGCCGGTCACGCGCGGGTCGAGGATGAAGTTGCGGCCGGTGTGCTGCCCGATCGTCTTGATGACCGACTGGATGTCCGCATTGACGAAGTTGACGGTGATCTTCTCTTCGTCCGCGGCGGCGGCGGGCGCGGGTGCGGCCGCGCCGCACACGAGCGCGACCAGCCCGGCGCAGGCAACCGCCACGAGGAATCTTCGCAATCGCTTCACAATTTCGTTCTTTTGCCTTGATTTATAGGGCGTTTTCTGCCGAGCCAATATACACCACCGCTGCCGTTTGCGCGACGTTTCCCGCGCCCAAGGTAAACTGCGATCATCCGGCCGTTCGAGCCGGATCCCTACAACGATTCGAGGAGACAGAGAGAATGAAGACTTCCCATTGGATGGGCGCGCTCGCCATGCTCGTTTCCGGCGTGCTCGGCGCCTCCGCCTTCGCGGCCAACGTCACGCTGAGGGCGTCCCACCAGTTCCCCGGCGGCAAGGGCGACGTGCGCGACGACATGGTGCAGATGATCGCCAAGGAGGCGAAGGCGGCCAACGTCGGCCTGGAGGTCCAGGTCTATCCCGGCGCCTCGCTCTTCAAGCCGAACGACCAGTGGAACGCGATCGTCAACGGGCAGCTCGACATCACGCTCTTCCCGCTGGATTACGCGAGCGGCAAGGTGCCGGTCTTCAGCGCGACCCTCATGCCCGGCCTCATCCGCAGCCAGGAGCGCGCCAAGAAGGTCAACGATTCGCAGTTCATGAAGGACATCCGCGCCGAGATCGAGAAGCGCGGCGCGATCGTGCTCTCCGACGCCTGGTTCGCGGGCGGCGTGGCCGCCAAGGGCGGCTGCCTGGTGCATCCCAACGACATGAAGGGCAAGAAGCTGCGCGCGGCGGGCCCCACGTTCGCCAACATGTGGGAAGCGGCCGGCGCCAGCATCGTGAGCCCGCGAACCAGGCGTCGGAGAGCACGATCGCGCCGCGCTTCTCGATCTCGGCGCGGATGTCCTTCATGAACTGCGAATCGTTGACCTTCTTGGCGCGCTCCTGGCTGCGGATGAGGCCGGGCATG